>NZ_DATJJK010000057.1:0-9439 GCF_035492295.1 Acidisoma sp. | reverse complement strand
ACGGCTATACCGATGCAGTTGCAACTGCAAGCAAGGTATTGGCGGATGTCTTCGCACCGGGAGATGCCTGGTTCCGGACGGGCGATCTGATGCGGCGCGACGCGGCCGGATACTATTATTTCGTGGATCGCCTCGGCTCCGGCTTCCGGTGGAAGGGCGAGAACGTCTCCTCGAGCGAAGTCGCCGCCGTGATCATGCGGTGCCCGGGCGTGACGGACGCGGTCGTTTTCGGTGTCGCGGTCGAAGGAACGGAAGGCCGCGCAGGTATGGCAGCACTCACAATCGACGATGACTTTCGCCCTGAGACACTGATGGCCCATATGCTCGCCCATCTGCCGTCTTATGCACGCCCGGTCTTCCTGCGCTTGTGTGATCAGATTCCCGCAACTGCAACCTTCAAGCTGCAACAGGAGCAGCTCGCTCGCGAAGGACTGTCTGTCCATGAGGGAACAGACAGTCTCTGGTTCAATGAACCCGGCACGGACCGGATCGTGCCATGCGATGCCGGTCTCCTGCACGCGATCACCACAGGTGCGCGGCGGCTCTGAAAATTCCCCGACTGTCCCTCGCCGAAGCGGAGCGCTTGCCGTCGGCAACTGCGCCGCGCCTGCGTTGGCCATGCCGGTCGGCTATCGCGGAACTGCGTGCCACCGTCAGCGCAGTGTATAGCCCCCATCGATCGTCAGAATTTCACCCGTCATGTAGCTTGAGGCGTTCGAGGCGAGGAAGAGCACGGCCTGCGCCACCTCCTCCGGGCGGCCGACCCGCCGCATCGGCGTCATATCGAGCCAGACCTTGGCCCATTCCGCGTTCTCCAGGCCGCCGCGCGTCATATCCGTCAGGATATAGCCGGGAGAGACGGCGTTGACCCGCACGCCCTGCGCCGCGAATTCGCTGGCGAGCGACTTCGTGAGCATATGTACCGCGGCCTTGGATGCGTTATACACCGCCTGGTTCTGCGGAATATTCGCGATCTGCGCCGAGATGGAGCCGATGTTGACGATGCTCCCCTGCCCGCGCGGCGCCATGTGGCGCAAGGCTTCGCGGCAGCAGAAAAATGTGCCGCGGAAGTTGGTATCGACGAGGTCGTTCCAAAGCGACGCATCAACATCCAGCGTATCCCGGTGGCGCGCGATGCCGGCGCTGTTGACCAGAATGTCGATGCCCGTCGCGGCCGCCATTTCCCCAACGACTTCTACGATCGCGCTTTCCGAAAGGACGTTCAGGCTCACGAACCGCGCCGTAATCCCGTCATCGGCCAAGGCTCGCGCGGCAGCCTCCCCCTCCGCCACCGCCCGGCCAGCGATGACGACACTCGCACCCGCTTCACCCAGCAGGCGGCAGCACGCGAGTCCTATGCCGCGCGTGCCGCCAGTGACCAGAGCGTGCCGGCCTGTAAGATCGATCTGATAGGGCATGCGCTCTCTCCCCAACTGTGATTCCGTCAAAGATCAAGATTCTGCGGCAGGATGACGAGATCCCGCACAACAACATTGCGCGGGCGCGTAACCATGAACAGCACGGCCGCCGCAACTTCCCCCGGCTCCATGAGGCTACCCGCCGCCAAGGCCTCCTCCATCTTTGCCTTGGGCCAATCGTCCAGAAGGGCGGTGATGACAGGTCCCGGTGCCACACCGCCGACCCGCACCCCGTGCCGGGAGACCTGACGCCGCACGGTATGGATGAAGGCCTGAACGGCGTGTTTTGATGCGGTATAGATCGGCTCCCAGACGACCGGAATCATACCGGCGACCGAACTGGTCACGACAATATCCCCCGATTTCTGCGCAATCATATGCGGCAGCACGGCATGGACTGTGCGGAAAACGGCGTTGACGTTGAGTGCCAGCATGCGGTCCCAGGCATCCGGGTCACCGTCCACGATGTCGCCGCCGACATAGGAGCCCGCATTCGCGTGAAAGATGTCCAGCCCGCCTGCGGCCTCCAGGAGGCGTGGCATCATGGTGGAGACGCTCGCCGGCTCCGTGAGGTTGACTGTGAGCGGGATGGCGCGCGGGCCGAGCGCCTGCGTGATGCTGCGAAGCTTCTCTTCGGCCCGGTCGACGAAAACGACGGTCGCCCCTTCCGCGAGAAAGGTTTTGGCGCATGCGAGTCCAATGCCGGATGCGGCGCCTGTCACGGCCGCCACCTTGCCCGATAGGGTCTGGGTCATGTCATTTCTTCCTTCACGTGGCGGCACCGCGGGGCACCGCGGCGCCAAAGCGGTTCTTGGCGAGGCGCGGGTTCAGGCCCGGCCGTGTGATGCGCGTGATCGGCGGGCGAGCGAATCGACGATCACGGCGACCGCGAGGACTGCGCCGGTGATCATGTAGCGAAACGAGGAGGAGAGATCGAGCAAGGTCAGGCCGCTCGAGATGGCCTGGATCACAATGATGCCGAGGAGTGCCGAGTAGGCGCTGCCCCTACCGCCGAAAAGGCTCGTGCCGCCGATGACGGCGGCGGCGATGGCATTGAGGTTGACGTCCCCTGTCCCGGCCTGCTGGCTGGCGGAGGCGAGGCGTGCCGAGGACAGCACACCGCCGACCGCCGCAAAGGCCGAGCAGAGCATAAACGCGCTGATATAGACCCAGCGGACATTGATGCCGGCGCGGCGCGCCGCCTCACGATTGCCGCCGACCGCACGGAGCTGCCGCCCCCATTGCGTGCGGGTAAGCGCGTAGTTGAGCAGCACGACGAGTGCCAGGAAGAAGCACAGCATCCAGGGCACGCCGCGCGTCCGTTCCAGATAGAACACGGCAGCGCCGAGAATGAGCGTGACAGCCACGGCGCGCGCGAGGATGAACCGCGTCGCCTGGGCCGAGAGATCGGCAGCGCGCCGCCGCGCGGCTCTTCGGTAGCCGCTCAGGAAAACGCCTGCCCCGGCCAGGATGACGACAAGGTAGGCGAGGTAAGCGGGCATGAACAGGGATTGCCCGAAACTGACCAGCGGCGAGCCATAGGGCAGGTTGATCGAGCCGCTCTCGCCGAGAAGATAAAGCTGCAGGCCGAGCACGGCGAGCAGGCCAGCAAGCGTCGAGACGAAGCTCGGCATGCCGAAGCGGTTGAAGAGCACCGCGTAGATCAAACCGATGGCCGCCCCGGCAAGGATGGCGAGGATGATGGCGAAGGCGACCGGCCAACCGGCATTGACCCAAAGCACGCCGACGAGCGCCGAGGAAAAGCCGCTCACCGATCCCACTGAAAGGTCGATTTCACCCACCATGAGGATGCAGACGATGCCGAGCGAGATCACGCCGATGGTGGAGGAATCATAGAGGATATTGACGATGTTCCGGCTCGACAGGAAAACGCCGTTCAGGCTCTCGAACACCGCGCAAATGACGATCAGGCCGACGACGACCGGCAGCGACCCGAGATCGCCGGAGCGTACCCGATCCAAAAAGCCGCGCAGTGCGCCGGCGAGGGATTCGTCGTGCCGCAGCCGCTCATCCGAGCGATCGATAAGCTTGGAGCCGCTCATGGATGGGTCTCCTGTGCGCCGCCATCCTGGCCCCGTCGCCGCTGCTGGCGGCGCGAGACGGCGTTTTCGGACGCTCCGGTGATGGCGCTGACCAATTCGTGGTTACTGGCATCGGAGTGGAAGACACCATTGTTGCGGCCGAGCCGGAGCACGACGATCCGATCCGCCACGGCACGCACATCCTCCATGTTGTGACTGATCATGATCACCGCCAGCCCCCGCTCCCGCACCCGCTCGATGAGGTCGAGCACTTCAGCCGTCTGGGCCACACCAAGCGCCGCCGTCGGCTCATCGAGAAGGATAAGCTTCGGTTCCAGAAGCAGGGACCGTGCGATGGCAACCGTTTGCCTTTGGCCCCCCGAGAGGGAGGCGACCGTCTCCCGCAGGCTCGGAATGCGCGCCGACAGCTCCTTCAGCAGGGTCCAGGCTTTGATCTCCATGGCAACTTCGTCGAGCGCGTAACGCCCGACCTCGCGGCCCAGGAAAATATTGGCAACGACATCGAGGTTTTCACACAGCGCGAGGTCCTGGAACACCGTCGCGATGCCCAGGGAGAGGGCGGCGCCGGGGTCCGCCAGGCTGACCTCCCTGCCCTGGAAGCTGATCGTGCCGGCGCTCGGCTGGTGCACGCCCGCCAGGATTTTGACGAGCGTGGACTTGCCGGCACCATTGTCACCGACGAGCGCCACCACTTCGCCGGCATGCACTTCAAGCGCGATGTCTGTGAGCGCGGAGACCGCGCCGAAGTGCTTCGAGATACCGCGCAGCTTCAAGACCGGCTCGCCGCGCCCGCCGCCCTGTCCTGTCTGGTCGGTCACTGCCGTTATCCTCCACAAAGCCAAATGGCACGACGGGCGGCGCCGGGCGCGTCATCGTGCATCAAGGCGTGATCCCGAGCTTCTTGCAGCCATCGGCATAGCGACCGGTGCAGAGAACCGAAGCCGGCTCGATCGGTTTGCCGTTGATCTCCTTGTCAACAATTTCGGCTTTGAGGTTCTCGGCAGTCACAAGCGTCGGCGTGAAAAGCTCCGTCGTCGTACCGAACAGGGTCGTGTTGCCAGCCGGCGTCTGGCCTTCCAGCAGTGCGACGGCAACCTTGGCGGCAGCGGCGCCCACGATCTCGCTCGGTTTGGAAATGGTGTTGTACTGGTCGCCGGCGATGATGAGCTGCAAGCCGGCAATCGTCGCGTCATTGCCCGTGACGGGCGGCACCGGATCGACACCCGCTGCCTTGAAGGCGGCGACGGCGGCTCCCCCCGTGCCATCATTTGCCGCCACAACGCCCGCGATCTTCTGGCCGAACCGCAGGATCTGGCCCGCGACCCATTGCTGCGCCTTCGGCGGCAGCCAGTCCGGCGTGTCGTATTCCGCAAGAGTCTTGTAGGGGCCTGTTGCGAGACCCTCATGCATGCCTTTTTTGATAAGACCGGCGGCGGCATCGGTCGGTGAGCCGTTCACCTCCAGAATGCCTTGGGTGTCCGGCACATGCATCGCCTGCAGATGCTGGACGAGCGAGCTTGCGATCATCTTGCCGATCGCCTCGTTGTTGAAGGAGACATAGAAATCGGCTTTGGCCGAGGGGATCGGCCGGTCATAGGCGATGACCTTGATGCCCTGGGACTGGGCCATTTTAACGAGAGAGGCTGCGGCCGTGGAATCGACCGGGTCGATCACGATGGCCTTGGCGCCTTGCGAAATGACGGAGTTGAACTGCTGCTGCTGGCGCGCGGCATCGCCATCCGCGTTCTGATAGAGGACTTTGCAACTTGCGCAGAGCTCTTTCATTTCCTTCACGAAGCCTGGCCTGTCATGCGCTTCATAGCGCGTCGATCCCTCATCCGGCATGAGGAAGGCGACGGTCGCGTCGCTCAGCGAGGCGGCGTGGGCCGCCGGGACGGGCGCGAACAGCGGGGCGGCTGCCAAAGCCAGGGCGCCCAGAGAGCGGCGGATCGGCGTCTCGGTCCATATCATGTCTTCGTTCCTCCAGTTTCTTGTGATTGGGGTTGTCCGCTTTCTATGTGCGGTTCCCGACGATGCTTAGGTGCCCGGGCCGAGCGCTCTCTTCACTTCTCAGAAGCGCGCGGTCGTTCTCCCGATGGCGGTGGCGATAGGTGCTCGGCGTCGTCCCGGTTACGGCCTGAAACCGCCTGTTGAAATTGGACAGGTTGTTGAACCCGACGTCGAAGCAGATGTCGGTCACCAGCCGGTCAGATGTCGTCAGCAGCCGGCAGGCCCGATTGATCCGCAGGCTGTTGACGTAGGAAGTGAAGGTCATGCCCGTCTGGCGGTGGAAGGCACGCGAAAAGGCACTCGGCGTGTAGCCGGAGAGCACGGCGAGTTCGGTCTCGCACAGATTGCAACTCAGATTCCGCGCGATATGGTCAAGCACATGGTTCAAGGGCTGTGTCATGTAGGTGGCGGGCTGCGTCTCGTAGCCGACGCTGGCGAGCAGGCGCCGGCACTTGTCCCGCAGGAGTTGTTCGAGGATCTGCAGGAAGATCGCGGGATGGCCGAGCCGGTCCGCCGCCAGCATGGCCTGCATCAGGGGCGCGACGGTCCTGCTCGCAGCGTCGGAGAATTCGATGCCGCGCTGCGACTGGTCGATCAGGCCAAGAAGATCGAGGCCGGGAAAAAGGCCGGAACAGGCCTCGATGAAGGCCGCCCCGAATTGCAGCACGATGCAACGCTCCGGGATGGTGACACCTGGCGCGACATCGCTCAGCCAGTTGTGTGGCAGGTTCGGTCCTGTCATCACCAGATTACCCGGAGCGAAAGCGCCGATATAGTCGCCCACGAAGACACGGCCGCTGGTCGCCGTGACGAGGTGGATTTCAAACTCGGGATGAAAGTGCCAGCGCACGGTCCGGAATGGATAGCCGTGCGACCAAATCCTGAATGGCGCACCATCATCCACGACGATGATCTCAAGCTCGGGCTGTGCCACGTCCTTCAGACCTTGTGGTTCTGGGCGCGGGGCGAATGCCGCCGCCCGCCCTTTCCGCAATGATCAGGCATTGGTGTCTCTCCCTGTGGCCTCCGTTAAAGATCGGAAGGCTCATCTTCTGACAGCAAGGATAGCGCGGGCCGTTCCGTTGCACATCTTCTCCATGGTACCGCGGCCGATACTTTTTTGACCGCCCGGGCTCCCAGTCGCCCTCCGCGTGTCCAGGCAATTGTAGCGCTTCTATATGCGCCTTTGCGCGGTTTTTTGATTGAAACGGCTGTTTCAGGCGCACATCTAGCCGTAGCAGACGGCGGACACAGTGCTGGCGTCGCGCTTAATCCCCCAAGATCGAACTGGTTCTTCGGTCTCCGGAGCGTCGCCCGCGGGGTCCTGTTCGACCGGGTTGTTCAGATTTTGATGGCCAGTGCCTCTTCGGCTCTATCGCATTCTGTTGAGAAGCACCGGGCCAGAGCCTGTCCGCCCAAGTGTGTCCGCGGGATTGCGAAGGGGGCATTCAGTCAGGGACAGGCATCCGCATCCAATACAATGTTCGAACTGGTCGCGGAGCTGGGTCAGACTGTCGATACGGATCTGCAACATGTCTCGCCAGTCACGCGCGAGCTTCTGCCAGTCGGCGGCCGTTGGCGTGCGTCCGTCCGGCAGTGCCTCCATGGCGTCGCGGATTGTTGCCAGCGGGATTCCGGCGCGTTGCGCCACTCTGATTGCTGCAATGCGTCGCAGGATGGTGCGCGAATACTGGCGATGATTGCCAGAGCTTCGCGAGGGCGCGATCAGCCCCTTCGCTTCATAGAAGTGGAGCGTTGAAACGGGAACGCCGCTCCGGCGCGCGACCTCCCCGACGCTGAGTTGCTGCCGCAGGTTGCCGTTCGCGGTTGCATCCATCCCCTTGACCTCAACCATAGTTGAGGTTTTATGGACTTGCTGGCTTGCCGATGCAAGCTCCCCGACGCCGCGTCGGAGACCCTCAAGGAGCAGCCTCCATGCCTAAACAGGTTCTGCTGATCGATTCCAGCATCGTCGGCGATGCCTCCATTACACGTCACGTCTCGTCCGAGATCGTGAGCCACCTCCGACAGGCCAGCCCGGATGCCATCGTCCATCACCGGGACTTGGCGACAGAGCCGGTCCCGCACC
The DNA here is from genome assembly GCF_035492295.1 of Acidisoma sp. GTDB lineage: Bacteria > Pseudomonadota > Alphaproteobacteria > Acetobacterales > Acetobacteraceae > Acidisoma. The sequence goes on along the minus strand of NZ_DATJJK010000057.1, from coordinate 1,859 downwards.
TCTCTGGCGCCTACCTCGCCGCTCAGAGCGCGCCATCGTTGCATGAGCATGATCTGCAGCATGATCTCGCTCTCAGCGCTCGCGTTCTGGAAGAGTTCCTGGCGGCTGACATCGTCGTCATCGGTGCGCCGATGTACAACTTCACCATTCCCACCCAGCTCAAGGCCTGGATCGATCGCATCCTCGTTGCCGGCAAGACTTTCCGATACACGGAGTCCGGCGCGGAGGGATTGGTCAGTGGCAAACGCGTCATAGTGGCTTCGGCCCGTGGTGGCTTCTACGGAGCTGAGACGCCTCTTGCGATGCTGGATCACCAGGAGCCTCTGCTCCGGAGTCTGTTTGGCTTCATTGGCGTGACGGATATCGACTTCATCCGGGTCGAGGGTGTGGCGATCAGCCCTGAGCAGCGGTCCAAGTCGCTCGAACGGGCGAAGTGCGATATTGGTGCCCTCCGGCCAATCTAAAGCCTGGCCACCACCGCCCACACCTTTGCCGCGATCGAGCGGGTACCGGCCGAAAGCCCCTGGACGATCACACAAGCGTCCGGGGCCCCGGCCACGGTCTTGCAACCCCTAGCCCCGTGCTTTTGCCCATTCGGGCGTCGGAGATGAAGAATGCGATTGAAACCAGTATCCGGCTCATCTCGATCGCCCACGGCATTCGTGATCGTCGCTCTGGCGTTCCTGATCACCATGACGGGAACCACGCTCCCCACGGCCATCTATCACGACTACCAACTGCAATACGGTTTCGCGACACCAGTGATCACCTTGATCTACGCGGTTTACGCGGTCGGCGTCTTTGGAGCCTTGCTGATCGTCGGCAACTGGTCAGACCAGCTCGGGCGTCGGCGCATGCTTATCGCCGGACTGTGCCTGTCTGCAGCCTCCGCCGTCTGCTTTCTTCTCAGCGATGGGCTTCTCGGCCTCATGCTGGGCCGGTTGCTGTCGGGCATCTCTGCCGGCATTTTCACCGGCACAGCAACGGTCGCGGTAATTGAACTCGTCGAACTGGCACCCCCCGCGTGGCGGCAACACGCGACGCTTGTAGCCACGGCATCCAACATGCTTGGTCTGGGATGCGGCCCTCTGTTAGGAGGCATACTTGTTGACATCGCGCCCTGGCCGACGCGTCTGCCATTTGCTGTGCATCTGGGCCTCGTCATGGTCGCTATCCTGGCGATGATCGGCGTGCCCGAGACCGTGCAACTGCCTCATCGCATCAAATTGGCGGGCCAGAAAATGTCGCTGCCCGTGTCCGTGCGCGAGACGTTCATTCCGGCTGCCGTGGCGGGCTTCGCGGGTTTCATGGTCATCGGATTTTTTGCCGCCGTCGCACCGGAATTGATCAGGACCGAATTGGGCTTTCACGGCACGGTCTTGATCGGCGCCATCGTTTTTCTCTTCTTCTTGTCGTCAGCCTGCGGACAGGTCGTGCAAGCACATCTGGCATTGCCATGGCGACAGCCGAGCGGCTGTCTCAGCCTCATTGTTGGCTTGCTCGGTGTGGTGGTCTGCGCTGTTGAAGAATCGCTGGGCGCGCTGCTGATCGGAACCATTGCCGCAGGTCTCGGTCAGGGAATCAGTTTCCGGGCAGGTCTGAGCGATATCTCGGCCAAAAGCCCCCCGAGCCAGCGGGCTGAGGTGACGTCAAGCTTCTTTGTCATACTCTATATTGCCATTTCGGCGCCGGTTATTGGAATTGGCTTCGCGGTCCAAGCCGTCGGAATTCAGCGCGCAACTATCATCTTTTCCAGTGCCACGGCGATCCTCGTCGCAGTCGCTTTGCTTTTGCTCATTCGTCGCCAAGCCGCGGCCACAGCGAGCTAGTACGATTTGCCGAGCGTGACAGCGTGCTGC
>NZ_DATJJK010000056.1:0-36621 GCF_035492295.1 Acidisoma sp. | reverse complement strand
CTCGAGCATCTCCTGCCGCATATGCTCCGCGCGATTGCGAAACAACCGCAGCCGGATCAGACCTTCGCCCGTTTTGACCATTTCGTCTCCGCCCTGCCCGCCGGCATCCAGCTCTTCTCGCTCTTCAGCCGCAATCCGGCGCTGATAGACCGTATCGCCCTGCTGCTGGGCGCGGCCCCCGGCCTCGCCGACCATTTGGCGAGCCATCCGGGCTCGCTCGAAGGGCTGCTCGGCTCCGAGGCCGCGCGGTCCGACCCGCTGCGCGCGCTGCACGCTCAACTCGTCGATGCGGACGGGCTGGAGGACGTCATCGCCCTCACCCGCCATTTCGTCAGCGAGGAGCATTTCCGCATCGGCGTCGCGACGCTCGAAGGCCGCATGGACGTGGACAGCGCCGGCCTCGCCCGCACCGCGCTCGCCGATGCCGCGCTTTCCGTCATTCTTGATGGCGTGGTGGCGCAGCAAACCGCCCGTTACGGCTGGCTGCGCGGCGCTTCCTTTGCCGTGCTGTTGCTGGGCAAGGGCGGCAGCCGAGAGATGATGCCCGGCTCCGATCTCGATCTCATGCTGATCTACGACCGGACGGAGGATACGGAAGCGAGCGAAGGCCCGAGGCCCCTGGCGCCCAGCCAGTGGTTCGCCCGCCTCGTCAATGCCTTCACCAGCGCCCTCACCGTGCAGGGCGTGGAGGGGCCGCTCTACAAGGTGGATATGCGGCTCCGCCCCTCCGGCAACCAGGGGCCAGTCGCAGTCAGCCTCGCCGCCTTCCGCAAGTATCACGCCGAACAGGCTTGGACCTGGGAGCAGATGGCGCTGACCCGCGCCCGCGTCGTGACCGGAACGGCGAGCTTCCTGCCGATCGTGGAAGCGGCACTGCGGGAGGCGCTCGGCCCCCGGCGGAGTGCGGCCGCGCTGCGCACCGATGCGCTCGACATGCGGCGGCGCATGCTGCGCGACCTCGCGGCCCAGGGGCCGTGGGATGTGAAGCTCATGCCTGGAGGAACCATGGAGGTGGAGTTCACCGCCCAGATCCTGCAGCTGATCCACGGCGCAGACCGCCCCGAACTGCGCGACACGACGACCGCCCAGGCGCTGCGCAAACTCGCCGAGGCCGGATGCCTGCCGGCCGAGGAAGCGGAGACGCTGGTCGCGGCCGATCATTTCTGGCGCACGATCCAGAGCATGTTGCGGCTGACCGTCGGGCAGACCCGCAAGGCCGAGCTGCCGGAAGCGACCGCCCGCATCCTGCTTGCTGCGACCGGGGAAGCGGACCTGCCGGCATTGCGCGCCCGCATGGAGCGCACCGCCGCTCTGGTCCGCGCGAGTTTCATCCGGCATATCGGCAATCCGGTGGCCGGCAGTCCGGCGCCCAGCCTTTTGGCGCCTGTCCAGACAAGAGGAGAAAGCCCATGAGCTTGACCGAAGGCGATGCCGCCCCCGACTTCACCATGCCGGCAACCGGCGGCCGCACGGTTAAACTGGCCGACTACGCGGGCAAGCCATTCCTCCTCTATTTCTACCCTAAGGCCGATACGACGGGCTGCACCAAGGAGGCCTGCGCCTTCCAGGAGGCATTGCCCCAGCTCGGTCACCTCGGGCTCAACGTCATCGGGGTCTCGCGCGATCCGATGAAGGCGCTTGAGAAATTCGCTGAGAAATATGGCCTCACCTTCCCGCTCGCATCCGACGACGGCGCCGTGACCGAGGCCTATGGCACCTGGGTCGAAAAAAGCATGTATGGCCGCAAATACATGGGCATCGAACGCGCAACCTTCCTGGTCGGCGCTGATGGCAAGATCGGGAAAATCTGGCGCAAGGTTTCCGTCAGCGGCCACGCCACAGACGTGCTGAAAGCGGCCCAGGCCCTCGGCTGAGAAAGAACCAAACAATGATCACCGTCATGGGCATCTTCGCCGCCGACCTCGTCTTCCACACGCCGAAACTCCCCGCCTGGGGTGAAACGGTGCTGGGGAGCGGCTTCGGCATCGGGCCGGGGGGCAAGGGCTCCAACCAGGCCATCGCCACCGCCCGGCTGGGCGCGCCGGTGGAATTCCTGGCCAAGATCGGGCAGGACGACTTCGGCGCCATGGCCCGCGGCATCTACGCGCGCGAAGGCGTCGGCACCCGCTTCCTGCGCGAGAGCGCCGATCTTCCCACGGGCTCGGCCGCCATCATCATCGACGACCGCGCCGGCGAGAATGCCATCATCGTCGTGCCCGGGGCGGCCGCCGCGTTGACCACGGCCGAGATCGACGGGGCGGCTGAGGCAATCGACGCCTCCTCGGTTTTCCTCACCCAGCTCGAAACGCCGCAGCCCCTGGTGCTGCACGCGCTGCGCCGGGCCCGTGCCGCCGGGAGCGTGACCATGCTCAACCCCGCGCCGGCCGCCGCCCTTTCCGATGAAATCCTCGGTCTGGTCGACATTCTGACGCCGAACGAGACCGAGGCGGCAATGCTTTCCGGCCTGCCCGTCACCGATACGGCAGAAGCGGAAGCCGCCGCCGATGCGCTGATCGCGCGTGGCGCGGGCGCCGTCGTCATCACCCTCGGAGAGAAGGGCGCGCTGCTGCGAAAGGATGGCCAGACGGTCCTTGCCATGGCCGTCAAGGCGGGGCCCGTCGTCGACACGACGGGGGCGGGGGACAGTTTCAATGCCGGCATTGCCGTCGCGCTGTCTGAGGGAAAGACGCTTGCCGAAGCGCTCGGCTTCGCCTGCGCGGTCGCCGGCCTGAAAGTCACCCGCGCCGGTGCCGGGGCCGGCATGCCGAAGCGGGCGGAGGTAGAGGCGCTGCTGGCGGGGTCACGCCCGCCAGCATAACGCAGGACGTTCAGAGCAGGCTGCGGAAGAGCCAGAAGAGCACGCCCGAGAGGATGATCGCGACCGGCAGCGTCAGCACCCAGGCCGAGAGCAACCGGACGACGGTACTGCGCTGCAAGCCGGAGCCATTGGCGAGCATGGTGCCGGCGACGCCGCTCGACAGGATATGAGTGGTCGATACCGGCAGACCCCAGGCCTCGGCCATGCCGATGGTGCCGGCGGCGACGATTTCCGACGACGCACCCTGGGCGTAGGACAGATGGGTCTTTCCGATGCGCTCACCCACCGTCTGCACGATGCGGCGCCAGCCAACCATGGTGCCGAGACCGAGGGCGACGGCAACCGAGACCTTTACCCAAAGCGGGATATAGCGGGTGCCGTGCTGCAGCAGCGCGCGGTAATGCTTCAGCACCGTCCATTCCTCGGCGCTGAACGGGGCCTTTTCCTTGGCGAGTTTGGCGATGGCTGCATCCGTCAGATACATGTCGTTGCGGACGTTGTTGGTTTCGGCCGCCGGCACGGCGGAAAGCGCGCCATGGTCATGCACCTGGCCCGCGATGTTATGGGCGAGCACGCCGAGCGCACCATAGATGGCCGGATCGGAAACCTTGCTTTTGTTCAGGGCGTCGTCCACCCGCTGACGGGCGACAGCGCCCTGCAGCTTGGTCGCCTCTGCGGCGGCATGGGCTTCGAAAACCTGAGCGGCGTGTAGACTGGTGGAAATGAAGGTCGGCGTGCTGTCCTGAGACATCGTCCGGTTGAGGGCGAAGGCGGTCGGCGCCACGCCGATCAGGATGAGCATGATCAGGCCCATCCCCTTCTGCCCGTCATTGCCGCCATGGGCGAAGGAGACGCTGGTGCAGGTCAGCACCAGGATGGCGCGGATCCAGAGCGGCGGCGGTTTGCGGCCTTTGGGCTCCTCATAGAGCTTGTGGCTGCGAATGACGCGCTTCATCACCAGCAACAGCAGAGCCGCCAGCACGAAGCCCGCGACAGGGCTGAAGAGCAGGCCCTTGAGCACGCCGATGGCCGCCCCCCATTGCACGCCGGCCGCCGCGTGCCCCGCCGGCGCCATCAGCTGATTGGCGATGCCGATCCCGAGGACCGAGCCGATCAGCGCATGGGAGGAGGAGTTCGGGATGCCGAAATACCAGGTCAGCAGGTTCCAGCTGATCGCCGCCAGAAGCAGGGCGAAAATCATGGCGAAGCCGGCGCTGGAGCCCACGTTCAGCACGAGATCGTTCGGCAGCAGGCTGACGATGCTGTAGGCGACGGCGCCGGATGAGGTCAGCACGCCCAGGAAATTCCAAACGCCCGACCAGATGACGGCCGTCACGGGCGGCAGGCTGTGGGTGTAGATGACCGTCGCCACCGCATTGGCGGTGTCGTGGAAACCGTTCACGAATTCGAAGCCCAGGGCGATGAGAAGCGCGATGCCCAGCAACAGGAAGGCCCCGATCGCCAGGGGCGACTGGCCGGCCTGGTTCATGTCGGAGACCAGGCCGTAAAGAGCGTAGCCGAGGCCACAGATCAGCAGAAGGGCAAACACGGGCACGGTGGACCAGTGCCGGCCACCGCCAGTGCCGGTCCGATCGAGCGGCGAAGTAGGCGCACTTAAGCCGGACATTGGCCTTTCCTTCTCATTTCGCTACCGGCTATACCGCCGGTCGCTTCAGATCCAGGAAAGGTTTCATGACAGCCCCGGCCAGCATGGCCGAGGGCGGCCCTCAGCGGTCGAGAAGTGCCCGCAGCCCTTCGAGGCCGGAGAGAAGCTCCGCCAGGGCGCGCCGCAGACGGGCGGTCTCCTGCTCGGTGGTCGAAGGCCCCGCAGGGGTCGCGGACGGCAGAGGCGGCTGGGCGGCGGACCGCGGAATGAAACGGAGCGGCAGGCGGGTCGCAGCGGCGGCGCTTTCCGCGCGCTCCTGAATGCTCGCACGCTCCTGCGCCAGCAGCTGCTCGGCCTCATGATCGGCTTCCGTGTCCTGATCATCCTGCAACGGCGGCGGAATATCGTCCGCCAAACGCCCGCCACCTTCGCGCAGCAGACGCTGCACGCCCTTGATCGTATAGCCCTGGGTATAGAGAAGATGGGAGATGCGGCGCAGCAGGGTAATGTCGTCCGGCCGGTAGTAGCGGCGTCCGCCGCCACGTTTCAGCGGTCGGACCTGGGGAAACTTCGTCTCCCAGAAGCGCAGCACATGCTGCGGAATATGAAGATCGTCCGCTACCTCGCTGATTGTGCGAAAAGCGGTTGGCGCCTTCTTCGGCTTGGCGCGGCCATGGGCTTCGTCATCCTCACCCATGGTGGTGTTGCGAGCCAGCGGGAGCACGCTCATGCGTCATCACCCTCCTCGTCCACGACTTCGCCATTGACCGTGCCCTTGAGGACCTGGCTCGGCCGGAAGACGAGCACCCGGCGCGGCAGGATGGGCACTTCCACCCCAGTCTTGGGGTTGCGGCCAATGCGGCGACCCTTCTGGCGCACAGAAAAGGTCCCGAAGCCACTGATCTTGACAGATTCTCCGGATTCAAGCGCGGCGGAGATACGCTCCAGCACCGCCTCCAGCAGGTCGGCGGATTCGTTCCGCGACAGGCCCACCTGTGCGTAGATCGTCTCGGCCAGCTGTGCGCGCGTGACTGTACTCATGCTGTAACGGTAGCATTGCTGGCAGCCGAGTCAACGAATCCTTCACCATCAACGCCTTGGCGTGCGGATGTTTTCCTTATGGCGAAGTTGGGGCAGCTAAATCCGGACCAGCGCAGAGCCCCAGACCAAGCCGCCGCCCAGCGCCTCCATCAGCACAAGCTGGCCGTGCTGGATGCGCCCGTCGCCCATGGCCTCGGCCAACGCCAGAGGAATGGAGGCGGCTGAGGTATTGGCATGCCGGTCCACCGTAATCACCACCCGCTCCGGGGCGAGGCCCAGCTTGCGCCCCATGCCCTCGATAATGCGGATATTGGCCTGGTGCGGCACCAGCCAGTCGACTGCGTCATGCGCGAGGCCGTTGGCGGCCAGTGCCTCCTCGACACTCTCGGAGAGACGCTGCACGGCATGGCGAAAGACCTCACGCCCGTGCATGCGGAGTTTTCCGGGCATCGGCGCGCCGGCGGCATCGGTGACGCCGACCGCGCCATCGACGTAAAGGATGTCGCCAAGCGACCCTTGAGCATGCAGATGGGTCGACAGCACGCCCTGCGCGCCATCCCCTTCCGCGGCCCGCAGGAAGACCGCGCCGGCGCCGTCCCCGAACAGCACGCAGGTGCCGCGATCGCCATAGTCGAGGATGCGGGAGAAGACCTCGGAACCGATGATCAGGGCGCCGCGGGCGCGCCCGGCGCGGATCATCTCGTCGGCGATGGAGAGCGCATAGACGAAACCGGCGCAGGCGGCCGAGACGTCGAAGCCGAAGCCGTGGTCGACACCAAGGCCCGCCTGGACGCGCACGGCAACCGAAGGGAAGGCCTGATCGGGCGTGCTGGTGGCGACGATGATGAGATCGACCTCGGCTGCCGTGGCGCCCGCCATCTCCAGGGCACGGCGACCAGCGATAACCGCCATGGAGGTCGTCGTTTCCTCGCCTTCGGCCCGATAGCGCTGGTGAATACCCGTGCGCTCGCGGATCCAGGCGTCGGAGGTATCGACCAGCGCCGCCATTTCGTCATTGCTCACAACACGGCCCGGCAAATAGCCGCCGGCGCCGGCGAGGACGGATCGGATCATACGCGCCATGGGACCTGCTTCGGCTCTACTTAGCCTGGGCGAGCGGGGAAGCGAGACCTTCGATCAGGCTCTCCTCCTGTCCGGGCGCCGGCAGGCGCTCCCGCTCGGCAACTTTGCTCAGACCCTCGGCAATACCGGCTGTAAAGCCGTGGGTCACCATATTCATGGCCACATCCACCGCATGGGCAAAGCCCAGCGCGTCCGTGCCGCCATGGGATTTCACCACCACGCCGTTGAGGCCGACCATCACGGCGCCGTTGTAGCGGCGGGGGTCGAGCCACTCGCGCAGCCGGTCGAGCCCGGTGCGGGCGAGGAGATAGGCGATCTTGGCCATCAGGCTGCCGGTGAAGACCTGGCGCAGAAGCCCGCCCATGAGCCTGAGCGCGCCTTCCCCCGTCTTCAGTGCGACATTGCCGGTGAAGCCATCGGTCACGATCACATCCGTCGTGCCGGCGGCGATGTCATGCCCCGCGACGAAGCCATGGAAGCGGGCGCCCATGGGGCTCGCGCGCAGCATGTCCGCCGCCTGGCGCAGCCGGTCGTCGCCCTTCAGCTCTTCCGACCCCACGTTCAGCAGGCCGATGGTAGGCTCCGGTATGCCGAGCACGGTGCGGGCGAACATGTCGCCCATCACCGCGAATTCCACAAGATTGCGGCTGTCGCACACGACATTGGCGCCGAGGTCGAGCATGACGACATCGCCGCGCGCCGAGGGTACCGTCGCCGCCATGGCCGGGCGGTCGATACCGGCCAGCGTCTTCACGACGATCTTGGCGAGCGCCAGCAGCGCGCCGGAATTGCCGGCGGAAACGACGCCTGCCGCCTCCCCGCTCGCCACCGCGTCGATCGCGAGGCGCATGGAGGACTGGCGCAAACGCAGCGCTACCGTGGGCTTCATATCCCCGGTGATGATTTCCGATGCATGACGAACGGTGCAGACGGCGCGCGCGCGCGGATGGGCCGCGAGAAGAGGCCGAAGCCTCGCCTCGTCGCCCACCAACAGAAAGCGGCCGCCGGGATGCCGTTCGGCCGCGAGCGCCAGGCCTGCGACCACCATTCCGGGCGCGTCATCGCCGCCCATGGCGTCGATGGCCAAGGCGAATCGCTCGGTCTTGGCCAGATCGCTCATGCCGGACGGGGAAGACACGTCGCCGGATTGGGCCGGGTCAGGCCCGGACCGCACCCTTGAGCGCCTTGCCGGCGCCCACGACTTCGCGGCCGTCATAATGGCCGCAATGGCTGCAGACGTGGTGCGGACGCTTCAGTTCGCCGCAGTTGCCGCATTCGGCAAAGCTCGGGGCGCTCAGAGCCTGATGGCTGCGACGCATCCCGCGGCGGGACGGCGAAGTCTTTCTCTTGGGAACGGCCATGGCCAGAACCCCTTTCGTGTTACGTTACATGACCCATGGTCGCGATGACCCGGCCAAACACTCTGTTGGCGTGAGGCCGGGCACTTACCAGAGAGCCCCCCCTGCGGCAAGCGCAGCGGATGCACCCCACACACAACCCTTTCATGCCCCCCGGCTCAGACCCGCCTGGGGTTGCCGCTCAATTCGGTCGGGACAGTTTCTTGAGCACGGCGAAGGGATTGGCATCTTCCTCTACGGTTTCTTCGAACTCGACGCCGGGTTTGCGCGGATAGGGGGGGAGTGCCAGGGCGTATTCCTCCACCGCCGCCTCGCCCAGATCCAGCTCACCGTCGGCATAGACGACCTCGTCCGGTCCATCGTCATAGTCGAAAGGCGCTTCGAGAATGTCCTCCTCGCTCGGCTCGCGGTCCACGAATCGGATGGTAAAGACGATATCGGTGGCCTCGGTGAAGTCATCGAGCGAAACGACGCAGGTGCGCACCGCCCGCGCATGCAGCTTGCCGTGAGCCTCGAAGGTGTTGCGGTCCTGGCGAGTGATGCGGAAGGTGGCGGCCAGGCTCACCAGCTCAGGCAGGCCGAGGCGGCGGGCGACGGCGGCGCATTCCTCCGGCGTCGCTTCGATGCTGCGGGTGATCTCGTTCGCCCCGATCTGGGCAACCGGGAGGGTGCGGGAAAATTCTGGTGTCATGAAACTGGCTCTTGCGGCATGGCCCTCAGGGCTTGGCCCCTCGCAGCGGATCGATAGTAGGAATAAACATAGCCTGATGCAGGACGAGTTGACAGCGGATCGGGAGCATGAGACCCACCGCGCTCACGGCAGAGGTCCATCCGATGGCACTATTCATTCGGTGACTTGGCCATGCCGCTCGTGGCCGGCTTCCCGCGCCGACGTCCTGCGGGGAAACGACGAAGGAATTGCGCCGAGTGTCTGAAACAGCATCGCCCAGAGGTCCGCTCGGTTTCCGTCGTGCCGCGGCGGTCGCCTGCCTCGTCATGGGCCTGCCGCTCGCCGGATGCAGTTTCTTCCAGGCGCAGTCCACGACCCGCGGCGACCCGATCGACGGCGTCGCGCTGAAGCAACTGACGCCCGGCACGACGACACAGGCCGATGCGACGGCGCTGCTCGGCTCGCCGACCACGCATGAGACCTTCGACGACAACGCCTGGGTCTATATTAGCCAGATCACCCGCCCGCAGGTGGGCCGCCTGCCGGCCGTGCTGGAACAGCGCGTTGTTGTGCTGAATTTTGACCAAGGCGGCGTGCTGCGGAAGGTGAAGGTCTATGACAAGGCCGACGGCAAGAACGTGACCATGGCGCCCGGCACGACGTCATCCCCAGGCTCCTCCGCCTCTGTCCTGCAGCAGCTTTTCGGCAATATCGGCCGCTTCAATCCGGGCGCCGGCAGCTCGAATGGCAGCAGCAACTTTGGCGGCTCGCCGGGCGGCGGCGGCGGTTAATCTCCGCCCGAACCACCAGCCGGATTAGCCGCCCACCGATACACTACCTTAGAAATGGCTCCAGCCATGCCGCCCGATGGCGAGCGGCTGGCCGTCCTCACCCAGCACGCGCACCGCGCCCGGCCCCGCCACGAAGCGCCCGATCCGGGTGAGTGGCACGCCGCGCGCCGCACAGGCCTCGGCCAGCGCCGCTCCCCTGCCCTCGGGTACTGCGAGCAGCAACTCGTAATCGTCCCCACCGCCGAGGCGCTGGGCGAGCCAGCCCGGCCCTGCCACCCGCGCCGCTTCCGACATCGGCACCGAGGCCGCTTCGACCTCCGCGCCGCATCCCGACAGTCGGCAGAGATGGCCAAGATCCTGAAGCAGCCCGTCCGACACGTCGATCGCCGCTGAAACCCGGCCCGCGAGCGGGAGGCCGAGGCGCGGGCTCGGCACGCAATAGCGGCCGCGCAGAAAGCCCGAGGGGTCGGCCAGCTTGCCGAGCGAGACCGCGAGGCCCAGCGCCCCGTCCCCGATCGTGCCGGTGACCCAGACCTCGTCCCCGGGCCGCGCCCCACGCCGGCGCACCGCCTGGCCCGGCGCCACATGGCCGATGATGGTGAGCGAGAGGGTGATTGGCCCGGGTGTGCTGGTGGTATCGCCACCCAGGAGCGAGAGACCGAATTCCGCCTGGTCGGCGGCCAGCCCCGCGGCAAAGCCCGCGAACCAGGTATCCGGCGTGTCCGCGGGCGCCGAGACCGCGAGCAAATAGCCGAGTGGCTCGGCTGCCATCGCGGCGAGGTCGGACAGATTCACGCGCAGCAATTTCTGGCCGACGCCCTCGGCCGGATCATCCGGCAAGTAATGGACGCCAGAGACCATGGTATCGGCCGCCATTACCAGCTCGCGTCCGGGCGGCGGCGCGAGCACCGCCGCGTCATCTTCGAGATCGAGGGCCGCCGGCCCCGCGAGCGGGCGGAAATGCCGACCAATGAGGCCGAATTCGGGCGGCAGGCCGCCCACGTCTGCCGTGATGGGCACTGCTGCCAAGACCCGTATCCTCAGTGCGTCGGGGCGTCGGCCGCAGGGGAGTCCGCCGAAGCGGCGCCGTCCGCCGGGGCAGCGGAGAATTCGCCCGGCTGCACGCGGCGGGCCAGCGCATCGAGCAGGCCGTTCACCAGGCGCGGCTCATCCCCATGGAAGAAGCCGTGCGCCACGTCGAGATATTCATTGATGACGACCCGAGCGGGCGGCCCCTCGGGCATCGACAGTTCAGCGACCGCCGCCCGCAGCAGGGCCCGCAGCACAGGATCAAGCCGCTCGAAGGGCCAGTCGGCGGGCAGGCTTTGGGCAATCAGCGGATCAATCCGCTCCTGCTCGCGCACGGCAAGGCGCACGATGGCGCCGAAGAGCGGCACATGCGCATCTTCCACACGACCATCCTCGAAGCCCCCCGCCCCCGGGACATGTCCCAGACGATGACGAGTGAACTGCTCGATCACAGTCTCCGGATTTTCCTCGGCCTGCTCGCTCTGAAAAAGCGCCTGCACGGCGGCAACGCGCGCCCCCGTACGGGGGCGCGCATGCGGTTTCGGCGGTTTCGCACCGGTTGGTCGGTCGGTCATCAGATGCGCCCCAGGTGACGGAGCAGCGCGATCTGCTTCAGCATGGCGATCGCCGCTTCCCCTCCCTTGTTGTGTTCGGCACCGGCCCGGGCCTTGGCCTGGTCGATATGATCGACCGTCAACAGCGCAGTGCCGACGCAGAGCTTGTGATCCAGCGCCGCCTTCATGATGCCGTCCATGGAGGAGCGGCAGATGAAGTCGTAATGGTCGGTTTCGCCCTTCACGACGCAGCCGATCAGCACGAAACCGTCGAAGGGTCGATCGGTGGCGGCGGCGATGCAGAGCGCCTGGGCGAGTTCATAAGCGCCGGCAACCTCCACCGTCTCGTGTTCGGCGTCGACTTGGTCGAGCACGGCGCGCGCCCCCTTCGTCATGCCGTCCACCACCTCGCGGTAATAGGGCGCGGTGATGATAAGGACGGAAGGCGGCGCCCCTTCCAGCGTTGGGACCTCGCCGAGCACGGCGTCCGCGGTGCTCATAACCCGGTCTCCGCGCCCAGTTCGGAGGCGTCGCCCGGACGCTCCGCGAAGGGAAGCTGGTCGATGATGTTGAGGCCGAAGCCTTCGAGCGCAATCAGGCTGCGCGGATGGTTGGTCAAAAGAATCATGTCCTTAACGCCGAGATCGATAAGAATCTGCGCACCGATGCCGTATTGGCGCAGCACGTGATCCTCAGTGCGGGCGGCCTCTTTGACGTCGAGCTTGCGGGCAACGGCCCCCTGCTGATTGTCACGCAGCAGCACGATCACGCCGCGGCCGGCTTCCGCGATGATGCGGCTGGAGGCGGCAAGCGCGCGGCGGCCAGGGCCCAGCAGATCCGTCACCGGATCGACACTGTGGACGCGGACGAGGCTAGGCCCGGGAGCGGCGAGATCGCCCTTCACGAGAGCGATGTGTTCCGTCTGGGTCAGCCGGTCCTCGAAGACCTTCACCGCCCAGTCACCACCTTCGAGGTCGCCAGTCCAGGTCTCGAAGGAGCGGAAAACGAGCTTTTCGGTCCGCCGGCGATACTGGATGAGATCGGCGATGGTACCGAGCTTGAGGTTGTGACGCTGGGCGAAGGCCACCAGTTCCGGCAGGCGCGACATGGTGCCGTCTTCGTTCATCACCTCGCAGATGACGCCCGAGGCGTTGAGGCCCGCGAGGCGCGAGACATCGACCGCCGCTTCCGTATGCCCGGCGCGGACCAGGGAGCCGCCATCCCGCGCGGCCAGCGGAAAGATATGGCCAGGGGTCGCGATCTCTTCACGCGGGTTCTCGGAATTGATTGCGACCGCGATGGTGCGGGCACGGTCGGCGGCCGAGATGCCGGTGGAGATACCGTGCCGCGCCTCGATCGAGACCGTGAAGGCGGAGGCATGGCGGGAGCGGTTATGCGCGCTCATGAGGGACAGGCCGAGCTGCTGCACGCGCTGCGCCGTCATGGCGAGGCAGATCAGGCCGCGCGCATGGCGGGCCATGAAGTTCACAGCCTCGGTGGTCGCGAATTGCGCCGGAATCACGAGGTCGCCCTCGTTTTCGCGGTCCTCGTCGTCGACCAGGATGAACATCCGGCCGGCGCGGGCCTCCTCGATGATCTCGGACGTCGGCGAGATATAGTCGTGGAGGGATAGGGTCTTCATCATGGTCACAGGTCGCGCTCCGCGAGCCGCGCGACGTAGCGCGCGAGCATGTCGATCTCCAGATTGACCACATCGCCCACGGCGAGCGTTCCGAAGGTCGTCTCCTCGGCCGTGTGGGGGATGATGTTCACGCCGAACACATCACCCTCGACCTCATTGACCGTCAAGGAAACTCCGTCGATGGCAATGCTGCCCTTCCGGGCGATGAAGAAGGCGAGATCGCGCGGCACCCGGAAGGTCCAGCGTGTCGAGCCGTTCTCCGGCGTCTGGGACAGAACTGTGCCCAGCCCATCGACATGGCCGGACACGATATGGCCGCCAAGCTCGTCGCCCATCTTCAGCGCGCGCTCGAGATTGATGCGCCGGCCGGCAGCCCAGCCGCCAAGCGAGGTTTTGGAGAGGGTTTCAGCCGAGACCTCGACCAGGAATGAGCCACCGTCCTTCTCAACAACTGTAAGGCAGCAGCCCGAGCAGCAGATGGAGGCGCCGATCAGAACGCCGGGCATACCGGCCCATTCCGCCTTGTGCTGCGGCACGGCGATGCGCAGCCGCATATCGGACCCCGCGCCGATCGCTTGCACCTCGGCGACGGTCCCGATGCCGGAAATGATCCCTGTGAACATTCTGCCTCTCAGGCCCGTCCCTATTGGGGCTCGGGCTCCAGCTTGTCGCCTAGCTGGCCCAGGAATTGCTCGAAATCCTTGGCTTCGCGGAAATCGCGATAGACGCTCGCGAAGCGGACATAGGCGACATCGTCCACTTCCTTCAACGTCTCCATAACGAGCTCGCCGATCTGTTTGCTCGGCACGTCGCTGTCGCCGCTCGACTCGAGCTTGCGGACGATGCTGTTCACGATGCGCTCCACCCGCTCCTCCTGCACCGGCCGCTTGCGTAGCGCGATGCGGATGGAACGGGAGAGCTTGTCGCGGTCGAACGGCACGCGCCGCAGGTCGGATTTGACGACGACGAGTTCGCGCAGCTGCACCCGTTCGATGGTCGTGAAACGCTGGCTGCAGGCGCCGCAAAAGCGTCGCCTGCGGATCGCCGTCCCGTCTTCGCTGGGACGGCTGTCCTTCACCTGGGCGTCGTCATGACCGCAGAAGGGGCAGCGCATTCAGGCGCGCCCTTCAGTTCGGGTAGATCGGGAAGCGGGCACAGAGCGCCTGGACGCGACGGCCGACTTCCTGTTCCACGAGCGCGTTGCCGCTCTCCTCGTTAGAGCCGGCAAGGCCGGTCAGCACTTCGTCGATCATCTCGCCGATCTGCCGGAACTCCTCGGTGCCGAAGCCGCGCGTCGTGCCGGCCGGGGTGCCGAGGCGCACGCCGGAGGTGATGGCCGGCTTCTCGGGGTCGAAGGGAATAGCGTTCTTGTTCGCCGTCATATGGGCACGTTCGAGGCTCGCTTCCGCGACTTTGCCGGTGACGCGCTTCGGCCGCAGGTCAACCAGCAGCAGATGCGTGTCGGTGCCGCCGGTGACGATGTCAAAGCCACGGGCGACCAGGGTTTCCGCCAGCACCTTCGCGTTGTCGGCCACCGCCTGGGCATAGACGCGGAATTCGGGCCGCAGCGCCTCGCCGAAGGCGACAGCCTTGGCGGCGATGACATGCATCAGCGGTCCGCCCTGCAGGCCCGGGAACATCGCCGAATTGATCTTCTTCGCGAGATCGGCGTCGTTGGTCAGAATCATGCCGCCGCGCGGCCCGCGCAAGGTCTTGTGCGTCGTGGTGGTCGCGATATGGGCATGCGGAAAGGGGCTGGGATGCACGCCCGCCGCCACCAGGCCGGCGAAATGCGCCATATCGACCATGAAGATGGCCCCGACTTCATCGGCCACCTTACGGATGCGGGCGAAGTCGATGAAACGGGGATAGGCGGAGCCGCCGGCAATGATGAGCTTCGGCTTGTTGGCGCGCGCCTTCTCCTCCAGCTCCTCATAGTCGAGCAATCCGTCTTCGCGACGCACGCCATATTGCACGGCGTTGAACCACTTGCCGGACATGTTGGGTGCCGCGCCATGGCTGAGATGGCCGCCGGCGGCCAGGCTCATGCCGAGGAAGGTGTCTCCCGGCTGGAGTAAAGCGAGCATGACGCCGCCATTGGCCTGGGCGCCGGAATGCGGCTGGACGTTCGCGAAGTCGCAGCCGAAGAGCTGCTTGGCGCGGGAAATCGCGAGTTCCTCGGCGATATCGACGGCGTAGCAGCCGCCGTAATAGCGGCGACCCGGATAGCCCTCGGCATATTTATTGGTGAGCACGCTGCCCTGGGCTTCAAGCACGGCGCGCGAGACGATGTTCTCGCTCGCAATCAGCTCGATACCGTCCTGCTGGCGACCGAGCTCCTTGCGGATCGCGGCGGCGAGTTCGGGGTCGGTCTCCTCGACGGGCGCGGAGAAAAACCGGGCAAGGCTGGCGGCGGGCATCTGCTCGTTCATAGGCTCAAGGTTCCTGGTTCGGACAGTGCCGGCCGAGGTGACGACGAATCAGCCGGATGCGCCTTGTAACATGGGCGTGACGCCAGGGTGAACCGCCGCCTTCCCAAAGCTGGGTTGCCTGTCATGATGGGAGCGGGACGCCTATGAAGACGCCGTGATCCGCGGAGGTTCTTGCTCATGACCGACAGTCGTTTCCCTCAAACCCGTCTGCGCCGCAATCGGCACGATGCCTGGACCCGCCGGCTGGTGGCCGAGAATAAGCTCTCGGTCGACGACCTGATCTGGCCGATCTTTTTGCGCGACGGCCAAGGCGGCCCGACCGACGTCGGCTCCATGCCGGGCGTGCAGCGCGTGACCCTTGCGGGGCTCGCGGCCCATGTCGCGCCCGCGGCCAAGCTTGGCATTCCAGCGATCGCCCTTTTCCCGGTGACGCCCTCGAACAAAAAGGACGCCGAGGGCACGGAGGCCACCAACCCGCAGAATCTTATCTGCTCCGCCGCGCGCATTCTGAAGAAGGAATTCCCTGAAATCGGGCTGGTCGGCGATGTCGCCCTCGACCCCTATACCGACCACGGCCATGACGGGGTGATCCGCGACGGCTATGTTGCGAATGACGAAAGCCTCGCCGTGCTCACCCGGCAGGCGCGCGTGCAGGCGGAAGCGGGCATCGACATCATCGCCCCCTCTGACATGATGGACGGGCGGGTCGCCGCGATCCGCGAGACGCTGGACCAGGCCGGCTTCATCCACACCCGCATCATGAGCTATGCCGCCAAATATGCGAGCGCTTTCTACGGCCCCTTCCGCGATGCGCTGGGCTCCTCCGGCACGCTGAAAGGCGACAAGAAGACCTATCAGATGGACCCTGCCAATTCCGACGAAGCCTTGCGGGAAGTCGCCATGGACATCGCCGAGGGTGCGGACATGATCATGGTCAAGCCGGGCATGCCTTATCTCGACATCATCCGCCGCGTGGCGGACCGCTTCGAGGTGCCGACCTTCGCCTATCAGGTCTCGGGCGAATACGCGATGATCATGGCCGCCGCCCGAAACGGCTGGCTGGAGGAGGAGCGCGCGATGATGGAGAGCCTGATGGCCTTCAAACGCGCCGGATGCCGCGGCGTACTGACCTATTTCGCGCCCGCCGCGGCCCGGCTGCTGCACAACATTTAGTATCGATATCGAAACTTGTTTGCGCGGCCCGCGGGCCGTGCCAGACTAGGCGAATGCGCAAGCCGACCGCCCCGGCCGAAGCCCCGCTCCTGTTCGAAGGCCTGACGCCGAGCGAGCCCGGAACTGCCCCCGCTGTGCCCGGCGCCGAAGGCCACCGGTCCCGCATGCGGGACCGCCTTTTGCGCGCGGGGCCCGAAGCCCTTGACGATCATGAAGTGCTCGAGATGGTGCTGTTCCTCGCGCTGCCACGGCGCGACACCAAACCCATCTCCCGGGCGCTCCTCGGCCGTTTCCGCAGTCTCGCGGGTGCGATCTCGGCGTCCCCGCAGGAACTCCGCGAGATCGAAGGACTGGGCGAAGCCGGCATGGCCGCACTGAAAACCATTCAGGCGGCGGCGCTGCGTCTGACACGGGCCGAGGTAATGGATCAGCCCATCCTCGCCAATTGGCCGCGCGTGATCGACTATCTGACCGCCGTGCTCGCGCGCGAGCAGATAGAGCATTTCCGCGTGCTTTATCTCGATACGCGCAATCGCCTGATCGCCGATGAGGCGCAAACCCGGGGCACCGTCAACCTCACCCCGGTCTATCCGCGCGAGGTAGTGCGCCGCGCGCTGGAACTGAACGCGACCGCCATGATCCTTGTCCACAATCATCCGAGCGGCGACCCGACCCCCTCGCGCCAGGATATCGACATGACGCGCGCCGTGCGCGCCGCCGGCGAAGCACTGTCCGTTCTCCTCCACGATCACGTGATCATCGGCAACGGCCGCTGGTTCAGCCTGGCCAAGGAAGGGCTGATCTGACGTCCCGACGGTTCAAGTCTGTTCACGGAAACATGTACAATTTGCCTGCCATGCGGAACAAAAGACCCCAAATGGGGCGCGACGGATTTCGGCATCTCCGCTGATAGTCGGCGTGGTGGTGCAGCGATCCGTCGATCGGGCGAGCGCCATAAGGCAGGTCTCTCCAGATTTTCTCTATTTGTTCGTTACGGTGGAAACCTTGTTCATTTGTCGGTCTCGGCGCGCGCGCGCGGCAGACCATGTACATAGGGCACCGACCGCCGCCCGCTTCGAGGTCGGAACTGCCGGAGTCGCGGCCATTCTTCTGGCGCCGCTGCTTTGCGCCGCCGTTCCAAGCCTTTCCGGGTCGAACAGCCTCGGTCTCTACTGGCCGCGGGCCGTGCGTCTGCCCACGACCGGGCCGCTGGTCCTCACCGGCTTGGTGCTATTGGTTCTTGGCGGGGGCGCGTGCCTGACCCTCGCTGTCCTGCTTGCCAACGGACGCACGCCGCAAGGCCGGCCCGTTCCCCAGCCGCTCGACCCGGCTGTGCGTCTCGCTCAGCAATTGCTTGTTGTCTCTGCCATCGCCATTCCCCTGATCGGCTGGACCTTTGGGCGGGTTCTTGGCCACAGGGGCAGCGCGGTGCTCGTATCCGAGACTTTGCTCGCCCTTGCCTGGACCGGAACCGCCATCCTGCTCGCCCGCGCCGCTTCCGACCAGTCGCCGTCCACAGCCCTTTCCTGGAAGCGCGGCACCGACCGGCTCACCGGGCTCTTCAACCGCAACACCATGGACGAGTTGCTGGAAATCCTGCGGCGGCAGCCCCAACGGGCGGCGATCATCATGATCGATCTCGACCGCTTTCGCTCCGCCAACCACACGCTCGGCCATGCCGATGCGGACAGCGTGCTGCAGGAGGTCGCCCGCCGCCTGCAGTCGCTCGCCAAGACCGAGGACCTCGTGCGCACCGGCGGCGACGAATTCGCAATCTTCTGCCGCGACATCGGCGCGGCAGAAGCCGTCCGCATGGCGGAACAGATCCTCGCCACGATCGCGAAACCCTTTCCGATCAGCGAGGGGCGCAACTTCCATGTCACCGCAAGCGTCGGCCTCGCCCACGGCGAGACCGAGGGCCTCACCGATCTGCGGGACGCGGCGGACGAGGCGCTCTATTTCGCCAAGGGGCAAGGCGGAAACCAAGCCGTGCTCTTCGCCCCGCCGCTGCACCGGGTACAAATCGAGCGCGCCGGACTGGAACAGGATCTGCACCGCGCCTTCCGCAGCGACAGCGAACTCTTCCTCGTCTATCAGCCAATCATCAGCCTGCGCGACAACAGCCTGATCGCGATCGAGGCGCTGGCGCGCTGGCAACACCCCCAGATCGGGCTGGTACCGCCGGGACGCTTCGTCGGCATCGCGGAGGCGGCGGGCATGGGCCTTGGCCTCGGCGCCAAAATCCGCGAAATAGCCGTCTCCCAGGTCGCCGCCTGGCGGGACCATGGAATCAGCCCCCTCCCTGTCGTCAACCTCAACGTCTCGCCCCAGGAACTGTCGCGCGCGGATGTGCCGGCGGATCTCGGAGCGCTGATCGACCGCTACGGGCTTGAACGTTCCGGCTTCTGCATCGAGGTGACGGAGGGCATCTTCACCGATGCGCATGCGCTGGCAACGTTGCAGGCCGCGCGCGAGGCGGGTTTCAAGATTGCGATGGACGATTTCGGCACCGGCTACTCCTCCCTCGCCCAATTGCCGCGCCTGCCGCTCACCTCGCTCAAGCTGGACCGGAGCTTCCTCGGCCAGGCGATGGCGAGCGAGGAGGGTATCAGCCTCTTCGCGACCATCGTGCAACTAGCCCATGTGCTGAACCTGCCCGTGGTTGCCGAAGGCGTGGAAACGGCAGAGGAACTGTCCGTCGTCGCCGACTGCGGCTGCGATTTCGTCCAGGGCTTCTTCTTCGCGCGGCCGCTCTCGGCCGCCCAGATCGAGACGGGCCTGAATGTCGGCCCCGATCCCCAGGGCGCGCGGCGTTTCAGCTGGCTGCAGCGCCATTCGGCCTGAACAGGCCAGGCCCTGCTGCCGGACCCGCACTGCCGGACCTGACCCGTGCTGATTGACGGTCAGCCATGCGGCCTCGTAGGCTTTGCCCGCAAATCGAGGAGCATCCAATGACCGAGCGTGACGAAGCGGCGCTTCCCTTTTCGTTGAGCGAACAGACCCGCCGCCAGTTCCTCGGCAGGACGGCGGGGGGCGCCCTGCTGCTCGGTGCCGCGGCCGCCGGCTTTCCGCTCCTCACTCGTCCTGCTTTTGCGGCCAGCAAGCTCGTCGCCCTCGTCCATACCCAGGCCGCCGGCGACAACGGGCCGATCGACGATATGATCGCTCATCTGAAGGCGCTCGGAAAAAAAGACCGTTTCCCCGTCCGCACCATCTACGCGGCCGATCCTTCGACCTATCAATCCATCCTCTCGACGCTCGCGGGCGCCGGCGCCGCCATCATCGTCACGACTTTCAACGAGATGGCAGACCCGATCAAAGCCGTGGCGCCAAGCTATCCGAACACGAAATTCATTCAGCTCTATGCGGACCCTTTCAAGCCGGTCATCCCCAATGTCCGCACGGTCGAATACCAGGCCCATTACGGCATGTTCCTGGCCGGGCTGTTTGGCGCGAAGATCACCCAAAGCCACAAGCTCGGCTATATCGGCGGCATGAGCCTGCCTGGGCTGAACGCTGACCTCAACGCCATGAAGGCGGGCGCCGCCACCGTCGCCTCCACCGTAACCGTGAAGGGCGCCTTCGCCGGCTCGTTCCAGGATCCGACCAAGGGCCGCGAGATCGCGAGCCAGCTCTTCGGCTCGGGCATCGACTTCATCCAGACCGACGGTGCGGCAACCGATGCCGGCGTCATCCGCGCCGCGGGCGAAGGGGCTAACCGCATCGTCAGCGCCGTCTTCCGGACCCAGTTCAAGCTCGGCCCCAAGACCGTCGCCTCGTCCGTGCTGGTAAACTTCGGCCAGAGCCTGAGTGACCAGGTCTCGGCCGCTGTTTCCGGCAAATTCGAAGCCGGGCACTACGTCAGCACCCTCGCTGACGGCATCATCGACTTCGTGCCCTCCGATCTCTTCATGCAGAACGGGCCGCCGGCCTATGTGACGGCCGCCAAGGCAGCCTGGCCCTCGGTCAACGATGCCAAGGCGGCGATCATCGCCGGCAAGCTGAAAGTGCCCTTCAACACCCAGCTCTAAGACGCATGTCCGCCTCCCCGGCCGAAGCGGCGCTCGCCTGCGAAGGGCTGACCGTCCGCTTCGGCGACTTCACGGCGCTGGCCGATGTCGGCCTCGCCTTCGCACCCCAGCGCATCCATGCGGTCTGCGGCCAGAACGGCGCCGGCAAGACGACCTTTGCGCGCGCCTGCGCGGGGCTGCTCGCGCCCTCCTCCGGCACGATCCGCATCGAAGGACACCAGTTGCGCGTCGGCCAGGTGAACGCCGCACGCGCCGCCGGCGTGGAACTCGTCCATCAAAGCTTCGCGCTGCCGCCCTCCTTCACCATCGCCGAGGCGATGGAATTCGGCCTTCAGGGCCAGCACGGCGCGCTCTATACGCGCCGCCGCCTGGAAGAACGCTGGCGCGGCCATCTCGAAACCCTCGGCGTGGAAGCGAAGCCCTCCGCCCGCATCCGGGACCTGCCGGTCGAGACCCAGCAGGCGGTGGAGATCGCCCGCGCGCTGGCGGGCGAGGCGCGCGTCCTGATCCTGGACGAGCCGACCGCCGTGCTGGCGCCGGCCGCCGCGCAAGCACTTTTCGCGCGCCTGCGGCGGCTCAGGGATAGTGGCGTCACCATCCTCGTCATCCTCCACAAGATCCGCGAGGTCCTCGCCGTCGCCGATACCGTCTCCGTGCTGCGCGGCGGGCGACTGGTGGAAGGCCCGGCAGAGGCGCGGGACATGACGCCCGCGCGCCTGGCCCAGGCGATCATCGGCAGCAACCCGGTGCCGCCATCCGCAGGCCGCACCGCAGCGGCCGAGGAGGTCGAGGATCTCAGCGCGCTTGTGGGAGCCACCGTGCCGCACGGCACGGTCCATCACCGAGCCGGAGCGCAGATGATTACGACGCTCTCCGGTGTCTCCACCCGGCCCGCCGCGGACGGTCAGCGATTGGAGATGGTCGATCTCCGGGTCGCGGCCGGCGAAATCATCGGCATCGCCGGTGTGGAAGGCAACGGACAACGGCCGTTGGTGGAGGCGCTGGCCGGATTGGTGCCGCTCACCGCCGGTGCGATCACGCTGGACGGTGCCGCAATGACTGATCTTTCCCTGGCCGAGCGCCGCCGCCGGGGCCTGCGCATCATTCCCTTCGAGCGCAATACCGAGGGGCTGAGCCTGTCGAGCCCGCTCTGGGAGAATTTCGCGGCGCGGCAGTTGCTCAGCCACTCCGCTCTGCGCCTGATCAAGCCCAAGATGCTGCGGCGACAGGCACGCGCGGCCTTCGAGGCCTGGGACGTGCGCTTCGGCGCGGTCGACCATCCAGCGGGCTCGCTCTCCGGCGGCAATGCGCAGAAGGTCATTCTCTCGCGCGAGATCGACGCGGATGCCCGGCTGATCATCCTCGCCCAGCCGACCCGCGGGCTCGACCTCGGCGCCACCGCCTTCGTCTGGCACGCGATGCGGCAGGCGCGCGACCGCGGGCTCGGCCTCATCCT
Source organism: Acidisoma sp. (assembly GCF_035492295.1). GTDB lineage: Bacteria > Pseudomonadota > Alphaproteobacteria > Acetobacterales > Acetobacteraceae > Acidisoma. The sequence continues at coordinate 14,937 of NZ_DATJJK010000056.1, read as the reverse complement.
CATCTCCTCCGATCTCGACGAGCTGTTCGACATCGCCGACCGGCTGATCGTGCTGCAGGGCGGCCGCGTGGCGGGCGAGTTCCGGCCGCCCTACGACCTCGGGCCTGTGGGTGCCGCCATGGTGGGATCGCACTGATGGGTGGCCGACTTCTCGCCATCGGCCGCGCCGTCGCCTTCGTGGCGCTGGCACTCGTCTTGTGCGGCGCGATCTTCGAACTCGCCGGCTTCTCGGCGCCCGACATGTTCGCGGCAATCCTTGACGGCGCCTTCCTCTCGGACGGTGCCCTCGCCCATGACCTGCGCTGGGCCTGCCCGCTCTTCGTTTCGGCTGCCGGCGTCATCGTCGCCTTCCGCTGTGGCTATTTCAACGTCGGCGCGCAGGGGCAGTTCTACATGGGGGCGATCGGGGCGACTGTCGCTGTCGCCCTGCTGCCGGGTTGGCCGGCGCTGCTCGTCACCCTCGTCGCCTTGCTCACCGCTCTCGCCTTCGGCGGCCTCTGGGCCTTATGGCCCGGCTGGCTTCGCATCCGCTCCGGCACGGATGAGGTGATCACCACGCTGATGGGCAATTTCATCGCAGGCCTGTTCCTGATCTGGGTGACCAGCGGACCACTGAAGGACCCGTCGGGCAGCGGCCAGGTGACCTCGAGCACGCCGGTCCCGGCCGCGATCCGCATCAGCACCGATACCGGCGTGTCGGGCTGGATCATCGGCCTCACCGTCGCGGTCGGGCTCGTGACCTGGGTGCTTGTCAATCGCACCGCCTTCGGCGTGCTGGGGGGGCTCGCCGGCCGCAATCCGGTGATGGTGACCTGGCAGGGTGCCAGACTGTCCCGCCTCGGTCTCGGCGCCTTCGTGTTCAGTGGTGCCACCGCGGGGCTTGCCGGTGCCATGGAGGTGTTGGGGCCGGATGGGCGGCTGGTCTCCGGCTTCTCCCCCGCGCACGGCTTCACCGCCGTCTTGATCGCGCTGGTCGCGAATCTCTCGGTCTCGGGCGGTGTCATCGTGGCTCTTTTCTTCGGTGGCCTCGCTTCCGCCAGCCTCTATCTGCCGGTGATCGCCGGCCTGCCATCGGCCGCGATCGACATGGTCAATGCCGCGATCGCGCTCTTCATCACCTCCCGTGTCGCGCCCTGGCGGCTGGTCCGCCTGCCCCGGTCAAGGAGCGAGCGGCGGTGATCGACCTCTTCGTTTCCGTCCTGCGTACCGGCACGCCGATGATCTATGTCGCGATGGCGGGCGTCCTCGCCCAGCGCGCCGGGGTGTGGAATCTCGGCCTCGAAGGGCTGATGATCACCGGCGCCTGCGCCGCCGTCGTGCTGACCGAACAGACGGGGTCCGTCCTTCTCGGCCTTGGTGGTGCGATCCTCTTCTCCGTCCTGCTCTCGGCTTTGCTCTGGCTGGTGATCGAGAAGCTGCGCGCCAACCCGATCATCGCGGGACTGGGCCTGACCGGCCTCGGTCTCGGCGGCACGGATTTCGCGGTGCAGGCAATCTACGGCAGCGAGGGCGCGGTGACCGCTCCGGCCGGCATCCCGAACCTGGGGCCAGCCTTCGGCCCCTTCGGCGTGCTGGACGCGCTGGTGATCGCCATGCCCTGCGTGGTCTTCGGCCTCTGGGTGCTGTGCCGGCGCACGCGCTTCGGCCTGCGGCTTGCCGCCTGCGGCGAACATCCCTTCGCGGCGCGCAGCGTGGGTGCGGACCCCGCACGCATGCGCCTCATCGCCCTGCTGCTGGGCGGCGTGTTGGCGGGCTTAGGTGGCGCCGAACTCTCCCTCGGGGGCTTGGAGATTTTCAGTGTGGGCATGACCGCGGGTCGCGGCTTCATGGCCTTTTCCGCGGTCATCTTCGGTGCCGGCCATCCGATAGGGGCGACCTTCGCGGCCCTCTTTTTCGCCCTCGTCGAGTTCCTCGGCATCAAGGCGCAGCTCGTCTTCGGTGAACATGCGCCGCGGGATTTCGTTCTCATGCTGCCCTACCTTGCCACGGTCCTCGGCATATGGATCAGTGCCCGCTTCCGTGGCGGCGCGCTGCTCAGCGCGACCGAAATGCGGGACGGCTGACCCCCCCCTTCTCCGAGACCCGAGGTGCCTTCATGACCAGACGCGTGATCTTCGACACCGACCCCGGACAGGACGACGCGATCGCGATCCTCCTCGCCCTCGCTTCGCCCGAGGAGATCACGGTGGAGGCGATCGTCACCGTCGGCGGCAATGTGCCGGTCAGCCTCACCGCCAAGAACGCGCGCAAAATCTGCGAACTCGCCGGCCGGCCGGATATCCCGGTCTATGCCGGCTGCGCCGGGCCCATGGCCGCGCGCCCGCTGGTGACGGCCGAGCATGTGCATGGCGCGACGGGCCTCAACGGACCCGACCTCCCTGAACCGCAGATGCCGCTGCAGCCCCAGCACGGCGTCGATTTCCTGATCGACCAACTCCGCGCCGAAAAGCCGGGCGCGATCACCCTCTGTGTCCTCGGGCCGATGACGAACATCGCCATGGCCCTGGTCAAGGCACCCGACATCGGGCCGCGCATCCGCGAGATCGTGCTGATGGGGGGCGCCTATTTCGAGGTCGGCAACATTACGCCGACTGCCGAGTTCAACGTCTACGTCGACCCCAGCGCGGCGGCGATCGTCCTGGCCAGTGGCATTCCCATCGTCATGATGCCGCTCGACGTGACGCATCGCGTGCTGACGACACCGGCGCGGCTCGATGCGATCCGCGCGGTGCCGACGAAAGCGGCCCAGGCCGCCGCCGCCATGCTCGGCTTTTCGGAAAAGTTCGACCTCGAAAAGTACGGCTCCGACGGCGCGCCGCTGCACGACCCCTGTGTCACCGCCTATCTCCTGAGGCCCGAGCTGTTCCAGGGGCGGCACATCAATGTCGAGATCGAAACGGCGAGCCCGCTCACCCTCGGCATGACGGTGGCCGACTACTGGGGGGTGACGGACCGCAAGCCGAATGCGCTGTTCATGCGCGAGGTCGACGCGCAGGGTTTCTACGACCTGCTGACCCAGCGGCTGGCGCGCCTGACCTGACGCCTCCGGGAGAAAGCACATGCGTTACGCCCGCGTGGCCGCGATCGAGGAGGCCTATGCGAAGGCCGAGATCAGCCAAACCCTGTCGCCACGCGACCACATGTACAATACCGGTCCCGACTGGTATTTCACGGTGGGCGCGGACGGCATGCGCGTCGTCTTCCGGGCGCTCGCCACCAGCGCGATGGCCGAGCCCAAACGCATCCTCGATCTGCCCTGCGGCCACGGCCGCGTGGCAAGGCACCTGCGCGCGGCCTTTCCCCGCGCCGAGATCACCTTCGCGGATATCGAAACCGACGGCGCCGATTTCTGCGCAGCGGAATTCGGCGGCCAGGCGCTTCATTCCCAAGCCGATCTGACCAGGGTCGATTTCGGCGGACAATACGATCTCATCTGGATCGGCTCGCTTTTCACCCATGTCGATGCGAGCCGTGCTGCCGTCTGGACCCGCCATCTCTGCCGCAGCCTGGCCCCGCGCGGCGTGCTGATTGCAACCCTGCACGGCAACTGGAGCCGCGAGGTGCAGCGCAGCTACGGCGCGATGATCGGAGACGGCGAATGGCAGCGGATCCTGGCCGGCTGCGACGCCACCGGCTGGGGCTATGCGCCCTATCCCGATACGCCGGATTACGGCGTCTCGCTGTGCCAGGCCTCCGCCGTTCTCGCCATGGCGAGCCGCGTCGAGGGCGTGCGCATCCTGGGCTACAACGAGCGCGCCTGGGCCGGCAATCACGACGTGCTGATGCTGGAAGCCCGCGACAGGATGGAGCCATGGTGATGACCCGCGACCTTGCCGCGACCATGCGGATCCTGGAACCCGCACCCGGCGTCCTCGGCTTCTATGACGGCCGCCTGCCCGGGAAGCGCCTGTGGTCAGACGCGCCGAACTGGCTCGATGACGGCGCGTACGAACTCGGCATCTGCACCTATGCCATCCTCGATGGTGACGAGGCGCTGGTCTATGACACCCACATCTCGCTCGACCATGCGCGCATCATCCGGGCCACGCTGGAGGCGCGGGGCGTGCGCCATATCCGCGTCGTGCTCAGCCACTGGCATGACGATCATGTGGCCGGTAACGAGATCTTCTCCGATTGCGAGATCATCGCAAACCGGCGCACGGCCGAACTCCTGGCGCAGAACCGGGCGACGATCGAAGCGGCGGAGCCGCCGATCCGCCCGCTGATCATGCCGAACCGGCTGTTCGATGACCGGCTGGACCTGGCCATCGGCGGCAGACGGGTGGCACTCCACCGGATGGACATCCACAGCGAGGACGGCACGGTGATGGTTCTGTCTGATGCTGGGCTGCTCTTCGCCGGCGATACGCTGGAAGACCCGATCACCTATGTCGCCGAACCCACCCGTCTTGCCGCCCATCTGGCCGAAATCGACCGGCTGGCCGGCCTGTCCTTCACCCGCATCCTGCCGGACCATGGGGCAGAGGCGGTGATCGCCGCCGGCGGGTATCACCGGGGATTTCTGGAGGCGACGCACCGCTATGTCTCGGGACTTCTCGCCGCCCGGACGGACCCGGCGCTCGCCGCGCTGCCGCTCGTGGACTGGATCGCCGAGGATGTGGCGCGGGGTGCCATCCGTCCCTTCGCGCCTTATGAGGCCGTGCACCGTCGCAACCTGGCGGCAGTGCTGGAAGCTGCTACTTGCGCTGCTTCTTCGGCCCCGGCACCTGGATGAAAGCCATGCGGTCCTCCTCCAGCACGAGGGCTGTGAGCTTGCCGCCATAGACCGCCCCAGTATCGATGCCGATCCTGTTGATGCGGATCACCGGCTTGACTTTCGGGGTATGGCCGTGAACCACCACCGCCTCGTGCGGATGGGTCCAGGAAAGAAAGGGCTCCCGTATCCAGACGAGATCGTGCGGGTCCTGCTCCATCATCGGCACGCCGGGGCGCAGCCCGGCATGGGCGAAGAAATAGCCGCCGCGGCGATAGAAGATGCGCTGGTGGCGAATGATGGCCAGCTGCTCCGGCGGGATCAGCTGCTCCCATTGTTGCACGGGGGAGCGCTTCGGCACCCCCCAGTCGGCCAGGCAGGCCTCGCCCCCGTTGCGGCGCCAGAGCGAGGCCGTTTCGCCGCCGCCGTCGATCGCCGTGAGGCAGAGATCCTCATGATTGCCGCGGAGGTTGACCACCTCTCCCGGGATCGGCGGGCCCTGCGCGATGCGCGCGAGCACGGCCGCGCTGTTCGGCCCACGGTCGATCAGGTCCCCCATATGCACGACCACCGCCTCCTCCACCGGACGGGCGTCATAATCATCGGCGATCCGGTCCAGGATCGCCGCATGCGCCTCATCGCAGCCATGGACGTCGCCGATGGCGTAGATGCGGAGATCGGGAGGAAGGCGGCCGGGTGCAGGCTGGAAGGTCAGCTTCATCGGATCAGGCAGGCAGTCTTTCAGTTCAAAACATCATCTCATTGGCCAAGGTCCGGCCAGACCATCTGAAACAGGACAGGCCGCGTTCAACGCAGCAGAGCCGCCTTTCACCCGAGGGGGCTCGACAGAAGCGCGACAGACCGGCACAGGAAACCCCATGAACATGGTGCGGGTGCAGGCCCTGTCCAAGCGTTACGCCACAACGCTTGCGGTCGACAATATCGGCTTCACGATCGGGGCGGGCCAGACCGTGGGGCTTCTGGGCGGCAATGGCGCCGGCAAGACCACCACAATCTCCATGCTCCTCGGCCTGCTACTGCCGACTTCGGGAAAAATCGAGATCCTGGGCCATGACATGGCGCGGGACCGGTTCGCCGCGCTGGCCCGGATGAACTTCTCATCGCCCTATATCGCGCTGCCCAGCCGGATCACCGTGCGGGAGAATTTGCGCGTCTATGGCCATCTCTACGGCGTTCGCCAAGCCGAGCGGCGAATCGGCGAGCTTTCCGACGAGCTCGACCTCCATCAATTCCTCGACCGGCCGGCGGGCGAGCTTTCCGCCGGACAGAAGACGCGCGTGGCGCTCGCCAAATCCCTCATCAACCGGCCCGAGGTGTTGCTGCTGGACGAGCCGACGGCGAGCCTCGACCCCGATACCGGCGACCTCGTGCGCAGCTGGCTCGAGCGCTACCGCGCGCAATCGGGCTGCTCCATGCTCATCGCCTCCCACAACATGGCCGAGGTTGAGCGGCTGTGCGACCACGTTCTCATGATGCGCCGCGGCCGCATCGTGGATGCGGGCAGCCCCGATGCGCTGCTCGGCCGCTACCAGCGGGATTCGATGGAGGATGTCTTTCTCGACATCGCCCGCGGCCGGGGACGTGCCGCGACGGAGGCCAACTCATGACGGGCTCGCTCCGCCGCATCTGGGGGCTGATGTACCGCCATCTCTGCCTCTATCGCCGCTCCTGGCCGAGGCTGGTCGAACTTGCCTATTGGCCGATCCTGCAGATGTGCATCTGGGGTTTCACGGCAAGCTTCATTTCCGGCCGGGCTTTCGGCACGGCCGCCGGCGGCGGGCATCACGCTTTGATCCTGGCCGCGAGCACGCTGCTCGCCGGCGTGCTGCTGTGGGAAATCTGCATCCGCAGCCAGATGGGGGTCGCCATCAGCTTCATGGAGGAGCTGTGGTCCCGCAACCTCGGGCATATCTTCATCAGCCCGCTGCGCCCTTGGGAACTGATCGCGGGCCTGGTCGGCGTCGCGTTCACCCGCACGCTGGCGGGTGTGCTGCCGGCGATCCTCGTCGCCTGGGCGCTCTATGCCTTCAACCTCTTCGCGCTCGGCCCCGTTCTGGTGCTGTTTTTCGCCAATCTGATGATCATGGGCTGGGCGGTGGCGCTCGGCATCGTGGCGCTGATCCTGCGCTACGGCGCGGGGGCGGAAGCCCTCGCCTGGTCGCTGCTCTTCGGGCTGACGCCGCTCGCCGCGGTCTATTACCCGGTCAGCACCCTGCCCGCCTGGCTGCAACCGATCTCGCGCGCCATTCCGGCGACCCATGTTTTTGAGGGCATGCGCGCCGTGTTGCTGGAGGGGCATTTGGCGCTCGGCGCGATGGCGGCGAGCTTTGGCCTCAATATCGTCTGGCTTGCCGCCGCCAGCCTCATCTTCGCGTGGCAGTTCCAGTCCGCCCGCCGCCGCGGCGCCCTCGTGGCAATCGGCGAATGATCGTCCGGAGACCGACCCGCTCATGACCACGACCCGCTTCTGGCTCATCCGCCACGCCCTCGTCGACCCCGAGGCGCGTAAAATCCTCTATGGCGACCAGGACGTGCCGGTCTGCGCCGAGACCATGACAGCCCAGGAAGCAGCCTATGCGGCCCTCGGCAAGCGCCTGCCCCAGCCCGCCCACTGGTTCGTGACTCCGCTGAGTCGCACCCGATTGACGGCCGAGGCGATCTTCGCCGGCGGCTATCCGGCCCAGACTCTCGGCGTCGAAGCCGGGATGATCGAACAGTCTTTCGGCCATCTTCAGGGCACGGAGAATGCCGTGCTTCACACGCGGCTCACCCTGCCCAAACACGATTTCTGGCCGACCTCCCCGCTGGAGCGCCCGCATGAGGGGGAGAGTTTCGAAGATGTGATCGGCCGCGTAGGCCACACCATCGAGCGTCTGGCGCAGGCCCATGCAGACGAGGATCTCGTCATCGTCTGCCACGGCGGCACCATCCGCGCTGCCATGGCCCACGCCCTCGGCATTAAGGGTGAATCGGCGCTTCGTCTCACGGTCGGCAATATTTCCCTCACGCGAATCGAACGGCGGGGCGATGCTTGGCGCGTCGTCTCCGCCAACGAGACGATGAACGGCGTTCCGGCCTTCTGAAGGTCACGCTTTTGACACGCAACGCGGCTAGGCGGCCTTGGTCGGGTGCCCGGCTGCGGACGACAGAGACGAACAGAGGAGAGGCCACCATGCGCTTTAGAAAGACCGTCATCGGGGCCTGCCTTCTGGCGCTCGCGCCCTTGATGAGCGCCTGCGCCACCGGAACCGGGCCACAGGCGCAGCAGGAAATTGTCGACCGCTCGACCCTCGCCTTGCAGGACGTCCTCAACAGCACGCAGTCCTCCAGCGTCGTCGATACGCTGCGTAGCGCCCGCGCTGTGATCCTCTGCCCACAGATGTTCAAGGCCGGCTTTGTCTTCGGCGGGTCCGGCGGCAGCTGCGTGCTGCTGGCGCGCGCGGCCGGCGGCTCGTGGTCCGATCCCGCCTTCTATTCCATGGGCAGCGGCAGTTTCGGCGCGCAGATCGGCGTGCAGAGCGCCGAAGTGCTGATCATGATCATGAACGACCGGGCGCTGGGCGCAGTGCTGCGCAACCACTTCAAGATCGGCGGCGACGCCTCGATCGCGGTGGCGACCGTCGGCGCCGGCGTGGGGGGGGCCACCACCACCCATATGCGCGCTGACATCGTGACCTATGCCCGGACCAGCGGCCTCTATGCCGGCGTCTCGCTCGAAGGCTCGGTGTTGTCGCCCGATACCGCGTCGAACCAGGCCTATTACGGCCAACCCTACAACGCGCAGCAGATCGCGGTGCAGATGATGGTGAACAATCCGGGCGCCGACCCGCTGCGCTCCAGCCTCAGCCGCTACGGCGGCTAAGGCCGGTCACTCCGCCGCCTCGCCAGTCAGCGCCGTCCGCCTGCCGAAGGTGGCAGCGCTGACGACGGCCATGGCGACGATGTTCACGAGCAGGGCCACCGTGCCGATGTTGAGATCCCGGATGAATTCCGGGGCGTCTGGCAGCAGCTTCGCGAGCGTCGTGTCGCTCAGGGTGAAATAGATGACCGCCGCGACACCCGCGAGGATGCCGGCGGTCGCCCCCTCCCGCGTCACCGGATTGCGTGGCAGCAGGCTCGCGATCAGGGCCGGAAAGAGCTGCGTCACGAAGGCATAGCCCATGAGCAGCAGGGCGACGATCGTGGAACTGCCGGCAATCGCGAAATAGACCGCGACGATGCCGATGACCGGCACCAGGCATTTGGCGATCAGCGCCGTCTGCTCATCCCCCTGCCCGGGCCGCACGACGGCGAGCAGGTTGCGGGCGCAGAGGGTTGCCGCCGTCATCATGATCAGCGACCCGGGAACAAGCGCGGTCAGCACGCCGGTCGCCCCGATGATGCCGACGAACCAGCCAGGAAAGGCCGCGACCGAGATCTTCAACAGCGCCATGTTGGTGGCCACGCCGTGCAGCCCGGGCACGACAAGGACCGCCGCAAAACCCACGAAAAAGATGAAGAGCAGAACGAGCTGATAGAGCGGCAGCAGGACGGCATTGCGGCGGAATATATCCGTGTTGCGGGCGCTGAAGCACGCGGCGAAAGAATGCGGCCACATGAAGAAGCCGAGCGCGGTCAGCACCACCGTCGAAATGAACCAGGCGAGGCTTTTGCCCGTGGCGGCGAAGGAGAGAAATCCAGGCTTTGCCTTGTCAATTTCGGTGAACATCGCCGAAATGCCGCCATGGTAGTGCAACGGCAGATAGAGGCCGAGGAAGACCGCCACGATGATGATGAGGAAATCCTTCACCACCGAGGTCCAGGCCGAGCCGCGAATGCCGGAGACGACGACATAGAGGGTGACCACGATGGCGCCGATGATGATCGCCACGCTCTTCGGAATGCCGCCGTAGCTTGCGACCTCGACGATGACGCCGAGCCCCGTGAACTGCAGCACGAGATAGGGAATGAGTGCGACGATGCCGACCACCGCGACGAGCAGACCGAGACCTGGGCTTTGGAATTTCGCAGCGAAGAAATCCGGCTGGGAGACGAGGTGCCGCGCTCGTGCATAGCGCCAGATCGGCGGCAGCATGAAATAGGAGATGACGTAGCCGATCGTGCCGTAGACGATGATGTAATAGGAGGGCGCGCCGAGCCCGTAGGCGTATCCCGAGGCGCCGAGAAAGGTGAAGGTCGTGTAGATCTCGCCCGCCAGCAGCAGGAAGACGAAGGCGGTGCCGAAGCCGCGATTGCCGACCGTCCATTCCTCGAGCTTCATGGCATGGCCGCGCCGTGCGGCAAGGCCCAGGACAAGCGCGAGAATGGCGCCGAGCGCGATGAGGATGAGGGCGATGTTCATCGCGGCCCCTCCTCGTCCGCCTGTCCCCGCGCCGGGTCGAGCCGGTAGATGACCGCCATGACCGCCGAGGTGATGACGATCCACACCACGATCCAGCCCAGGATGAAGGGCATGCCGAGGATGAAGGGCGTGGACGCATTATGGCAGATCGGTCCGAGGAACATGCCGATGAGGGGAACAATGGCAAGCCAGCCGATATATTTCATCGCCGCAGCCTTCGCTTTGATCAGACATCGGAAAGCTTGAAGTCTGCGGGGGCCTCGGCGCAAGCTTTTTGTGCGATGCCGCGGCCCCCGGCGGCGTGAGAGGAAGTTACAGGAGATCGCGCATCCGATAATACGATGTGGCGAGCAGCAACGCCGGCACGCGCAGAGCCCGCCCGCCCGGGAAGCGCGCCTGCGGGATGCGGGCGAAGACATCGAAGCGGCCCGCCTGGCCGGTGGCGGCTTCCGCCATGACGCGGCCGGCGAGCCCCGCGAGCGCCACGCCGTGCCCCGAAAAACCCTGCGCCATCAGGATATTGGGCGCGAGCCGGCCAAAATGCGGCGCGCGGTGGCGGGTGATATCCACGAGGCCGCCCCAGGTGAACTCCGCGCGGGCATCGCCCAGCTGCGGAAAGACCTTTCGCATACGTGCCAGCATTTTCCCGGCAAGACGCGGCGGCGGCATCGCGGAATAGGAGACGCCACCGCCGAAGAGCAGCCGCCCGTCGGCCGAGCGGCGGAAATAGTCGAGCACAAAATTGAGATCGGCCACCGCCTCGTTCATCGGCAGGAGGGACGCGATATCCGGTCGCGGCTCGGTCGCGATGACATAGGTGCCGACCGGCATGACGTATCCCGCCATCTGCGGCCAAAGCCGGCCGAGATAGGCGCCGCCCGAGAGCAGCAGGGACCCGGCGGAAACCGTGCCGCGCGGCGTGCGCAGCCGGATCACTTGCCCCTCCTCGATCGCCGTGACCGGCGTTCGCGAGAAGAGCCGTGCGCCCGCCGCCTGGGCGGCGAGGCCGAGCCCCAGCGTGTAGTTGAGCGGATGGAGGTGGGCCGCCAGCGGATCGGTCATTACCGCGCGGTAGCGATCGGTCGCGATGCGATCCCGCATCTCCGGCCCGCGCAGCACACGCGCGCCAGAGACCCCGAGGGCTGCCAGGGCTTCGACCTCCTCCTCCAGCTCGCGCTCATGCCGCGGTTTCACCGCCGCATGAAGATAGCCCTTGTGGTAGTCGCAGGGGATGGCATGGGCCTGCACCCGTTGCTCGACCAGGGAGACGGCCTCGACCGACATGTCCCACAGCCGGCGGGCATCATCCGCACCGACGAGGCGGCTGAGCTTGGCTTGGCCCACGGCGAGGCCCGGCAGGACCTGGCCGCCGTTACGGCCCGAGGCGCCCCAGCCGATATCCCGCGCTTCCAGAAGCGCCACGGAGAGACCACGGCCGGCGAGTTCGAGGGCTGCCGAGCAGCCGGTGATGCCGCCGCCGATGATGGCGACATCGACGGCGAGATCGCCGTCGAGCCGCGGGGTCACAAGGGCCACATTTCGTGTCGCCTCGTAATAGCTGGGGGCCGGCTTCTCCCCCCGGTCCGCCGGATCGAACCTCATACGTTGAGCAGAAGATGCTCGCGTTCCCAGGAGCTGATGACGTGCAGATAGGTCTCGTATTCGAGCTTCTTCACCGCCACCAGCACGTCGATCATCTTGGAGCCGAGGATCTCGCGCAGCGGGTCGCAGGTGTCCATGATGTCGAGCGCGTGGCTGAGTTCCCGTGGCAAGGCATAGGGCATGGAATAGGCCGAGCCTTCGAAGGGTGTTGTCGGCTCCAACTCCTCGACCATGCCGAGATACCCGCAGGCAAGGGTCGCCGCGAAGGCAAGATAGGGATTGGCGTCCGCGCCCGGCACGCGATTTTCCACGCGCATGGCGGCGGGCGCGCCGAAGGGCACGCGCAGGCCGCACGTGCGGTTGTCGTATCCCCATTCGAGGTTGATCGGCGCGTTGGAGAACCGTGAGAGCCGGCGATAGGAATTCACGTTCGGCGCCAGGATGGGCATGACGGCGGGCGTGTATTTCTGCAAGCCGCCGAGATAGTTACGGAACAGTTTGCTGGCCTTGCCGTCCTCCCCTGCGAAGAGATTCTTCTTCGTTTCGGGATCGACAATGCTCTGATGCACATGCATCGCGCTGCCCGGTTCATGGCTCATCGGCTTGGCCATGAAGGTCGCGTAGATATCGTGCCGCAGCGCCACTTCCCGCACCGTGCGCTTGAAAAGGAAGACCTGGTCGGCGCGGGTCAGCGGTTCGCCATGCAGGAAGTTGATCTCCACCTGCCCGGCGCCTTCCTCGTGGATCAGCGTGTCGAGATCCAGTTCCTGCGTCTCGCAGAAATCGTACATCTCTTCGAAGAGCGGATCGAATTCATTGACCGCATCCACGGAATAGGATTGCCGGCCGGTCTCCTTGCGTCCCGAGCGGCCGACCGGCGGGGTGAGCGGATAGTCGGGATCGGTATTGCGCCCGACGAGATAGAATTCCAGTTCCGGCGCCAGGATCGGCTCCCAGCCCTTGTCCTGGTAGAGCTTCAGCACGCGCTGCAACACCTGGCGCGGCGCCATCGGCACCGGATCGCCATTCTTGTAGTGGCAATCATGAATGATCTGCGCCGTGGGTTCCCGCGCCCAGGGCACCAGCCGCACCGTGCTCGCATCGGCCCGCAGCGTGATGTCGATAATGGCGGGATCGGTCAGCTTGTCATCCTCGTCTGGCGGGTATTCGCCGGTGACCGACTGGATGAAGATCGCTTCCGGCAGGCGCAGCGCGCCGCCGTCGAGAAATTTCTGCGCGGGCGTGATCTTGCCGCGCGGAATGCCGGTGAGATCCGGCACAAGACATTCCACTTCCGTTACATGATGTTCCGCGAACCACTCGCGCAGATCCGTCATGACGATCTCCTCTGTAGGCATTGTCCCTGTCTGCGGCGCAAGCCGGTGGGCCGCGCCGCGCGATGTCGTTACTTTGGAGACAGAGACCCTAAGGAGGGCCAGACAGCGGGCGGCAGAGCAGTGCCAAAGCAGCGGGAGACAGCGAATGTCTGTCGAGGCGAGACAAGGGAAAACTCCTGTTCCCCGCAAATCTCGCATAACGCCCCCCGGGCTCGTCAAGCGGGATCACGCTCCTGGCTTTTGAAAAGGGCTCGATTCAGAGCTCAGTCGAACCGACCAGACCCTTTTTAACGGGGGGATTCACGGCTCAGGCGAACCGATCAGACCCTTTTTAACGGGGGATTCACGGCTCAGGCGAACCGATCAGACCCTGGCCGCTTCCAGCGGCGGCCCGCCCCCCCTATCTTGGCAAACCGAACGACAGGAGCAGGCCATGACCGGCACCACCGAAGACCGCCATTCGCTTTCCAGCGGCCGACTTTCCGCCACGATCCAGGCCAAGGGGGCGGAGCTTTCCTCCCTGCGCGGCGCGGATGGCCGGGACTATCTTTGGCAAGCGGGGCCTGCCTGGCCGCGCCATTCCCCCGTGCTTTTTCCAATCGTCGGCAGGCTAGCGGAAGACCGCTACACCCATGCCGGCCAAACCTACCGGCTGACCCAGCACGGCTTCGCCCGCGATCTGCCCTTCACCTGGCTCTCACGCTCCGAGGCCGCCTGCGCCCTGGTGCTGGAGGATGATGCGGAGAGCCGCGCGCTCTACCCCTATCGCTTCCGCCTTGTGCTCAGCTACGAACTTGCCGGCACCACGCTCACGCTTCGCTACACGCTCACCAACAAGGGCGATGATCCGATGCCGGCCGCGCTCGGCGCTCACCCGGCTTTCGCCTGGCCGATCCTGCCGGACGTGCCGAAGGAGGAGCATGAACTCCGTTTCGCGAGGGCCGAGCAGGCGCCGATCCATGGCGTGGCCAATGGGCTGCTGACGGCAGCGGTCCATCCCTCCCCGGTAGAGGACCGGGTGCTGCCGCTCCGCACCGAACTCTTCGACGCCGATGCGCTGGTCTTCACCAGCCTCGAAAGCCGTTCCGTCCGCTTCTCGGGCCGCGGCACCCCGGTGCTGGAGGTGGCCTGGGAAGGTTTTGAGCAACTCGGCGTCTGGACCAAGCCGGGCGGATCGGGCGATTTCCTCTGCATCGAGCCCTGGCACGGCTATGCGAGCCCCGAGGGTTTCACCGGCGACCTTTTGGAAAAGCCGGGCATTATGATCCTGCCGCCCGGAACGGAGCGGGAGATGCAATGGAGCGTCTCCCTCCTGCCGGCTGAATGCGGCACCTGATTTAAGACCGCAAGGGGTTATGACCAATCTTGGTCATAACCCCTTGCGCCTCCCGAACCGTCTCGCTACCGTCCCGGCCAAGCGAGCGCCGCCCCTGAACGCGGCCGCATGGGACGAAGCGCAGACACGGGCGGCATGGCATCACGCAGTATCATTGGCCTTGATTTCGGGACCGAATCCGCCCGCGGCGTGGTAATCGACGTCGCCACCGGCCGGCAGGAAGCACACCACACCCATCCTTACCGCCATGGTGTCATGACCGGGCGCCTGCCCGATGGCACGCCGCTGCCACCGCACTACGCCCTGCAGAACGCGCCGGACTATCTGGAGGCGACCGAAGCGATCCTGCGCGCAATCGGCGCCGGGCGGAACGTCGCGGGTATCGGGATCGACTTTACGGCAAGTTCCCCGCTGCCCGCGGCAGCTGACGGCGCACCTCTCTCCGTGCGCCACCCGGACGCCCCGCATGCCTATGTGAAACTGTGGAAACACGCGGCCGCCCAACCCTATGCGGATGCGATCAACGCCGGGGGCGGCGATTTCCTGCAAAGCTGCGGCGGCCGGCTTTCCGGCGAATGGCTGCTGG
>NZ_DATJJK010000055.1:0-11793 GCF_035492295.1 Acidisoma sp. | reverse complement strand
TGACCACTATAATGGTCCATGGAGCAATCGCTTTGATTCCCGCCAGCATCTTGATGCCTGGCGTCGCATTCTGGATCGGGAAGAGCCTGACTACGCCGAATAGAGACCGGCTTCTGAGGTCATGATGTCTCGGACCGGGAGTAGGCCGGAGCCCTGCAGTTTGAGAAGGCCCCGTGCCAGCAATGTCGGTGCCGCGCTGCCAGAGAATCCCCTGGGGCGCGCGAAGGTTTTGACCGAAGACAAAGAGACAATCGCCGGCTCTTCGACCTTGTCTCCTCAAGGCTGAAGTGACACCCGGCGGCGATCGGTTCGTGCGCGCCGGCGCGTGCCGGTCGCACGAATTTGCTTTCGCCTTAGGTCTCCGCAGCTGTGCGATGAAAGACGCGGACATCCGCAATCCAATCGGTGACCACGTCCAGAGGGACAACTGGGCGTGGCAGCCGCTCGAAATCGAAGCGTGAGAGGATCGGTGATGTCAGACCGGGCGCGTCGGCCTCGATGATCTGTTCCGGCTTAAAGAACTCGTCGAAGGCGGCTCTGAAGTGGCCGCGGGACTTGAGAACAACGCTGCGCGCGGCAGCAATGTTCAGCCCGAACATCTCGAAGAAGGCGGGTTCGTGACATTGATGGCGGTTGGTAATGACGATGAGGATGATGCCATCAATCATGAGTGCAGCAGATGGGCCGAGATCGAATGCGCAGCCTTCCAATTGTCCCCTGCGGCCGACTCCCCTGCCATCATGCAGCTTCAACACGGTCGCCCGGGTGGAAAGCGGCGTGGAGAAGCGAGCGGTTTCTGCTCGGTTGAAATGCGCTTCGAAGGATGTGCCTTCTCCCAGGGCATGCGCCTCCGCGGCCAGCTCCGGATCCGTGAAGACGCCAAAGATCACGTTGCGGACGCCTGCATTCAACAGGGCGCGAAGGAGGTAGGTCGTGTTCCCACGACCACCGCCTCCAGGATTGTCAGCGACATCGGCGACCAGTACTGCGGGTGTATTACGTTGCTCCCCGGCCTCCTTGGCGCGCTTTATCGCGTCCTCGACAGAAGTCAGACGCGGCACGAAGCGATCACGCTCCCGCCAGGCGATTGCGGCCAGATGTTCCGCAGTCCGCCGCGCAAGCGTGCCGTCGTTCCGCGTCGTCACGATGATGGAGAGGCCGTTTTGCGGGGTGTCACCATAGGCGAAACCGCCGACGACAGAAATGTTGACAATACCCGCGTCGCGTTCGGCTTCTGCGGCTTCAATGAGATCGGCATATGGACCGGCCCCGGATGCTGTCAGCAGGGCTGTGGGTGGCGCCACAATCGGCAATCTCACATGAGCGACGCTCGTGCGCATTCCGCCAAGAAGTTCGAGGAGTGCCGCCGCGGCTTCCGCTCCACGATCCGCCATGTCAGTGTGGGGATTGCGGCGATAGGAAATCAGAGCGTCGACAGCGCCGACCATCCGTTCGGAGATATTGGCATGCAGGTCGACGGTTGCCACGATCGGCACGGAAGGACCGACAATCTCGCGGACGAGGTCGAAGACCTCGCCATCTGGATTGCTTTCCGCAGTCGTGATGGCAGCACCGTGCTCGCAGATATAGACGCCGTCCAACGGGCCGGCTCTTTCCAGAGACTGCCGCATCTCGGAGATGATTTCGCAGAAGAATTCGTGGTCGATAGGACCGCCGGATTCCGCATTAGCCCATAGTATCGGGACCGCTTGCCAGCGAGTGCTTGAATCCATCATTCGGACAAAGGCGGGTATTTCCGGGGTCATCCCCGGAGCCAACCGCCGGCTTTCGTCGATTAACGTCTGGCCCCTGAGCAACGCGCGCGACTCAAAGTCCGATCGGGTGGATGGCGGGGCAAAGCGATTGCACTCTATTGCCAGGCCAAGAATGGCGATCTTGGGAATGCGCATGGGTTCCGTGTACCTGTTAGCCTTACAGCTACACACGTACGCAATCCGCCCGCGTGCGTATAATTCCTTTTCGCCATCGGTCGATGAGATTACCGTATAGTTGGGGAGGATGCCTCACCCACGGCTGTCCAGAACTGCTCGCACGCCACTGACATCCGTCCGATCGGGCGAAATAGACGGACTTCCAATTCGATTGAAAATTCCTCGTCCCCGGCGTGAACCAAATGGCCCGATGCAATATCAGCCGTGACATAGCGGCTCGCCAGCCACGCGACACCACGCCCTTCCAGCGCCATGATCTTGACAACCCCTGCCAGATGCGTTTCGAAAACGCGTTGCAGCTTGAGTGAGTCCTCGCGCTGACCAAAAAACTGATCCAGGAGGCGTCCAAATCCGGATGAGAGTGTGTAGGCGATATAGCCGCTAGGGCGGTCCTCCGAGGGGCCCGGCACGGGATGGCGAGGCGCTCCGTTCTCGTCCGGCGCGGAGACAGGCAGCAGCACATCCTGTTCGATGACAACGGAGCGGAAGGCACGAGGGTCAAGCGGAAGAATGGAGGTCGGGTGCGTATAGGCCAGCATGAAATCGGCCTCTCCGTTCACCATCGTCGTCGCGCAGTCATCGAGGCGCGCCGTTTCCAGCCGCATCGATATCGCGCCAGTGACGGCTTCAACCGAGCCCAGCCAGGTCGGAAGAACCGTAGTTGCCAATCCATGCGTGGTGATGAAGCGGAGAAGCGCCGTGCGGCGCTCGCGCACGCCGCGAATTTCCGCCCGAGCACGTTGCAGACTGCACAGAATCTCCTCTGCCGTCGGTCGGAGGAGTTCGCCTTCAGGTGTCAGGGAGATCGGCTGTGTATCCCGGTCGAAAAGACGCGCGCCAAGCCAATCTTCTAGCGCATGGATACGACGGCTCAGCGCAGGCTGCGTCGAATTCAGAACTTCTGCCGCGCGGGAGAAGTTTCTCAATTCTGCTGTCGTCAGGAAGTCACTTAACCAGCGGGTATCTACCATTCTGCTCCGTCCATCCGTCGCCGGCGATCACCGCCAGATCGGTCCCGATGGACGCAAAAATTATGCCATAGATCGCCGCCAAATTGCTTAACAGATCAAGGCAATCCTGGTTTGACGACTGAGCGTTCGCAGCGCCGCCTTTCGCGCCAAATGGCGCGAAAGGTCCAATGTCCGAGGCGCCTAGCTTCTACGCGAGGCTCAGCTGTGGTCAGCGTTTCTCATTTTGTAAGTTTGCCGATCTCCTCACGCCATGAGTATTGCGGCTGATAACCCAGTTGCGTCTTAGCTTTTTGAATCGACAGCAGGGTCTCGAACTCGCCGACGTCACCGGTCAGCGGAACGTCCGGAAACACTTCTGCCAGAAGCTCTTTATTGGATTTTGTCATGACCGTATCGGCGGCCGCAATGATGAAGTGATCGGCGCCATGGAAATCGGCCTCCAATCCGAGCCGGCAAGCCTGGGCGACGTCGCGGGCGTCAACATAGCTCCACAGATTCCACTTTCGCAGCGAGACATCTGCTGAGTATGCGGGAAATTGTGCGTATTCCCAGGGCTCCATCACATTGGAGATGCGCAGCCCGACAAAGCTCGTGTCGGGGTTCCAGCGATGCATTTGCCGCGCCATCTCCTCGCCGAGGTCCTTGGACAAGGCGTAGCTACTTTCGGGCAGGAGCGGGTGCTCCTCCGTGATCGGCGCGAAGGCAGGGCGGGTGCGGCTGAAGGGGAGGCCCAGGGTTGTCTCGCTGGATGCCCATACGACACGCGGGAGGCCGAGCAGTGTCGCGGCGCTGAAAACGTTATAGGTGGACAGGATATTAGTCCGAAACGTTACCTCTTCCGGCGCGAGATCGGGGGCACGGATGGCCGCCATATGCACCACAGCATCTGCCTTCTCGAATTGCCTGAATGGATGGTCGCCGACACCGGCGGCGGCGCGCAGCATATCGATAGCTTGCCCGAACTCCGTCAAATCAACCTTGAGGAACGGGCAGATCGGGTTCGCGGGCGGGGTGATATCGGCATTGAGAACACGATATCCATGGTCCACAAGATCTTTGATCACAGCGCGGCCAGCTTTGCCGCTGCCGCCCGTAACAACGATATTCTTCATGACTCATCCTGTTCGTGCCGGGTAACCGGCAAAGCTATAATCCCGCGCGTCGCGGACATTGGGCGGTTCATTCTAAATTTGGCGCACCGCGCCGCCAATGCAAAATTTTCCTTGCCCGATGCCTTTCGGCAATTGGGTGGGCCGCAGGCCCGCCGATGCTCCGTCAGTATAAGAAGATCACGGATTTGCATTAGCCAGGGCCGAATGAGCGGCGTCACCATGATTTGGTAGTAAGCAGGCATTTCGTTGTCCAGTGACAACCGTGAATGCCGATGATCGTGTCGGAACGGTGGAGATATAAGGTCGATGGCGTCAGTCGAACTGCGTGACATTCGAAAGTCCTACGGACATCTTCAGGTTGTGCAGGGAGTCGATCTGACCATCGCGGATGGCGAATTCGTCGCGCTGGTAGGTCCTTCGGGCTGCGGCAAATCAACGCTTCTCAGGATGGTCGCAGGGCTCGAGGACATCACCGACGGTTCCATCGCGATCGACGGACAAGTCGTGAACAATATCCCAACGCGCTTACGTAATATCGCGATGGTTTTTCAGAGCTACGCGCTCTATCCGCATATGTCTGTATTTGACAACATGGCGTTCAGTCTTCGTCTTCGCAATATGGAGCGTGGGCGGATTGAAACCGGGGTTGATGGCGCGGCAGGCGCTCTGGGAATCCGTCACCTACTCGCGCGCCATCCGCGCCAGTTGTCTGGTGGACAGAGGCAGCGTGTCGCCATGGGACGCGCCATTGTTCGCACACCGAAGGTCTTTCTGTTCGATGAACCGCTCTCCAATCTGGACGCCAAGCTTCGCGTTCAGATGCGGACGGAGGTGAAGTCCCTGCATCAGCGGCTTGGAGCGACATCCATTTATGTCACTCATGATCAGGTCGAAGCGATGACGATGGCCGATCGGATCGTGCTGCTGCATCAGGGCACTATCGCGCAAGCGGGACCGCCGCTTGATCTTTACGACTACCCCGCTAATTTGATCGTTGCAGGATTCATCGGATCACCGTCCATGAACTTCTTGCCTGGCGTCTATCGCACTGTGGCGGGCAACGGCGTCTTGGCGGAGACCGGCTTGCCGGCACCCCTTGACATTGATGCCTACGCGGTCGCGGAAGGACGAGAGGTGGTGCTTGGCGTAAGGCCCGAGCATTTTGAAATCCTGGATCCGGGGAATGGCATAACGGCGACGGTTCATGTTGTCGAGCCAACAGGATCGGAAACAATCGTTGCGGCAAAGACCGCTGCCGCTGAATTGACGATTGTCACCCACAAGCGACTTGCCCTGCGCTCGGGCGATTGCATCGGCGTTATGCCACAGCGCGAACGCATGCATCTCTTCGACAAAGCGTCCGGCCAGCGTTTACGCAAGATTTCAGGTTAGGGCGGAGGAAGAACCTAATCCTGCTAACAAAGTTCTGATCATCAGGAGAAGAATTATGCGTTGGAGTAAGTCTTGGAATGGGCCTTTTCGGCCGCTCTATTTAGCCGCATTGTCGGTGCTAGGTCTCGGCGCCATCTCGGCGACTGAAGCAAATGCCGCCACCTTGAATTTTGAGGTGGCCGAGTATTCGAGCCAGACGGGGCCGTTGTTCGAGAAGATTGCCAAGGACTATGAGGCGCTCCATCCGGATGTGAAGATCGACATCTCCGTTGTGCCTTGGGACAATGTTCTTCAGCAGTTGACAACGGATCTCACCGCAAATACTCCGCCTGATCTTGCCATTATCGGAACACGCTGGCTCTATGACTTTGCCTCGCAAGGCGTCGTGGAGCCGCTAGACGGCTACTTCCCGGAATCCTTCAAGACCTCGTTTATTCCGACTCTCATGGGCCCCTCGATTATCGACGGCAAGCTCATGGGGCTTCCAGTCGGCTCCTCGGCCCGGGCGATGCTCGTCAACATGGATCTGCTCAACAAGGTCGGCGCGAAACCACCCCAGACCTGGGACCAGCTCTACGACGTTGCAAAGAAGGTATCGACGATTCCAGGTGCCTTCGGATTTGGCCTGCAGGGTAAGCAGATCGAAACGGATTCCTATTTTTACTACATCCTGTGGAGCTACGGTGGGGACATCTTCACGAAAGATGGCAAGAGCGGACTCGATAGTCCTGAAGCGATTGCGGCGGCCACGTTTTACAAGAAGTTGCTTGACAGTCACGTGACGGAACCCGAGCCGACCGACTATTCGCGAGAGGATATCTTTAATCTCTTCAAGCAAGGAAAGCTCGGCATGGTCTTCACCTTCCCGATGCTCGTTCCGCAACTTCAGGCTGAAGCCCCGAATCTGCACTACGCCGTGCTGCCGTTTCCTGTGGCGAAGCAAAAGGCCACTCTTGCCGTGACCGATTCTCTGGTGATTTTCAGCGCTTCCCATCAGAAGAAGCTCGCTGCGGACTTCACCAAGTTCATGTATCAGGAAAAATACCGCAGCCAGTTCGATAGAAATGAAGGTTTGCTGCCGGTAACCACTGCTGTGGCCGACGAAAAGTACTATAGCACGGAGCCGATGAAGGGCTTCGTTGACGGCCTGTCCTATGCGAAGTTTATTCCGCCCGTTGCCAACTGGGAGCAGATGGCCGACGACACCACTCAGGCGTTGCAGAAGATCTATCTGGGTCAGGCGGCCCCCACGGCCGCGCTGACGCAAGCGGCGGGTCAGATCAACACCATTCTTAGTCAGAAGTAGAAAGTCGGAGGGCAGGGCTTTGTCCTGCCCTCTTCGGGGATTATCATGAGTCAGTCACAACTGGACATACCGATCGCTGTGCCAGCCATATCGCCGCGACCCAAGCTTGTCTTCCAGGATCCACGGTTTCTCTTGGTTCCGGGGCTGATCCTGACGATCATCATCATTGGCTATCCAGCAGGTGACCTCCTCTGGTTGTCGCTGCATTCAGTTAGTCGTTTCGGTCGCATTCTGGGCGCCAACGCTTTCGGCAACTACCGGGATCTCTTCCTCGACCCGCTGTTTGTCGCGTCGATCTGGCGGACCCTGATTTGGACTGTGACGGTGGTGGGTGGCACGATGGCTATATCGATACCCGTTGCCCTGATTCTCAATGAAGAATTCCATGGCCGCGGCATTGCGCGAACGGTGATCATGTTGCCCTGGTCCGTTTCCTTGACCATGACCGCGGTTGTGTGGCGCTGGGCATTGAACGGCCGGGCTGGCCTGTTGAACGCGACGCTCATGAATCTTGGTGTGATGCAAACGCCGATCGAATGGTTGGGGCGTGCCCATCTTGCCTTTTGTGTAGAAATCGTCGTCGGTATTTTGGTCTCAATTCCTTTTACAACGACGATTCTTCTCGGCGGTCTTTCCTCGATCCCCCGCGATATCTATGAAGCCGGCGCGGTCGACGGCGGCAGGCCGTACCGGCTCTTCCTCCATATGACGATGCCGTTGTTGAAGCCGTTTTTAAATATCGCAATCGTTCTCAACATAATTTACGTGTTCAATTCTTTCCCTATTATCTGGGTGATGACTGCCGGCGGCCCGGCGGACGAGACCGACATCATGGTCACCTATCTCTATAAGCTCGCCTTCCAGTTCGGGCAGCTTGGGAAGGCGGCCGCGATTTCCATCATCATGCTGACCATTCTTCTGATCTTCACGATCATCTACGCGACACTTCTTATGCGCGGAAAGCAGTCCTCTGTGGCAGAGGAGGTGTAATACGATGAAAAAACCTCTAAAAAGTGCTATTTACTGGATAATTCTGTCACCCTTGATGGTGCTGAATCTGTTTCCGTTTGCCGTCATGTTTTTTACGGCAGTAAAGCCACGGAACGAACTGTTTCTCTACCCGCCTCGTTGGCTGCCGAACCATTTCAGATGGCAGAATTTCGTTGACATGTGGCAGCAGACGGGCTTCGGCACCGCTCTGTTCAACAGTCTTTATGTCAGCATCACGTCGGCTGCCCTTGCCGTGATATTGGCCATTCCGGCCGCCTATGCGCTTTCGCGGTCGCGCTTCAGGGGGCAGCGGGCCTTCGGCCAATATCTGCTCGTTACCCAGATGATCTCACCGATGGTGCTCGTGCTGGGGCTTTTGCAACTCCTTGTGCTGGTTGGCGGTATCGACAACGACAGCTCGCTGATACTTATCTATGGGGCGTTCAACTTCGCCTTTACGGTGATGATGCTGCAGAGTTATTTTGATACCATCGGGCGGGAGATAGAAGAGGCTTCCTGGATCGACGGGGCGACCCGGTTGCGCAGCCTGATCCGCATTTTCCTGCCGCTTGCCGTGCCTGCAATCGTGGTGTCATCGACCGTCGCCTTTATTAACGCCTGGAACGAATTTGTTATTGCGCTGACGATTTTGCGCTCCTCCGCGAGCTACACACTCCCTCTACTGGTGTATTCCCAGGTTGCCGGGCGATATCAGATCGAGTGGGAGCAGGTGATGGCGGCAACCTTGCTGGCTACGGTGCCGGCAGCGATTGTGTTCTCGTTTTTGCAGCGGTACTTGATTGCCGGCATGACCGCCGGTGCGGTCAAATAGCCAGGACCTCCTCGGGGCCGCCTCAGGCGGTGGGGATGGTGGCTAGTGCGGGGGCCGCAGAGTGGGCCTCGCCCCGCACGCCGCTCTCACCGGGCCGGGCCTGGAGGAGGGGCAATCTCGGTCAATACTGCAGAAGCACATTTGGTGCCGCTTCGGTGTTGAGCATGGCGAAGATCATGACCGCCGACCAGCAGAGCAAAGAAAGCGCGCCGGCGATTTTCGCGGACATCGGCATTGTGCCGGCGGGTGTGAAAGCTGCGCCGAAACGATACCGCCGAAACACGGCGGTGTTGATGAGGCCGAGCCCCAGCATGAGGAGCTTAGGCGTAAAATAGCCATGACTACCGACATGTACCGGATCATAGAGGAAGAGAGCGATACCGGTGATGAAAGAGATGCCAAAGGTCCAGTAGAGCCACGGTAGAGCGGCCTCGGCCAACGGTCGCATGCCCATGCTGCGGTGAAATCCCATCAGCCTGCAATCGAGCAGCACGACAACACCAAAGAAGATTGACGCCGTCAAGATATGTGCCACTCGGATCAAATAGTGGTAGGGTTGCATGAGGTAATGGATGGCGCGGCTGTCCATGGCCCCCAGCATTTCATAGGGGATGCGGAGGGAGGTCAGGGGATGGACAATCGGGATGATGGCCATGGGCTCGGTTCCTAGCGACAGGCATGAGTAAAGCGCGGAGGTAGGAGCCTCAACTCCGCTTGAAATTGCGAATGATTAGCATTACCAACATCCGGCGGCCGAGGGAAGGGACTGACGGTAATGCGTGGGATGCGTCTAACTGGCTGGGTCGCCTTTGTCCTCGTTGCATCGATTCCGGCGGCGCTGGCGGACAGCGCGGTAACGATCACCCTGAAGGATCATCACTTCACGCCGGATTCCATCGCGGTTCCAGCCGGCCAGCGGTTCCGTATCGAACTGACAAACCTGGATTCGACCGTCAGCGAGTTCGAGAGCTACGACATGCATTTCGAAAAGATTGTGGTGGGAAACGGCGGCAAGATCCATGTCTTTGCCGGTCCTCTGCATCCTGGCCAGACGTACAAGTTCTTCGATGACTATAACCCCGACAGCCAGGGCACGATCACCGCGACCACCAAGAAGGACTGACCCTCATGCTGGCGAGCCTCCTTATTGTTTTTCGGGAAGTCCTGGAAGCCGGCCTCATCGTCGGCATCGTGCTGGCCGCAACCGTCGGTATCGCCCGCCGGGGTCTCTACATCGCGGGCGGCATCGCCGCAGGCGTCGCGGGCGCGACGCTGCTCGCCGTCTTCGCAGGAGCGCTCACCAATGCCCTCTCCGGCAATGGGCAGGAGGTGTTTGATGCCAGCATCCTGATCATCGCCGTCTTCATGCTCGGCTGGCACAATGTCTGGATGGCGAGCCATGGCCGGGAGATGGCCCGCCACTTCAAGGAGATGGGGCATGCCGTGGCCTTGGGTGAGACGTCCCTCATGGCGATGGCAGTCGTGGTGGCGGTCGCGGTCCTGCGCGAAGGCTCCGAGGTCGCGCTCTTCCTCTACGGGATCGCGACCTCGGCCAAGATTGGCCTTGCCGCCATGCTGCTGGGCGGAGCGATCGGCGTCCTGGGCGGTGCTCTGGTTTCTTGGCTGATCTACCGCGGCCTCCTGGCGATCCCCCTACACCGCCTCTTCGGCGTCACCAGCCTGCTGATCGCCTTGCTTGCGGCAGGAATGGCCGGCCGTGCCGCCGCCATTCTCGCCGGCGCCGACCTGCTCCCTGCCTGGGGCTACCAGCTCTGGGATACGTCCTGGTTGGTGAGCGATGGCAGCCTGATCGGGCGCGCTCTCCAGGCTCTGGTGGGCTACACGGCGCAACCCATGGGCATTCAGCTGGCCGTCTGGCTCGTGACGCTCACCCTGCTCATAGGAGCAAGCCGTTACGTCCATCGTCGCCCGTCTCGTAGCGAGCGGGCCAGCCGATCCAGGTCCGAGCGACTGGCGTTGCGGCGCTAGCAGGCCAGCGCGCCGTTCTTTTGCGAAGTCCGCTTTTACCTTTGACAGGAGATAATCGTGAAGCTTCTAGCTGCAACGCTCGTGGCCACGGGGGCGCTTGCCCTCGTGACCGCGGCACAGGCCCGCGAATATCCGATCGGCGGCCCGGTCTACGCGAATGATATGGAGATCGCGTCAAGCTACCTCGTCGGTGTCGAGATGGCACCGATGCCCCCAGGCATGGCGATGGGCCCTGACGCCGTGCACCTGGAAACGGATGTTCATGCGACGGCCGATAACAAGTGGGGCTTCAGCGACGGCGAATGGATTCCCTATCTAACCATTACCTACCTTCTGACCAAGGAAGGTGACGCTAAATACAAGCAGATCGGTCATCTCTTCCCGATGTCAGCCAAGGACGGTGCTCACTACGCGGACAATGTCGAGATGGACGGTCCGGGCACTTATACGGTCGTCCTGCGGTATGAGTCGCCGCAGAGCAACGGCTATCTGCATCATGTCGACAAGGAGACGGGCATCCCTGACTGGTGGGGCCCCTTCACCGAGACCTTCACTTTCAAATATCCCCAAAAGTAAGCGCTATGCCCTTTGCATCCCGGCGCGGGGGCAAAGGGCCATGTTCGCCGTAAAGCTTTCAGCAGTCGTGACTCTAGTCATGGGCTGCCAGGGATAGAATTGCCGATGCAAAAGCCTCGGGTGCTTCTTGCGGAAGATTATGTCCTGCCTGGGCAATGATCTTTCGCTCATACAGTCCCTTCAAATGCCAACTGCCGTCATCCTCTGCGGTCGGAGGGTCGACACCATCATCCTTGCCCTGAAGGGCGATACAAGGAACCTCTATGTCGGGTTGGGCAGCCAATCGCGCCTCAATGTCATCAAGAGTGGGATCACCAGCCACGGCGCCAAAACGATGCCGGTAGGAATGCAAGACAATCTCGACGAAATCCGGATTGTCGAACGAGGCGGCCGTCGCGGCAAAGGTCGTATCATCGAATCTCCAGGTCGGTGACCACAGGGACCAGATATGGCGGCACAGATTGCGCCGATTTCTTGTCAGCCCGGCCCGGCCTCGCTCCGTGTTGAAGTAGTACATATACCAATAGCGGGCCTCTGCCTCGGGTGCGGCTGGCTGCCAAGCATTGGCGATATCCTGGATATTATAGGCTTGTCCGCAGCTGACGAGACCTTCGACCCGTTCCGGCCAGAGTGCCGCCACGATGCAGGCCGCCCTGCCACCCCAATCATAACC
>NZ_DATJJK010000054.1:0-25745 GCF_035492295.1 Acidisoma sp. | reverse complement strand
GACGGCGCGCGGGTGGCGCTCCCCGGCTACGGCACGCTTTGGATCGACGGACCCGGCTGACGACGCCGTTCATCACGCGGGAGGAAGGAACAAGAATGACGACTGAACCCAGGCTGCGCATGGCCCTGATCGGCTGCGGCTTCTTCGCCCAGAACCATCTCCATGCCTGGGCTTCGATCCCCGGGGTCGAGATCGTGGCCGTCTGCGACCGGGATGCAGCCAAGGCTGAGGCAGCGCGCACGACCTTCGGTGCGGCCCGCGCCTATACCGACGCGGCTGCGATGATGGCCGCCGAAAAGCTTGATTTCGTGGACATCGCGACGACGATGCAGACGCATCGCGCGCTGGTTGAGCTTGCGGCCTCTCACGGCGTGCATGTCATTGTGCAGAAGCCCCTCGCACCCTCCATCGAGGATTGCCGCGCCATCGTGGAAATCTGCGAGCGTGCCGGCCTGCGGCTGATGGTGCACGAGAACTTCCGCTTCCAGTCCCCCATCCTGGCGGCTCGCAAGGCCCTGGCCGAAGGACGGATCGGACGCGCCCACTTCCTCCAGGCCTCCTTCCGCAGCGGCTACGATGTCTTTTCCGGTCAGCCCTATCTCGCGACCGAGAAACGCTTCATCCTTATCGATCTGGGCATCCATATCCTTGATGTCTGCCGCGCCATCATGGGCGAGGTCGAAACCCTCTATTGCCAGACGCAGCACATCAATCCGAAGATCGCAGGGGAGGATGTGGCAACGAGCCTGATCCGCCACCAGAACGGCGGCGTGAGCATCGTCGATTGCAGCTACGCCAGCCGCCGTCTGCCGGAGCCCTTCCCGCAAACCTTGCTGCGGATCGAAGGAGAGCATGGTACGATCGAACTGCTGGAGGGCTACCGGCTGCGTGTCACGTCCGAAGGGACGGTGACGGAGCAGAGCGTGGAACCGGAAACCCCGGCCTGGACCCAGAAGCCCTGGCACGTGCTGCAGGAGAGTGTGCTCAACCTCGAGCGGCATTGGGTGGAGAGCTGGCGCGCGGGCAAGTCACCCGAAACCTCCGGCGCGGATAATCTCCGTACCTATGGGCTGGTCATGGCGGCCTATGCTTCGGCCGAAAGTGGTTCCATCATCCAGCCTGCCGCGTGACGGCGCTTCCGCCTCGCGGCAGGGTTGTGGTTGCGGTGCCTAAGACCATTGGGTAGGCAGGATTGTACACACTGACGGGGACGGCGGCAGCGGCATGGCGAAAAGCGTGACAGGAAAGGCTCAGGAAGAGGCGAGGGCTCCTGCTGCCACCCGCCGACGGGAGCCGTTGCCCATCCGCAAGATCGTGCGGCGTAAGCTGTCGGACGAAGTTTTCGATCGCCTGCTGAAGGATATCGAGACCGGCCTTTACGCCCCCGGGGTCCATATCCCGTCCGAGCGCGAATTGATGGCGGCCTATGGTGTCGGCCGCCCGGCGATCCGGGAAGCAATGCAGCGGCTGGAAAAGTTGGGCCTCATCGTCATCACCCATGGGGAGCGCGCCCGCGTTTCGCAACCGACGGTCGCGGACGTCATCGGCCAGATCGAGCATGCCGCCCGCCATATCCTCGCGACGCAACCGCAAAGCCTCTCGCAGCTTCAGGACGCCCGAATCTTCTTCGAGATCGGCATGGTACGGGAGGCGGCGCGCCAGGCGAGTGTCGAGGATATCGCGCGTCTGGAAGCGGCCCTTGCGACCCAAGCCGCGCATCTGCAGAAGGATTCGGCCCGCTTCGTCGCCGCCGACATGGAATTTCATACCGTGATCGCCAGCATCTCCCGCAACGGGGTGCTGGAGGCAGTGAGCCGCGCCATGCTCCATTGGCTGAGCATGTTCCATGCGAGCCTGCTGCTCTGGAAAGGGCACGAGACCATCACACTCGAGGAACATCGGATCATCCTCGATGCCATCATCGCCCATGACGAGGATGCGGCTGGCGAAGCGATGCGCACCCATCTCCTGCGCAGCCGCGGCCTTTTCCTCTCGGGGAACGGCACGGTGCATGCGCCGTCCCCTATTTCGGAAGTCGAGTTGTAAGCCTCAGGTCAGCCGCCGCTCGGCCTGGGCTGTGAGATCCGCGATGAAAGTGTCCGCCGGGTGGCCGGCAAGGAAGGCCTCTCGCATAAGGGCCTGCTGGCTTTTCGGTGCCAGCCCGCCGATCGGAGGGTCGCGGTCGAGATTGGTCGGGAAGGGGTAGCCCTCGGCGCAGGCCGCAATCGCATCCAATGCCCGCGTCTCGGGCATCCGCCGCTCGGCCTGCATCGCCCGCAGCGCGGGGTAGAGCGTCGCACTCATTCGGGTGCGGTCCATGCTCTCCATGGCGCGCCCGAAGGCGGAGGAGACCTGGAGCAGATTTGCCATGCGCCGGATGTCCTTCGACCGGTTGGTGCCGGCGGCGTGGAACAAGGCGGGGTTGAAGAAGGCGGCATCGCCCTTTCGCAGGGGAAGCTGCACATGATGCGTCTCGAAATGGTCGCGGAAATTCGGTGTGGTGATGGCGAGGTAGCCGGGCTCGTATTTCTGCGAATAGGGCAGGTAGAGGGTGGGGCCGCTTTCCACCGGCATGTCGCAATGCGCGACCGCGCCTTGCAGGGTCAGCACCGGGGACAGCCGGTGCACATGGGCCGGGTATTGCGCCATCTGCTCCGAGGTCATGAAGCCCAGATGGTAGTCGCGATGGGCGGATTGAGAGGCGCCGCCCGGGTTCACCACATTCACCTGGCTGGTGAACTGATAGGCAGGGCCAAGCCAGGCCTCGCTGACCATGGCGAGGATCTCGTTGCCGTAATAGCCGGCGAAGACCTCCGGCGCGCGCAGGCAGAGTTTCTCCAGCGCATTCCAGATGCGGTCATTGGCGCCGGGCTTGGCGAAATGGTCGCCACCGCCGGTGTTGGTCGCATGCTGCTCGGCGATGATCTCCTGGAAGATCGTGGTCGCGGCATCGATCGGTGCAGGGTCCGGGAAGGCGCGGCGCAGCACAATGATGCCGGGCCCGTCCATCAGCGCTTCCGCCCATTCGGCGAGTACCGCGCGGCGGCCTGCCGCGCTCGCCGCCTCAGCGCGAATGCGGTCGCAATCATAGATCAGCACGCGCGACGCGACCTCGAAAGCCAGCGGGTAGTCTCCGAGCCGTGTCTCGGTCGCGGCAAGTGTGGCCAGTTCGTCGAGCCAGACCCGCTCGGGTGAGAGATAGACACGGTCGGACCGCATCCGGGTCAGATTGTCGCTCTTCATGGCGCTTCTCCCTATAGGACGATGGCCCGACGTTATGCGCTTCTGCGGCACTTTGGCGCTCAGAAATCCATCAGAAAACCATCAGAAATCATTCGCACCCGGCGTGGTTCTCCGGCACTGTACCGGCTATGTCCCGCACCTTTCTCGTCAAGGAAATCGCAGCCCAAGCTGGTCTCAGCCAGGCGACCGTCGACCGCGTGCTGAACGAGCGGCCCGGCGTGCGGGCTTTGACGCGCGCCCGCGTGACCGAAGCGATCCGCGAGCTCGAGGTACAAAGCCGGCAGCGGGCGCTGTCCGGCCGCAAGTTCAACATCGATCTGGTCATGGAAACACCGGTTCGCTTCTCGGCTGCCGTCCGTACGGCGCTGGAGGCGGAGTTGCCGACGCTGCAGCCTGCCGTCTTCCGCGCCCGCTTTCATCTCTGGGAGATCATCCCGGCCGAAGCGCTCGTGCAGGCGCTGGAGGGTATCCGGGCCCGCGGCAGCCACGGCGTCATTCTCAAGGCGCCGGACGTGCCGGAGGTATCGGCGGCGGTGGATCGGCTGGCCACGTCCGGCATTCCGGTGGTGACGATCGTGACCGACCTGCCCCATGCCCGCCGCCACGCCTATGTCGGCATCGACAATCGGGCGGCGGGGGAGACGGCGGCCTTCCTCGTAGGCAGCTGGCTTAAGCCCAACCGGGCCCGCGTGCTGGTGACGCTCAGCAGCAACCGCTTTCGGGGGGAGGAGGAGCGGGAACAGGGTTTTCGCCAGGCGCTGCGCCGCTTTCATCCCGATCTCGGCATTGTCGAGGTGAGCGAGGGCTACGGCATGGACCGGGAGACCGTGGCCCTCGCGCGTCGTGCCCTGACCGAGGATCGCTTGATCGCCGGGGCCTATTCCATTGGCGGCGGCAACAATGCCGTGCTCGCCGCCTTCGCCGAGGCCGGGCGGCATTGCACTGTCTTCGTGGCGCATGATTTGGATGCCGAGAATGCCCGCCTGCTGCGGGAGCGGCGGATCAGCGCCGTGCTGCATCACGACCTGAACCAGGACATGCGTACCGCGTGCCGCCACATCATGCAGGCCCATGGCGCGCTGCGGGAGGTGCCGGGCGCTGCGGTTTCACCGGTTCAGGTGATCACGCCCTTCAACCTGCCTCCGGGTCTCGGATAGGCTGCGGCCGCCGGTCCAGCACGGTAAGATGGGCGGCATGGGGTTCGAAGCGGGACAGCACGGCGCGGGCCGCCGGCGGCACATGGCTCGCGCTGTAATCTCCCCCCACGAAGCGCTTCACGGCGTCGAGATCGCGAAACCACATGAGCGTCGTGAATTCGACCTCGGAATCCAGATCCCGGCGCATCAGGTCGATATGCAGAAAGCCCGGGATCGCCATCGCTTCGATCCCCGGGATCACCTCGCCGCGCACGACCTTCTCATAGGTGGCGGCATTTTCGGGCGTCGTCCAGCCATGCCAGATGCGGCATATCATCGCGGAACCCTCCTTCGCTCGGCCGGGCGAGACTAGCGGGTTTCATCTCTAGCTGTCGTCGTCTTCCTCGACGCGCATGGCCTCGGCCTCTTCGCGCAGGCTGCGGAAGCTGCGGATGCTGAAGGGCAGCATGCCAGCGTAGATCACGCCCGCAGCAGCGAAGGCCGCCCAGGGTTCGGCCAGCAGGATGGCAGCGTAGACGCCTGTGCCGAGCAGCAGCGGCAACACGGCAGGCGCTGGAACCTTGAAATTCTTGAAGCTCCAGACTGGCAGGGTGGAGACCAGCAGGAGCGCGGTGCCGATCAGCACCAGCGCCACGATAGGCGGCGCATGGGCGAGGTGTTCGAGCCACGGCAGATCGAGCGAACGCGCCTCCAGCCCAACGAAAATCGGAAAGAGAGCGAGGAGGGCGCCAGCCGGCGCTGGGACCCCGGTGAAGAACCCGGCGGTGTATTTCGGCGCCGGCGTTGCATCCAGGGAGGCGTTGAAGCGCGCCAGGCGCAGCGCCATGCAGACCGCGAAGATCAGCGAGGGAATAAAGCCGGCCCCGCCGAAGCGATGGAGGGACCAGACATAGAGCAGGAAGGAGGGCGCGACCCCGAAACACAGGAAATCCGCCAGACTGTCGAACTCCGCGCCGAAGCGGGAGGTGCCCTTGAGCAGGCGGGCGATGCGACCGTCCAGCCCGTCGATCACTGCCGCGACGGCGATCGCAATGACGGCAGCATCGAACTGTCCGTCCAGCCCGAAGCGCATGCCGGTCAACCCGGCGCAGAGGCCGAGCATGGTCAGCAGATTGGGCAGCACGCGGTTGAAGGAAGGGCCCTTGAAGCGCGGCCGGTGCGCCGGGCGCCGCAGCCGGCGCCGCTTGCGGCGCACCGGCCATATGCGGGTCTCCGGGGACGCGCCGCCAGGCCGGTCGCCGGCCGGATTTTCGCTCACGGCTGGCCCGGCTGGGGCTTGTCCAGCAGGCCCGGCGGCAGCGGATCGCTCACTGGCGCCTCGGGATCGGTCAGGATCGCCACGCTTTCTTCTGCGGGCACATCCGCGAGATCGACCGGATCCATGGCCGCCATCAGAGGATCTTCTTCCGCATCGAATAGATCGCCGATTTCGGCGATCACCGTTTCGCCGCCGATCATCGTCTGTCCCTCGGCGACGAGCGGCAACACACCGACAGGCAGATAGAGGTCGGTGCGGCTGCCGAAACGGATGATGCCGAAGCGGCTGCCGGCCTGGACGTGGTCGCCTTCCTTGACGTCGCACAGGATGCGGCGGGCGATCAGCCCGGCGATTTGAACGACCGCAATCTCCCGCCCGTCGGCCAGCCGGATGGCGAGCGCATTGCGCTCGTTCTCGTCCGAAGCCTTATCCATGTTGGCGCTGAGGAACTTGCCGTGGTGATAGGCGATGCGCGTCACCGTGCCGTCCGCCGGCATACGGTTCACATGCACGTCGAGGACGGAGAGGAAGGTTGCGACCCGCCAGCGCGGCATGGTGCCGAGCCCAAGCTCAGACGGCGGCGGCACCAGCGCCACGCTCACCACATGCCCGTCGGCCGGGGCCAGCATGACATTGGGGCGACTGGGCGGGAACCGCTCCGGATCGCGAAAGAAATAGAGGCAGAAGAGGATGAAGACGACGCCGATCCAGGCAAGCCAACTGGCGACGATGAGGCCCAGCAGCACCACGGCGGCGCCGATGGCCAGGAAAGGTCGCGCCGCCGGATGCGGAGGGGAAAGGACGTATTTGAAAGCGCTGGGATGAGCCATGGCCGCCTGTTTACAGTCCTACCCCTGGCTTGTCTCGCCCCGCCTTGCCTTCTTGATCGCGGAGGGCGGGGGCGCATGGGCTGCCTCGTCCGCCGTCGGCATGTGGAATACCTGGCCCGGATAGATGAGGTCGGGGTCGCGGATCTGGTCCTGGTTCTTCACGAAGATCGCGGTGTATTTCACGCCGTGGCCGTAATCGCTCCGCGCGATGGTCCACAGGCAGTCGCCGGGCTGAATCACGGCCTGGCCGTCTTTCAGCGCGTGCGAGAGATCGGCCCGGGCGAAGGGCACCTGGCTGCGCGCCACGACCTTGTCACCGCCGGGGGCGAGTTCGTCGGTGCGGAGCGAATAGACGCCGGGTGCGAGATCCTGCGACGGCGTGAGTGACCAGCGGCCCTGCGCATCGGCCTGGGCGTCCCCTACCGGCTTGTTATTGACATAGAGGCGCACGGAATGGCCGGGCGCTGCATGGCCGGTGAAGCGGATGCGGCCCTGATCGTCGTACTCCACGATATCGAGCCCGACGGGGCCCGAGGTCTTGGCCATCGGCCCGGCGAGCAGCCGCGGCGCGGCATTGCCCTGGGACAGGACGACGAGCGGGCCGGTTTTCAGGCTATTGCCTGGGGCTCGGGCTGTGGCGGGGCCCGATTGCGGTAGGCCGAGCAGAACCTGCGTCTGATGCGCGCCATCCTCCGCGGCGACGCCGGGGCCCGCAACCGTGAGCTGGTGGGCGCCAGGCGCGAGGGGGGCGTCGGGGAGGAAGACCCATTGCCCGTCCTCTCCAGCGGTCACGGTGCCGAGGGAGGCGCCGCCGCTGCGGATGGTGAGTGTCTCGCCCGGTGCCGCGCGACCGGCCATGACCAGGTTGCGATCCTTGTCCACGCGCACGACATCGACGCTCGGCGCTGCGCTGGCCGTGGTCGCGGCAGGCGCCGCGACGGGCGGGGCGGCCGTGGTCGCAGCCTTCGCGGCGGCCTGGGCCGACGGGGGTGGCGTCGCAGGTAGGATTTTTGTCGGGGCGGGCGTTGAACCTTGCACGACGGGCCGCGCGGGCAGGCGCCCGTGAGTCTCGTAGAAATAGAGGCCGGCGGCGCCGAGGAGGCAGATCGCCGCCAGCGCGGCCACACCCAGCGGGTTGCCGGGCCGCCGCGTCGAAGACATGCCCTGCCGTGTCGCCTCAGTCATGAGACACCAAAGTCATCAGACACCAATCCTGCCGCGCATGCTTGGGCGGAGCCGTTTCCGAGTCCCTCATCTTTTAGCACGCATGCGTGAGCATTGCGCGGGGTTTCGCGCAGGTGCGGCGTGGTCTTCGCTCCAGGGTTGCATCGAACCGGGCAGCCTGCCACCAAGGAGAGGGATATCTTGCAAAGGACTGAGGGAATGCCGGCGATCAAGGCGGTGACTGTTTTCGGTGGTGCGGCATCGGGCAGCGATCCGGTCTTCCGGGAAACGGCGACGCGCCTCGGCCGGGGGCTTGCTGAAGCCGGCATCACCGTCATCTTCGGCGGCGGCAGCATCGGAATGATGGGGGCAGTCGCGGACGGGGCCTTGGCCGCCGGCGGCGACGTGGTCGGGATCATCCCGGATTTCCTGGCGCGCCGCGAAGTGGCGCATACCAAGGTCACCGAAATGATCGTGACCGACAGCATGCACAGTCGGAAGCGCCGGATGTTCGAGATGTCGGACGGGTTCGTGACTCTGCCGGGCGGTCTCGGAACCTTGGACGAAACCTTTGAGATGATTACTTGGCGGCAGCTTGACCTGCATGCCAAGCCCATCCTGATCTGCGATGTCATGGGCTGGGGGAAGCATTTCAAAGGTATGGTGGAAAGCTATGTCGCAATGGGCTTCGTGCCCGTTCGTGCCCGTGAGTGGTTCGAGATCCTGCCCAACGCCGAGTCCATTGTGCAGCGTCTCGTCGAATTGCCGGCCATCGAGAGCGCCACGCCGGTCTCGCGCCTCTGAACGGATTGGCCTGACGTGAATTACCGCCACGCCTTCCATGCCGGCAATTTCGCCGACTGCATGAAGCATGCACTGCTGCTCTGGCTGCTGCGGGCCATGCAGAGGAAGGAGGCGGGCTTCCTGACGCTCGACACCCATGCCGGCATCGGGCGCTATGACCTGTCCGGAGACGAGGCGCAGCGCACGGGAGAATGGCAGGGCGGCATCGGCCGGCTGCAGGTGGGAACGACGGACCCGGCACTCGCCGATTATCTCGGGATCGTCGAAACGCTCGGCCTCTACCCGGGCTCGCCCGCCATCGTGGCAGAGGTGCTTCGTCCCCAGGACCGGCTGATCTGCTGCGAGCTGCACCCCGAGGATTTTTTGGCTTGCCGGCATAATTTCCGTGATGACCGTCAAGTCGCCGTGCATCTGCGGGATGGCTATGAGGCGATGGGTGCGTTCCTGCCTCCCAAGGAGAAGCGGGGCCTGATCCTCATCGATCCGCCGTATGAGCGCGGCGATGAATTTTCGCGGCTGACCGAGGCGCTGCATCAGGCCCACCGAAAATTCCCATCCGGCGTCTATGCTGCCTGGTATCCAATCAAACATCGCGCCCCGGTCCGGGCCTTCCACCAGGCGGTGGCCGATGCGAAAATCCGGGATGTGGTGGCGGGAGAATTGTTGCTGCGTGAGCCGGTGGAGCCCGATCGCCTCAACGGCTGCGGACTTCTGGTTGTGAACCCACCGTGGAAGTTCGATGAAGAGGCTGGACCAATCCTGGCAGCCTTAGCGGCGCGGCTGACCACGCGAGAGGCGGGCGCGGGGAGTCAGGTGACGCGGATCGTGGCAGAGTAAGGGATATTGCGGCGCACTGGACGCGATTTGCACTTATGCCATAGTGTGACTTGGTCGCGTGCTAGACGGTTAATAATGTCAACTGAATCGCCCAAACGACAAACAAATCGGAAATAGATGAAGGCTCCGCTCGTTCTCAGGTAATGATCATTTCATGAACGATCAGATTCTCTCCAGGCTCGTCGCAGTCCAACTTGAGAGCCCGGTGCTGATCGCCCTCTATGATCGTATGGACCGCCTGCGATATGCCAATGCGGCATTTCGCTCCGCCTTCTCGCTGGACGCGCATGAGACTCCTTCCTGGGAAGAGATCATGCGCCGGAACCTAGGTGCGGGCCTCGGCACGGTCGTCGGTTCGATGGAATTCGAATCCTGGCTCACCTCCACCAAGTCCCGGCGTGGGAAAGCATCCTTTCGCGCCTTCGAAATGGATCAGGTCGACGGGCGCTGGTTCTGGATGACGGAAACGGTCGACGCTGACGGCTGGATGCTGTGCCTCGCGACCGACATCACGCAACTCAGGGTCGGTGACCGGGCCCTGCGGCAGGCCCACGATCTCGCCCTCCGCGCGTCCCAGACGGACGATCTCACGGGCGTCTCCAGCCGCCGCTCGATGATGACCGCGCTTGAGGCGCTCAACGAAGCCGTCGCGCAAGGGCGCGCCGCTCCAGGATGCGTCTGCCTGCTTGACCTCGATTTCTTCAAGCGCATCAACGACAGCTTCGGCCACCAGATCGGCGATCAGGTTCTCGTCGAGTTTGCCCGTCTGGTGCAGACGGCCATGCGCCGACGGGACTGGTTCGGCCGCATCGGAGGCGAGGAGTTCATGCTGATTCTCCCCGATACCGACCTTGCCAGAGCAAAATTCATCGTCGCCGGCATTCTCGAAAAGGTCAGGAAGGCAAGGCCCATTTCTGAGGCGCCGTCGCTGTCCTACACTTGTTCAGGGGGGATCGCCGAAATCCTGCCGGGAGGCTCGGTGACGGACCTCTACGCGCGGGCGGACCAAGCCTTGTACATGGCCAAGAATGCCGGCCGCGACCGGCTGGAAATCGCGGCCTAGTTTACCCGAGTCCGTGCAGCGCGGCCCATTGCAGCAGCATGATCGTTTTCGCGTCCACGATGCCGCCAGTGCCGATCAGCGCCAAGGCCTCGGTCAGCGGCATTTCGACCACCTCGATATCCTCGCCTTCGGCGGCTAGACCCCCGCCGCGGCCGATGCGGTCCTCGGCACTATAGCAGCCTGCAAAGAACGATATTTTTTCCGTGAAGCAGCCGGGGCTCATGAAGGCCTCGAAGACCTGCCGCACGTCGCGGATGCGGTAACCTAATTCCTCCTCCGCTTCCCGGATGATGGCGGTTCGCGGCTCGTCCCGGTCCAGCATCCCGGCGCAAACTTCCAGCAGAGGATGGGGATGGCCGTTCAGATAAGTCACGAAGCGGATCTGCCGCACCAGCAGCACGGTGCCACGGCCTGGGTCATGGGCCAGAAGGGCCGCGGCATTGCCGTGATCGTACAACTCCCGCTTGAGCGGCTGCCAAGACCCGTCCCGCCGTCGCTGCTCGAACTCCAGCCGGCGCAGGAGAAAGGTCTCATCCGAGAGAACCGTCTCCCGCAGGTTCCGAATCGGGTTTCCTTCGCTCACGCCGCGGAGGAGGTCAGGCGCTTGATAAAGGCCGAGACCTTGTGGCGGCGCATTTCGGAGCGTGCTGTCGCGTCCGTCGTCATGTAGTTGAGTTGGATGACGTAACGGGCACCAACGAACTGCTTGTGCCCATGCCAGGTCGTGGGGCCGTTCGGGAAGATCAGCAGCGTGCCGTTCACGGGGGGCACTTCAACCACATAATCCTCGATATCATCCGGCCCGCGGAGCAGGCGCAGGCAGCCCTCGCGGCGCGCCCAGGCCTCGGTCTCGGGGTTCAAATAGAGGAGAATGGTCACGCGCTTGGTCGTGCTGTCGCAATGGATGCGGCCGTCCTTCTCGCGCGAAGCGCCGCGCAGCGTTACCATGGTTGGCGCGCCTATCAGATCGAGGCCGAACTTCCGGGCGACGGCGTCGCGGAAGCGGGGGCCCTCGAGCTCCGTCATCAGCGCCTTGGCATGTGGGCCGAATTTAAGCGAGTCGATCGGGAAGGACCCGCCCTTACTGAGCTTCGGCAGTTCGGCCACGACCGACGCCAGAGGCTCCGGCCTCACGAAATTCTCCACGATGACGTGGGTATAGGGATCGCTCGAAACCGGGGTCTCGTCGAGGGCTTGGTAATCGAGGTCTATCATTGCCGTCTTCCGGTGCTCAGAATGTGTAAACCTTACCACAGCTGCAGTGGCTTGCGAGCCGCGCGCCGCTCAGCCCCGATGGGCAAAGATGTCGGGCTCGGCATAGCCCAGCAGGTCCAGCTTGCAGCGCGCGGGCAGGAAATCGAAGCAGGACTGGGCGAGATCGCGCCGATTCTCGCGCAGCAGCAGGGCTTCGAGCCGGGCCCAGAGCGCATGCAGATGCAGTACGTCCGATGCCGCATAGGCGAGCTGCTCCGGCGTCAGATCGGGCGCCCCCCAATCGCTCGTCTGTTGCTGCTTGGAGATGTCGATGCCGAGCAACTCCCGGCAGAGGTCGCGCAGCCCATGGCGTTCCGTGAAAGTGCGGACGAGCTTGGCCGCGATCTTGGTGCAGATCACGGGCGAGGCCTCAATTCCCAGCGCATGATAGAGGATCGCGACATCGAAGCGCGCGAAATGCATGAGTTTCAAACGGCTGGGGTCGGCTAGGAGCGCCTTGAGGTTCGGGCAGTCATAGCCGCGGCCGCCGAGCGCTTCCGGGATCAGCTGCACGAGATGGGCCTGCCCGTCCCCGGCCGAGAGCTGGATGAGACAGAGCCGGTCGCGCCGCGGGTCGAGACCCATCGTCTCGGTATCGACGGCAATGCTTGAGCCGAGGTCGAGATCGGGCGGCAAGTCGTGCCGGTGGAGATGGATGGTGGCATGGGGCAGGAATTGGGTGATGCTGGCCATGCGGCTGCATAGGCCGCGGGGCGCTCCGCCTCAAGCACCTCCGACTTTCGTGACAAATTTGCCATTTCGTCGCATAAGTGCGGGAGAGGCGTGCGCTCAAGACACGCCGGAGAGCGAGCAAACTTCATGCTGATCGGCATCGACTGGGGCGGCACCAAGATCGAGGGCATCGCGATGACGCCCGATGGCGCGGAAATCGCCCGCCTGCGCGCTGATACGCCCCGACATGATTACGACGGCTGCCTCACCCTCATCGCGGATCTCGTCGCCCGCCTCGAAGCCGCGGCCGGTGGAGAGGGCAAGATTGGCATCGGCATCCCCGGTTCGCTGGAACCGAAATCCCGCCGCGGCAAGGGGGCGAGTTCCACCTGGTTGCTCGGCCGGCCAGTGGAGGCGGATCTCCGACACGCGCTGGGCCGGGACATCCGGGTCGAGAACGACGCCGATTGCCTGGCGGCATCCGAAGCGGTGGACGGAGCGGGCGCAGGCTATAATGTGGTCTTCGCGGTGATCCTCGGCAGCGGCGCGGGGGCCGGTGTCGCCGTCGGCGGCCGCGCCCATCACGGTCCCAATAACAGCGCCGGGGAATGGGGCCATAACCCGCTGCCCATGCCCGATGTGACGGAAATCCCCGGCGCGCCCTGCTATTGCGGCAAGCATGGGTGCCTGGAGACCTGGGTCTCCGGCCGCGCCTTTCGCGCGGATTACCTGCGCCACGCACCGCCCGATATTGACCCGGAGAGCATTACCTCTCCTGGAATCATCCAAAAGATGCGCGACGGCGACCGGCTTTCAGCCCTCATCTGGCACCGTTATGTGGACCGCGTGGCGCGCGGCCTCTCCCTCGTCGTCAATGCGCTTGACCCGGATGTCTTCGTGATGGGCGGCGGGATGTCGAATGTCGATGAATTGTATCGTGACCTGCCGCCGGTTCTGGCGCGCTATACCTTC
Organism: Acidisoma sp.; assembly: GCF_035492295.1. GTDB lineage: Bacteria > Pseudomonadota > Alphaproteobacteria > Acetobacterales > Acetobacteraceae > Acidisoma. Next base: position 12,491 of record NZ_DATJJK010000054.1, on the reverse strand, counting down.
TCCACCGTCTTCGAGACGCCAATCGTCCGTGCCCGCCACGGGGATAGCAGCGGCGTGCGCGGTGCCGCCTGGCTCTGGCGTTGATTGTCGGGCGTTGATCTCCTCACAGCGAAAGCGAACTGATGTCCTTTGATCTTGATTCCCGCTTCGACTTCGGCGCCCGCCTCGTGGACGAGGCGGCGAGCCTCGCCATGGGCTATTTCCAAAGCCTCGGCAGCCTCACCATCAAGGCCAAGGGTCCGCAGGACATGGCGAGCGAAGCTGATCTCAATACCGAGATCCTGATTCGTGACCGGCTGGCGCGGGCCTTCCCGGAGGATGCCTTCCTGGGCGAGGAGACCGGGAGAGCGGATGCGGTTGATGGCGCGCGGGGCATCTGGGTGGTCGATCCGATCGACGGTACCCAGCCTTTCGTCAGCAACATGCCGAACTGGTGCGTCTCCATCGCCTTCGTGCTGGATGGACGGGTGGAACTCGGCTTCATCGCCGCCCCCGCGCGCGGCGAGATTTTCATCGGCAGGCGGGGCCAGGGGGCGACGCTGAATGGCGCGCCCATTTATGTGCGGCCCGACGCACGCATCACGGACGGGCTCACCGGTCTCGGCTATTCCTCCCGGATCGGGGCTGCGACCTTTCTGCCGCTGCTCGCGAAATTCCTGGACGCGGGGGGCATGTTCTTCCGCAACGGCTCGGGCGCGCTGATGCTGTGCGATGTCGCTTGCGGGCGGCTGCTCGGCTATGTCGAGCCGCATATCAATTCCTGGGACTGCCTCGCCGGCCTTTGCATTATCGAGGCGGCGGGCGGCACGGTGAGCGATTTCCTGGCCGATGACGGCATGTGGAGCGGCCATCCTCTCGCCGCTGCCTCCCCGGGCGTGTTTCCGTTTCTGGCCGGGCTGGTGGGCGTGAAGCCGCTCGTGGTCTGAGACCGGGAACGCATGGCTGCCTGACGCTGAGGGAAGGATCCAAGGCTGGACCTTCCCATGGTGGGAAGCACTACCTTCCGGCCTCTGGCGAAGCCGGACGATCTTTGGCGCCGGCTTCCCATCTCGAAATCTGCCGCCTGCTCAGGCGGCGAGGCGGGAGTGCCGACAATGGACGCATTTCTCAGCAATCTCTGGCATGCGGTGGTGATGGCCGTGGGCATGGGGTGGCAGGTAGGCTGGAGCCTGGTGCTTGGCTTTGCCATTTCCGCCCTGTTGCAAACCCTTGTTTCCAAAGAACACATGCAAAGGGCGCTGGGCCGCAACGGCGTCCGGGAAATCACGCTGGCGACCGTGGCGGGGGCGGCAAGCTCGAGCTGTTCCTATGCCGCGGCCTCGGTCAGTCGCACGCTGTTCAAGCGAGGCGCGGCGCTTGTGCCAAGCTTGGCCTTCCTCTTCGCGTCCACCAATCTCGTCGTGGAACTCGGCATCGTGCTCCTGCTGCTGATGGGGTGGCAGTTCATGGCCGGGGAATGGATCGGCGGCGTTGTGCTGATCGGGATCCTCGCCGTGCTCGTGAAGCTCACCTACCCGAAGCGGCTGGTGGAAGAAGCCCGTCATCACCCCGAAGCCGGGGGTCACGCCCATGACCACGGCGCCATGGCGGAAGAGCCCGGCACGGTCTGGCAGAAGCTGGGCCGGCGCGAGACCTGGGTCCGTGCTTCGCACAGCTTCATGATGGATTGGCAAATGCTGTGGAAGGACATCGTTCTCGGCTTCGTCATCGCGGGTGCGCTGGCGGCCTTCGTGCCGAGCGGTATCTGGCAGACGCTGTTCGTGCATGACGCGAGCCCCTGGGTGCAGGTGCCGCTGAATGCGCTGCTCGGCCCCATCGTGGCGATGCTGACCTTCGTCTGCTCGATCGGCAACGTCCCAATGGCCGCCGTGCTTTGGGGCTCGGGCGTGAGCTTCGGCGGCGTACTCGCCTTCCTCTTCGCCGATCTCATCGTGCTGCCGCTGCTCGACGTCTATCGCCGCCACTACGGCTGGAAGATGGCAGCCTATGTCCTCGGCCTTTTCTACGTGACGATGGTGATCGCCGCACTGATCATGGAACTGGTCTTCGGCGGTCTGGGCCTGATCCCGGCGCATCACGGCAACATGCAGGCCGAGATGACGCATTTCTCGCTCAATTACACCTTCTGGCTGAACATCGTCTTCGGTGTGGTGGCGTTGGGGGCCGTGGTGCTCAAGACACGCAATCCGATGAAGATGCCGGCGCGCCACTGCTGCGGCCATCATGGCGCCACCACAGGAGCCCAGTCGCCGAAGCTCGAGGAGCCGGCAATCCATCATGCTCAGGACCACGGTGCTGCGCAGGCGGATAGAGCGATGCATGCGCATCATCACTGATCAGACAGGCGGAAGAGACTATGTTCCTTTCGGCCAAAACACGCTAGGCGACACAATCTTGCTAGAACTCTAACCGTGCGCCGCTTCGGTCGAAACGAGGGCCCGCGACCGAAGGAGATTTGTCATGCGCATCATCACGCGCCTCTTTCCCCTATGGGCTCTCCTCTTCGCCGTCGCTGCCTTTTTCGCGCCGGCGGCATTCAAGCCCATCCTGCCGCATGTGACGCTGCTGCTCGGCATCATCATGTTCGCCATGGGTGTCACGCTGACGCCGGCGGATTTCCGCCGCGTCGCGCGCCAGCCTGGGCCGGTCGCCGCCGGCATCGTGCTGCACTATATCATCATGCCGCTGGCGGCTTTCCTCATCGCCCGGCTCCTCGGCCTGCCACCGCAACTGGCCGTCGGCATGATCCTGGTGGGCTCGGTCGCAAGCGGCACTTCCTCCACCGTCATGGTCTATCTTGCCGGGGGTGACGTGGCATTGTCGGTGACGATCAGCGCCGTTTCGACCCTCGTCGGCGTCATCGCGACACCGCTTCTGGTGCGCCTCTATGTCTCGCATGGGATCGAGGTGAATACCCTCGGCCTGCTGCTCAGCATTGTCCGCATCGTGCTGATCCCGGTGGCGCTGGGCGTTGTCGTGAACGTGCTGGTACATGGGCTGGTGCGGCGGGTGGAGTCCATCCTGCCGCTTGTCTCCATGGTTTCGATCCTGCTCATCATTGCTGCCGTCGTTTCCGGCACGGCGGGGGCGATTGCCTCGGTGGGGCCGATCGTGCTGCTCGCTGTGGTTCTGCATAACGCCACCGGCTATCTGGGCGGCTATTGGGGCGGGCGCCTGCTCGGCTTCGACGAAAGTGTCTGCCGGACGCTCGCCTTCGAGGTGGGCATGCAGAATTCCGGCCTGGCGGCGACGCTGGGCAAGCTCTACTTCACGCCGCTTGCCGCCCTGCCCGGCGCCATCTTCTCCGTTTGGCATAATATTTCGGGCTCGCTCCTGGCGGGCTATTGGAACGGCCGCCAGCCGCAGGCGAGAGTTGAGGTTAAATCCGCGCGGGCTTGATGTCGGTCAAGGATTCCGCAGGTGGAATGAGGGATGCTGCCGGGAACTGAAAACCGGGAGGCTTCCATGACCGAAATCAGGCTGAGCGAAGAATTGTGGCAGAACGGCATGCTGCCGGAAGGCATTCTGGAGCGCTGGTTCGTGGCGGATGGTGACCGTGTCACGTCCGGCAGCAAGATCGCCGAGGTGCGGATCGAAAGCGCGCTGCATGAGATCACCGCGCCGGCGGGTGGCGCGCTGACCATCCTGGCCGGGCCGAATACCGTGGTGGAACCGGGAACGATCGTGGGTCGTCTCGCCGCCTGAGCAGAATACGGTCATGTCCAAAAACGGCGAGCGAGGGGCGGCTCGGCATGGCATGATGGCGCCATGTCGGAAACCCGCGCCTCCTCGCCCGCCGTCCTGGACCCTGCGCTCTGCTATCGGGCGCTTCTGACGCGCGACGCCCGCTTCGACGGGCGCTTCTTCACGGCCGTGCGGACCACCGGCATCTATTGCCGGCCCGTCTGCCCGGCGCAGACGCCTAAGCCCGAGAACTGCAGCTTCTACCCCTCAGCGGCGGCGGCCGAAGTGGCAGGCTACCGCTCCTGCCTGCGGTGCCGGCCGGAACGCGCGCCTAGTGCCGCGCCTGGTCACCGGCTGGTGGAGCGGGCCATGGCGCTGATTGCGGCCGGAGCGAAGCCAGATCATTTGCCGGCCCGGCTGGGCATCGGGGAGCGGCAGCTTCGCCGCCTTTTCGCTGGTCACCTGGGGGCGAGCCCGGTCCAGGTCGCGCAAACGCGCCGCAATCTTCTCGCCCGCCAATTGGTGGAGGAAACAGCGCTGCCGTTGACGGAGGTGGCACTTGCCGCCGGCTTCGAAAGCCTGCGGCGCTTCAACCATGTCTTCCTGACGCTTTACGGCCGCCCGCCGAGCGCCATGCGCCGCGGGGCCGGCGTGTCGGGCGGGGAGGGCGGTCTTACCCTTAGCCTGCCTTTCCGCCCGCCCTATGACTGGGCAGGTGCGCTGCGGGTGCTGGCGGCCCATGCCATTCCCGCTGTGGAGCAGGTGGCAGATGGTCGCTATCAGCGCGTCATCAGCCTGGCCGGGCACCATGGCACGATCACCGTCGAACCAGGCGGGGCCGATCATCTCCGCGTCCGCATCGACTTTGCGGCACTCCGCCACCTGCCGCAGATTGTCGCGCGTCTGCGCGGCCTGCTCGACCTCGGCGCCGATCCGGGACCCATCGACGACGTGCTGGCGCGCGATCCGCGCCTGGCCGCCTCGGTCGCGGCGCGGCCCGGATTGCGTTTGCCCGGGGCGTGGGATCCGTTCGAGACGGCGGTGCGTATCATCCTTGCCCAGCAGGTGAGTCTGACGGCGGCCCGACAGCTGGCCGCACGGCTCGTTGGGCTTCACGGCCACTCGGTCGAAACCGCTATCCCGGGTCTCACGGCGCATTTCCCCGAACCCGCCCGGCTGGTGGCGGCGCGGGAAACGCTCAGCCTCGATCTCAACATGCCGCGCGCGCGGGCAGCCGCGATCGTCAACCTCGCCGAGGCTGTGCTTGCCGAACCCGACCTGCTGGAGCCCGGCCAGGGGCTCGAAGAGACAGTCCGGCGCCTCACCGCCATTGCCGGCATCGGTTCGTGGACCGCGCAATGCATTGCCTTGATGGCTCTGGGCGAACCCGATGCCTTTCCAACGCAGGATGTTGGGCTGCAGCGCGCCGTCGGCCTTGATGCGCGCGCGCTCGCCGAAGCGGCGGAAGCCTGGCGCCCCTGGCGAGCCTATGCCGCCATTCATCTCTGGCTTCAGGCCATCGAAACAAAGGGAGAGAAACCTCATGCGCTTGTCGCTTGACCGCATTCCCTCACCCCTGGGCGAGATCCTGCTCGTTTTCGAGGGTGAACTGCTGCGCGCGCTCGATTTCCACGATTACGAGCCACGCATGCAACGCCTGCTCAGGCTTCACTACGGCCCGGTGGACTTGGTGTCGGAAGCCACGCCCGCCACGCTGCGCCAGCCTGTCGATCGCTACTTCGAAGGCGATTTCGCGGCCCTCGACGACATCAGAACGGCGACAGGCGGGACGGCGTTCCAGCGCGAAGTCTGGTCCGCGCTGCGGGAAATTCCGCCGGGCGAAACCCTGGGCTACGGGCGTCTTGCCGCCATGATCGGGCGACCCCAGGCCTTCCGCGCCGTGGGCGCGGCCAATGGCGCCAATCCCATCGCCATTGTGGTGCCGTGTCATCGCGTCATCGGGGCCGATGCCGCGCTCACCGGCTATGGCGGTGGCCTATCGCGCAAGGCCTGGCTGCTCGCCCATGAAAAGGCCGCGATCCCGCGCCAAGCGTTGCTACCGGGCCTTGACGCAGGGCGAAGCGCCGCGTGACATCGGCGCTTCTCCAAAACCCTCAGGCCCGAGGACGCGCCATGACCCTGACCCTGACGAGCCCAAATTTCGCTGACGGCGCGACGATCGCGGAGATCCATGCCTTTGGCGGCTTCGGTTGCACGGGGGGCAATGTCTCTCCGGGCTTCGCCTGGTCCGGCGCACCCGAGGGCACCAAAAGCTTCGCGCTCACCGGCTACGACCCCGATGCCCCGACGGGTAGCGGCTGGTGGCATTGGACGGTCTTCAACATCCCGGCCGGGGCAAGCCGTGTGGATGAGGGCGCCAGCCATCCCGGCAAATCCGGCCTGCCCGCGGGCGCTGTGGAAGGTCGCACGGATTTCGGTGTTGCGGGCTACGGCGGCCCCTGCCCGCCGGAAGGCGACAAGCCGCACCGCTACATCTTCACGCTGCATGCGCTGAAGGAAGAGAGCTTGCCGTTGAACGCGGATTCGCCTGGCGCCCAGGTCGGCTACTACCTTCATTTCGCGACGATCGAGAAGGCAAGCATCACCGCTTATTACGGCCGCTGAACGCGCGACCCGAGGCGTGAAGCTCTTCATCGCGGCGCTCGACACAGAGACGAATACCTTCGCGCCCCTGCCCACCGGTGCCCAGGCTTTTGCCGAGGGCTTCGTCGCGCATGGGGATGCCACCAGCCGGCCGGAGAATTACTGCTCCGCCCAGCTCTATGTCTGGCGCAGGCGCGCCGAGGCGCTGGGCTGGACGGTGGCGGAAAGCCTTTGCGCCTATGCCGAGCCCGGCGGCATCACCGCGCGCTCCGTCTATGAAGGGTTTCGCGACGAGATCCTCGGCGATCTCCGTGTGGCGAAACCGGATGTGGTGCTGCTCGCGCTGCATGGGGCGATGGTCGCCGAGGGCTATGACGATTGCGAGGGCAATCTGCTCGCGGCGGTCCGCACCGCGGTTGGCCCGGACGTGCCGATCGGCGTGGAGCTTGATCTGCACTGCCATCTGACGGAGGCGATGATGCGGGCCGCGACCGTCATCGTCACCTACAAGGAATATCCCCATATCGACATCGCGGCGCGGGCGGAGGAACTCTTCACCCTCATCGCCGACGCGGCAGAGGGGCGCACGCGGCCGGTGATGGCGGCCTATGACTGCCGGATGGTCGGTATGTTTCGTCCGACCGCCCAGCCCTTGCGCGATTTTGTGGATCGGATGATCGGCCATGAGGGGCGGGACGGCATTCTGTCCCTCTCGCTCGGGCATGGTTTTCCCTGGGCCGATGTCGCGGATGTGGGAGCAAAAGTCATTGCCATCGCCGATGGCGACCAGGACCGCGCGATCGCTGCCGCGCGGTATCACGGCGAGGCCTTCTTCGCGCTGCGCAAGGAACTCTCGCCCGCCTGCCTCACGGTCGATGCCGCACTCGAATTGGCGCGGGACCTGCTGCTCGAGAAGCCGGGCAGGCCCGTCGTCATCGCCGATGTCGCCGACAATCCGGGCGGGGGTGCTGCCGGTGATTCGACCTTCTTTCTCGAAGCCGTTCGTGCCCGGGGCCTCACCCGCGTCATGCTCGGCTATGTGTGGGACCCGGTTGCCGTGCGCTTCTGCATGGAAGCCGGGATCGGCGCCACGCTCGATCTGCGCCTGGGCGGGAAATGCGGCCCGGCCTCAGGCAGCCCGGTCGACATGACCGTGACGGTCATGGGATTGGCCGATGACGTGGTCCAGCGGTTCGGGGAGGCGCCGGTCTCGCTCGGCCCTTCGGCCTGGGTGCGAGGGGAGGGGATCGACCTCGTCCTCTGCACGCTCCGCACCCAGACCTTCCATCCGGAGGCGATGATGACCCTGGGGCTGGACCCCGCATCGCTCGGCATCATCGTCGTCAAGTCAATGCAGCACTTCCATGCCGCCTTCGCGCCGATCGCGAGTGCGGTGCTCTATGCGACGTCACCCGGCGCGCTCACCCAGGATTTTGCGGCCATTCCCTATAGCAAGCGTCTTGGGCGCTTCTGGCCAAGGGACGAAGATCCGTTCTGCCCCTGAAACGGGTATTGTCCTGTCATCGAACTGCAACCTGATTGTCATTGGTCAGAGCGTCGTTCATCGACTAGTGGCTTGATACAAATAATCAATTTCGTATCGGGTAATCCAAGGCATGTCTGGCACGAGCGACGAAGCCTCCTTCTTCACGGCGGGCGACCTGGTCATCAGCGTTTATGGCGATGGCGCTGATGACGGCACCTACGGCGACAATCAGGCATCGCCCATCGTGTTGGAGGAAGTGACGACTTCGGGCTCTGTCGTCACCTCCATGGCGCTCCCGGAAGAGACCGAGGTTGTCAACGGAACCACGGAATACGCGATTTCCGGCGAATACGGCTCCTCGTCCGAAGGTACGATCGAGCTTTCCGCCGATGGGCAATCCCTGGTCATCATGGGCTATGGTGTGAATGACCAGACCTTCAACGACGGAGGCGCCTCGGTTTATGGCACCACGGCGCTCGCACAGACCACGAGCGTGGAAGGCGGCGAATTCACGGCCGTCGCCCGCGTCGTCGCCGATATCAGCTTCACCGGCTCGGTCGATACCTCGACGGCTGTCTATGACTTTGCCGATACAAACAACCCGCGTAGCGTCGCGACGGTGGACGGCACAAGCTTCTACATATCCGGCCAGGGCGTGAAGGGTGATGACACCCAGGGCGTCTATGTGGTGCAGGACGGATCGAGCGCGGCGACGATGATCGACGCATCGACCGACACCCGCACGGTCGAGATCTATAATGGCGATCTCTACGTCTCGCGTGACAGCAAGCAGCCCTCCTCAACCGGCACTTCGAATATCTCGACCTACGGCACCTTGCCGGACAGTGCGACGACGCCGACGGCATTGCCCGGCATCAGCCAGTCGATCACGCTGACCGCGGGCGAAGAGAACGGCATCAATGACGGCTTCGTGGGCAAGGCCGTCAATCTCAGCCCGGAGAACTTCTTCTTCGCCAATTCCACGACCCTCTATGTCGCGGACAGCGGCAATCCGAAGGAAGGCGGCCTGGGCGATGGCGGCCTGCAGAAATGGTCTCTGGTCTCTGGTACTTGGCAGCTGGATTATACGCTCTCCGCCGGGCTCAACCTCGTCGCCAATACGGCAATCGAGGGCACGACGGGTCTGATCGGCCTCACCGGCACGGTTGTCGGCGACACGGTCTATCTCTACGCCACCAATGCGACGATCGGTGACACGGACCAGACCTATCTTTACGGCATCACGGACAGTCTTGCGGCCACGAGCCTACCCACAGATGAGAGTTTCACGACGCTGGAGACGGCGGCCGCGGATACCAATATTCGTGGCGTCTCCTTCGCCCCCTCCGCGCAATGCTTCGCGGAAGGTACACGCATCCTGACCGCTGAGGGCGAGATCGCGGTGGAGAAACTCGCCGTAGGCGATCTGGTCAAGACGCTCGACGGCAGCGTCCAGCCCATCCGCTGGATTGGTCATCGCTTTGTCGATTGCCTGCGCCACCCCCAGCCTGAAAGCATTCTGCCGGTGGTGATTGCACCGCATGCCTTCGGCCAGAACATGCCTGCGCGTCCGCTCACGCTCTCGCCCGATCATGCGGTCTATGCCGAAGGCGTGCTCATCCCGGTGAAGCACCTCGTCAATGGCGAGAGCATCCGCCAGATCGCGGTATCCGAGCTCACCTATTTCCATATCGAGCTGCCCGAACATGCGGTGATCTTCGCCGAGGGAATGACGGCGGAAAGCTATCTCGAGACCGGGGACCGGAGGAGCTTCGCGAATGGCGCCGCCGAGACGGCGCTGCATCCGCTCTGGGGTTCGGAAGCGCGGGATGTAAGCCTGATCTTCGAGGTCCTGGGGGCCGCACCACTTCGTATCACGGGTCCCGAAGTTGCGCGCCTGCGCGCGATGCTGGCCGAGCGCCAGCGCAACCTTGCTGCCTGAGGGCGGCAGGCCAGATGGGTCGGCCGGATTGCGGCCGGCTGGCCCATCTGGCCACACCCTTGTGTGAGGCAAAGAAAAACCCCCGGAACCTCGCGGCTCCGGGGGTTTTATCATCGCAGGCCTGTCAGCCCGCCTGGGCCAGCATGGCGCGCTCGGCAAGAAGCAGGCGAACCTGTTCGACTTCGGGACCCGTAACGCGAAGCGGTGCCGCACCCATCGCGTCCTGGAGCAGCGTGCCGTCGGCTGCCTCCCGGCCCCATGTCGGATGCAGTGTCATTGTGGCGCCGCCATTGGCGAAGCCAGTGCGATCCGCGCCGCTCAGATAGCTCTCGGCCGGCAGGCCGTCGGCCAGAATCACCGCATGCTCGGTGAGTTCGACATGGAAATAGGTCACCTCGGACAGCGCGATCTGCCGGACGCTGCTGCCATTGACCAAGTGCTTCACCGGGATGAGCACGCCTTCGGCATAGACCGCATGATCGGGTGAGAGCAGAACCGGGCGCGCCGGCATGTTCTGGCCGAAGGCATGCGGGCTGATCCGCACCGGCTGGACCGCTTCGGGCACCGGATGGCGGGCCAGGTCGACACGGCGATGGCCGATCCAGGTGACGCTGAGAGAACGGCCATCCTGCGTCAGCGCCTCGTCGCCTGGGGCGAGGCTCTCCACCGCGACCGCGCCGCGCGCCGTCTCGATACGGGTACCTTCGGCGAAGCACGGGACATAGACCAACGCCGTGCCGCTGGTCTGATCGGGCGTCAGCGCGAGACCGGAGGTGAGGTCGCCGGCGAAGGTAAAACTCTGCTCGGTGGAGCCACTGGTGATGGTCGCGGTCGTCACCCCATCCGCGAAGGTCGCCGAAAGCGTGGCACCGGTGCCGATCACGCGGTCATCGATCACCCCGCCGGTTTGAAAGCCGCTGATCGTGCCGAGGTCGCCGTAACCCGCGCTCAATACGGCATCCAGCGCGATGGTACCGCCACCCGCAAAGGTGATCCCGCCTTCGAGCTCCGCCTTCGGCGATTGGAGGTCGACCAGACCACCATTGCTGATGACGATATCTTCGGCCACGGCATTGCCGCTGATGACGAGAGACCCGTTACCGTCGATGGTCATCCCTTCGGCCGTCGCGCCTTTCAGGAACAGCTCGACGATGCCGCCGGCATGGATGGTTTCGTCCGTGACGGCCGCAGCGCTGGCACTCAACTCCTGCACGCCATAGACGCTGTCGCCCTGGGCGCGGCCGGAGAGAAGTTCGAAGCCGCCGGAGAGGATCGTGCTATCGAGATCCGTGCCGTTGACGATCGCCGTGCCGCCCGCCTCGATCGTGGCGCTTTGGATGCGCCCGCCGGAGGCGACCTCATAGGTCACGCCGCTGCCGATGACCGCGCCCACGCTGGTGGCGCCGGATGCGACGGTCACAACCGTTCCCGATGTGGGGATGGAGGTGCCGCCAGAGCCATAGACGAGTTCCACGCCACCCGTGCCATCGGCGATCAGGCCGAGGCTCGTGACATTGCCCGAGAAGAAGAGCGTCTCGGTGGTCGCGCCGCTGGTGATGGTCGCCGTCGTCACGCCGCTCGTATAATTCGTGGAGAGCGTGGCGCCGGTGCCGATCGCCTGCTCGTCAATCGCCGCGCCGGCGGCGAAGCCGGAGATGACTCCGAGCTCGCCATAGCCCGCGCTGCTGACATCGGTGAAAACGATCTCGCCGGCGCCGTTGAAGACGACGCTGCCTTGCAGCTGCGCTTTCGGTGATTCGAGTTCGATGACACCGCCGGCATTGATCGTGGTGTCGGATGTGATCGCATTGCCGCTGATGGCGAGCGTGCCGCCGGAAAGGATCGTCGTATCCGCGACAACGCCGCCCTTGAGGAAGAGGTCGATGCTGCCGCCGTTGTAGATCGTCTCGCCGGTCGCGATGGCGCCGCTCGCGCTGATCAACTGGGTCCCGTAGACCGCGTCTCCCGCGGCGGAACCGGACAGCGTTTCCATGCCGCCCGCCTGAATGGTGGTGCCGCTGTCTGCGGCACCAATCTCGATGATGACGCTACCGCCCGAAGCGATGGTGCTGCTTTCGAGCGTGCCGCCGGAAAGAACGTCGTAGGTTGTGCCGCTGGCGATGGTAGCACCCGAAAGGGTCATGCCACTGGAGACGATGTCTGAAGCCACCGAGAGTTTCCTTTGGAGGGAGTTAAGGAAGACCTCTAACGAACCGTTTGTTTGCAGCAAGCGAGGCTCGGTGACAGTTCAATGAAACACGATCAGACGAGGCGCCCACCTCCATCCAGAACCAGGGTATGGCCGGTGGTGAAGCCGGATTGCATGAGGAAGAGATAGGCTTGCGCGATCTCCTGCGGCTCGCCGACGCGGCCGGTGAGAAGCTTGGCGCCGGCCGAGGCAAAGAGCGCTTCCCGCGCCTCTTCCTCGATGTCCCGCCAGAGCGGCGTGCGCACGAAGCCGGGCGAGACGAGGTTGACGCGTAGCGGGGCGAGTTCGAGCGCCAGCGCCCGGGTGAGCCCGTCCATGGCGGCGCAGATACTGGCGCCGAGAGACCAGCCAGCGCCCGGCGGCCGTTCGCCCGCAACGCCCGAGGTGAAGGTGATGGAGCCACCCGGCCGGATCATTGGCACCGCGTATTTCGCTGCCGTCAAAGCGCCCCAGAAGCGGGTCTCCAGGAAACGATGGGCTGTCGCAATATCCATATTGGCCAGGGGTTGCAGCATCAGCGTCTCGCCGGCCGTGTAGGCCAGATGGTCGAAGGCGCCGATGCGGGT
>NZ_DATJJK010000053.1:0-23410 GCF_035492295.1 Acidisoma sp. | reverse complement strand
GCCCCGGCCCAGGCCTGTTCCTGGGTATTGAGCGTGTCGGGGTTGAGATCAGGGCCGGGCAGTGCCTGTCGGATGCCAGCGAGGCGGTTCGGCATCAGGCCGCTTTCGGCGATGAGCACCGCGGTCGCCAGCTGATCGCGGAGCGCACTGCCGTAGTCGCCGTCCCAGGGCCGGCGTCCAGGGTCGGCCTGCACGTCGGTGAAGATGGCGCGCGCCTGGTCGGCCTGGCCAAGCCGGGCGAGTGCCGCGCCGATCTGGGCACGGGCGAGCGGCGTGGGCTCGTTCGCGAGATCGGTGGCGGCCACGCGGATTGCCCCGGCCGGAGCGCGGTCGGCCAGCGCAAGGACATAGAGGGCGTAGGCCTGGGCCGCGTAGTCATCCGGGCTCGAGGGTGGCTGCGCCACTTCCGAGGTCAGCCAGCCAAGCGCCTGATCCACCATCGGCTGCGGCACGGCGGCCCCCGCCCGCGCCGCGCGCAGCAGCATGTCGGTCGCATAAGCCGTCAGCCAGGGTTGGGCCTCGCCATTGGCGGACCAGAGGCCGAAGGAGCCGTCATAGCGCTGCCGGTCGCCGAGCGCCGAGACGACCTGCTGCAGATGAGCGGCCGGTTGCGGCCCTGCCGCAGCACCTTGCAGCATGGCGAGTGGCAGGCCGCGGCTGGTCAGCTGCTCCAGGCAGTCCAGCGGATAGTCCTCCAGCGCCTGGACCATGGCTGCGGCGGAATATCGAACGCCGAGTCCGAAGGTGGCGCTGGCCGTCCAGGTGCCAGGGATGAAGCCGGAGGCATCTGGTTTGATCGTCTGGGTCGTCGCCGGGGGCAGGCTGAGTGGCGTCACCTGGGCGACCGCGGGCCGCGCCGAATGGATGCTGATGCGGGTGTCATGCTTCACGTGAAACCCGCCGGGGCCCTCCGCCGTCACGGTCAGGTCCCCCATCCCCGCCGCATTGGCGGATAGCGCGATGGGCACAACCAGCCGCTGCTGGGCGGCGAGAATAACAGGGGCAGGGTCGCCGCCCGTCAGGCCAAGACCGTCCGAGGCTGTGACATGGAGGGCGAACTGACCAGGCGGTAGTTCCAGATTCTGCATCATGATGCCGATCTGCGCCTGATCGCCCGGTGCCAGGAAGCGCGGCAGCAGAGGCTCCACGATCGCGCGCTCCCGCATCACCATGTCCGTCGAAAGGCTGCCGCTTCTGTTGCCGTCCCAGCCGACTGCCATGAGGCGAAGGGTGCCGTCGAAATCGGGGAGATCGAGCGGGAAGCTTGCGATGCCGTCCGGCCCCGCCTGCACCGGCCCTGCGAAGAGCGAGACGATCTTCTGAGGAATGGGCGCGGAGGAGACATCGATATCGCCGCCCGCGCCCTGGCGAAGGATTGTGTTGGCATCGCCTGCGGGCGCCAGGAGCCGCGCGAAATCGTCATGAATGCCGACGCCGAGCATGCGCTTGCCGAAGAAATGGGCCAGGGGATTGGGTGACTGGAAATTGGTCAGGGCCAGGATGCCCTCATCAACGGCGGCGAGCGTGATCCAGGCGCCGGGCGTGCTCTTGACTGAGAAGATCGCGGTTGTGCGCGGCCGATAGATCGGCTTGGTCTGGATCGAAAGCGGCAGCGTGCGGGATTTGGGATCGAGCGCCACCCAGGTGAGGCCGATGGCGCGCGCCGGGGCAACGGCCTTCGCCGTGTCAGTCGCGGGCGTGCCGGGGCGGAAGACATGGACACCGACATAGGCGCCCGGTCCCCAATCGGACGTCACCGGAATCTGCACGTCGAAACTGGGCGAGGATGGGGTGAGGTCGATCAGCCGCTTTACCCGGTCGGTCATGACCAGGAAGGTGGCGGGGCCCGTATAGGGCGCCTCGACATGGATCAGCGCGGTATCGCCCGGCTCGTAATGATCGCGGTCGGCGCGGACGGAGACACGGGCCGGGACATCCGGATTGTCGCCAAAGGCCCAGCCGGAATAGAAGATGACGGAACTGGCCGCGATGCCGCCATTCGCCTGAAGCACCTGCAACCGGTAGCGGCCGAAGGGCAGGGATTTGCTGTAGGCGAGCGGCGCTCCGTTCGCCGGAAGCGTGATGTCCTGGCTGTCCACGGGCTCATCCCGCCAGACGGTCTCGTAGCGCGCCTGACCGTTGGCGACTGAGAGGCGCCAGTCCGGCGTCTGCCGCACAAGGCGGAGTTGCACTGGCATCGCGACGCGCTTGCCGTTGGGCCCGACGGCGACAATGCGGAAGCCGGCGCTTGTATCTGCATTGACCGAATCGCCTGAAAAATCCTCGGCAATGCCGATCATGGCGGAGGCCGGGCGGATCGGCAGGGTGGTGGTGGCCGCGACGCTGCGGCCCGCCGGGTCATTCACCGTGGCGGTGATCTGGGCCTGCAGGGCGACGCTCGTATCCGGCAGTTTGGAGAGATCAACGGGGACCGACGTATGGCCCTGATCGTCGGTCGCCGCGATATCGGTCTGCGTCTGGTTGCCCGAGAAGGTGTCTTCGCTCAGGCCGAAACGGAACGCCGTGAAGTCCGGGAAAGGCTGTGAATCAGGAAGGATATTGACGCTGGCGGAGCCCGACAGATCGTTCCCCGGCGCGCCGTAGAGGAAACGGACATCGACCGGCAGACCGGTGGTCTGCCCAGGTTCCAGCACCTTGGGCGTGTTGGGCGCAAACTCCACCGCGAGGCGCGGCGGCACGAAAGCATCGACCTGAAATGTCTGGTCGGTGATCGCGGGGCCTTTCGGATCGGTCTTGAGCGCGATGTCCCAGGTGCCGAACTGCGCGCCGGAGGAGAGGGTCACCGCCTGATGGATCGAGGCGCCGGCCGCGCGCGGCGGCACGCTGTCCTGAAATACGCGACCATCGGGCCGGGTCACGATGAGGTGCAGCGGCAGGTCGGTGGGTGCGCCGCTTTCGTCGCGCAGCAAGGCCATGACCTGCACTGTCTCGCCTGGCCGATAGATGCCGCGATCGGTCCAGATGAAGGGATCGATGGGCCCCGGCTGCGGCAGGCCTGAAGCGCCACGGTCGGACAGGTCGAAATCGGGGGCCGCGAGATCCAGCCGGGTGAAATCTCCGTCCGCTCCATGGATGTGCAGGGCGGCGGGGGATTGCCCGCCATTGCCCGCGAGAAGCGGGGCCGCGAAACGGACAATGCCATCATGATCGGTCGCGGCCGTCGCCAGGATGGAATTGTCCTGCGCGATGACATCGACGGTCACGGCCGGCACCGGCAGGCCACTCTGATAGCTGCGGATCTGCACGGTATCGCCATCGGCGCCGTGCCAAAGGGTCGGGGCGAGATCGGTGCGTAGAATAAGTTGCACGGCGCCCGGCGCCCCGCCATCGGCAAAGGGCGTGCCGTCCCCGGGCGTCGCGATCAAGGCATAGAGGCCGGCTTCCTTCAGCGCCGCGGGCAGGGGCAGCACGGTATGGTTGAGGGCATTGCGCGCGAAATGCGCGACGTCGGCCTTTCCCGTCCAGACGGTCTTGCCTTGATTCTGCGCCAGATCCTGCGCGCCGTAGCTGTCGATCCCGCTGGCGCCGGGCGGATAGGTCTGCATCACATGCAGCAGGTTGCGCTCACCGATCTTCACGAGTTGCAGCTTCACCGCGGAAAGGTTGACGCTGTCGAGCGCGACGGTTGCCTGGTCGCTTTTCGGTTGCAGGTAGCGGGCGCCGTCGAAGACGAGGCGCGGCGAGCGGTCGGGCATCGCGACCGGCACCACCGTGTCCGCCTGCATGGAGAGCCCGCCGTCGCCCGGCATGCCATGGCGGAAAATGACCCGGGTGGTCGTTCCCGCGGCGAGACCGGTGACGCAGATCTGCCGGCTTTCGAGTGTGACAGCCGCGTCCTTCACGGGCGGATCGAAGCTTACCCAGTCCCCCGGGTGGAAGTCGGGTGAGGATGACGGATCACCCAGGAAGCGGATGCAGGCACGGGTCGGGAAGGATTCCGCATCGGTGGTGAGTCCGTCGAAGACGAGGCCGAGTTCCTGCCGGAGGCGGGTCAGTTCGGCCTGGGTTTTGCTATCCTTCGGCTGGCGCCGGGCGATGGCGGCCAGAACATGCACTTCGGGTACTGGTTCCTTAAGGATGGCCAAGGCCTGGCGCATGACGTTCAGTGCCCTGGCCTGATCGGCGGCGGCGGTGGCGCTCCTCGTGTCGACGGTCGTGAAGGCGATCCAGGCGGCGTCCAGTGCCTCTTTCGGCTGCGGCGGGGAGAGCGCGAGTTCGCCTTCGGCAAGGGCGAGCCAGAGTTGCCAACGCGCTGCCGCGTCCTGCTCCGGTTGTGCAGCAAGGATCGTCTTGATGGCCGGGATGGCGCGGACATAATCCTGGGCCTTCAACGCCGCGAGCGCATCCGTCTGGGCCTGCGTCAGCTTCGCCGCCGGGACGCCCGCGGGATAGGCGGCCGCGATCCTGCTCTGAAAGGTTGCGGCGTCACTTTGCAGACCGGGAAGAGCGAGTTCGTCTGGGGCATCCTGGGCGTGGGCGGCCGGGATGAGTATGATGGCAGCACGGAGGGCCGCCAGCATGGCAGCAGCCCGCAGGCGGCGGAAAAGCGTCATGGCATCCTCCCGGCTTTTCTTCACTTCTAAGGTCTCTAGCCGCTTGAATGCAGCCTGGATATCCCGATTCTCGGCGAAGATGCCGCCATTCGGTATAATCTCAAAAAGTGAAACACTATTTGTCTAAGGTTGTTTCCGTGCCACCTGAGCGGCACAAGTGGGGCGTCGCCAAGAAAATTTCCTAAGATCGCTGACGAATTATTCGCTCCTAAGGCTTCGTCCTGGGTTTCGAGATTGGGGGGCGTCCTTATCCACAGGCCCGCTGGCGCCGTTCACTCGCTTCTGACTGCACATTATCGAAGAGAATTTGGCATATGTCATAAGGAAGCAATGACCAGCGGCTTTGATCGCAGGATCAGCTGAAATCCGGACAGTGCATGTTGCTCGCTCGAAGGATCGACGCAATTCTCGCCTCCCGAGACGAGGATGGCGTCCCTGTGCGGGTCGAACCTCCCGATCAGCGTCAGGGTAAGGCTGTTACAAAGTCGTTCTCCTATCTTAACCGAAAACCCGATCAGATCTTCTCCCAGTCCTCTCGTGCCGGCAAACGCACCATCACTCATCCATTCGGACCACTTCCCATCGGCGGATTGAGCACGATACCAAAGATCAAAATCTCGACAGCAAGAGGGGTCAATCCAAAAGCCCTGGATGTTGTGGCCAGGTGGCAAGGAGCAGATTGCACCCAAGCTATTTTCCACATCGCCGGTGAAAGCTGCGTGGGCGAAAGCGATGACGGGGATGAACTCGGGGTCTCCAGAGATATCCTGAAAAAAATTCGTTTTGTATCGGTCTGAACTGTTGATCAGACTGTTTTGTCTTCCGATCGCGACCTTGGTGGCAAGGCTCGATTGTCGTGCTAGGGGGGGCGGTTCTTTGCTGGACATCAGTCGGTCAGCGTGCCGCAACATGCCTTCGGCCACATTTTTGGGGTCGAGTAGCCGCACTTGCGCGTCAAACCGCGAATCCGGCGCTCTTTCCACCATCTGCACTTCGGGATGAAGGTAGATAGATCGATTTCCATTCACAGAATCGATGAGGCCGTAGTTTGAGTTGATGCGATCGGCGAGACTGAGGCAAACGAGACTCGCCGATGGTTTTGTCAATATGGAGGTATGGAGGGCCGAGCCAACGCAGGCCATGACTACAGCGTAGTCCTGGTAAACTGAAATTTGCTGCGATATGGACAGACGCTCGGGGAAAAGAATCTCCACCCCGGCACGGTCCAGATGCTCGCAGAGTTCGATTTCGTTAACGAGTCCCTGCACGCCACGAGACAAAAGATGCTTGGAGAAATAAACTAGCTTTCCATAGTTTTGCGAAGTGGAATTTGCGGTGAGCTTGCTGCCGATACTATTCCCTAAATCAGAAAAAACCTGGTGGGCGTAGAAGTGCTCCACGCAGCTGCTGCTTGGGATGATGCAGTGAGGGATAACCGTTGGCGTATCAAATGAGACAAAATTCTCCTCGGTTAAGCCCAATGAGAAGAAAATTTCTTTAATGAAAGGATGTGAAAACCAACCTTGCGGTGACCCGGCTCCATGGCAGAGAATTCTGTAACTGGCTAAGTCTTCTTCCGTACTGAGCCAGAACCGCGACAGAGTCGTCATCAAGAAGTGACCGTAGTGGCTCACGATGAACCCGCCATAGATGTACTTTTCCGCTGGCGCTTGTGCGAGTTCGATATTGCTCAGATCCTGAAAGAACGACTGTCCTACGGTTCTTCTGATAGGACCTTTCGCAAGTGACGATGCGGCCACAAGAAGACCATCTTCATCGTATATTCCCCAATTGGGATCAAGATCCGGCGGAACGGTGGTGAGAGGCATGTAGACAGCGTTACGACACACCGTAATCTGTGGTTTCGACTTAAATATAGAATAAGAATTTGAGAATTCAGTAATGACGTCTAAAGCTGCAGGCATGGGTTATCCCGTTGCAGTTCGTTATCCATGCTTTGGTCCATGGAAAGGATGGGCACGATGCGATAGCTGGATTTCTCGGTAGGGTCGAAATCCTGAAAATCGATTGCTTTCGAGTAGCCTCCCGGGTCCAAAATGAGAGTAAGAACTCTATCGTTACGTCATGGTTATGGCTAATTCGGCAGGATTGGACAAGTCTCTCTTACGCGTCAATAATGACGCGATGTGCTGGTGCCGTCTCCAGCCCGCGTGCCGTTTTCAGGAAGGCGCGAATCGTCTTGGCCTCGGCGCGTTCCTTCAGGCAGATCATGACCTCGTCCATTGCCATCGGGGTTCCGTCGATGGGGAGCCGGACAAGCCGAGGGTCATGCCCGAATTCGGCCTCCGACACGAAACCGACGCCGAGGCCCATGGCCAGGATCTCGCGCATCGCTTCCCGTCCCTCGGCCTCGATTGCGAAGCTGAGCGTGATGCCCCTGGCATGCGCCGCGTCCTCCACCTTCTTGCGCGTTTTTGACCCTTGTTCGCGGGCCACGAGCGGATAGGGGTGGAGGTCGGCAAGGCTCACCGATCCGGCGGCCGCCAGCGGATGCCCCACGGCCACGCAGGCGACGATCGGGCTCGAATTCAGATGGATGACTTCAGTATCGCGCATCGGCGGCATGTCCCCGATCACACCGATATCCGCCTCGTAGCTCATCAGTGCCTTGGTGACCGTCTCGGTATTGCCGCTGCGGACAACCACCTTGACCCCCGGATACTGGAGCCGGAAGGCGGTGAGGATATGGAGCACGTGATGCACGGCATCGGCCATGATGGAGAGCCGGCCCGACCGCAACGCCCGGGATTCGGAGAGCAACTCCAGCGCCTGGGTCTCGGTCTCGAACATTCGCCGCGTGATGGCGAGAAGCTGCTCGCCCGCCGGTGTCAGCACCACTTGCTTGCGCTGCCGGCTGAAAAGGAGAATGTCGTATTCCTCCTCCAGCTTGCGCACCTGGTCGGAGATGGCGGGCTGGGTCAGCAGCAATTCGTTCGCGGCGCGGGAGAAGCCGCCATAAATCGCGACATAGTGGAAGGCGCGAAGCTGGACGTAGCGCATGGGCGTCCTCAGTAAGCAGGGTCAATGGATCAGTCGATCCGAACGATTTTCTCGATGCAAATAGCTTGCCCGCGCCCGGACATCGATGAAATTTATGATTCAATCCAAAATAGCGATTTTTCAGATGCTCCTAACTGTCGGATGGTGCGGGAACGATCCTTCGGATGGAGACCCCCATGTCGGCTGCGACCTTTGACCGGATCACGGAGCCCTTTCCGCCGCCGGCACGCGGCGAGCCTTACCTGCTGACGCCGGGTCCGCTGACCACGTCCGCATCGGTCAAGCAGGCGATGCTCAGGGACTGGGGCTCCTGGGACGCGGATTTCCGCGCGCTCACGGCAGAGCTGCGCCGTTCTCTCCTCGCCATGATCGGCGATGACGCCGGAGACTTCGACTGCGTGCCGATGCAGGGCAGCGGCACGGCCTCGGTGGAGGCCATGCTCGCCTCTTTCGTGCCGAAGGAGGGCAAGGTCCTCGTTCTCGCCAATGGCGCTTATGGCAAGCGGGCCGCACAAATCCTCGGCTATCTTGGGCGCGATCATGTGGTGATCGACAAGGGAGACTATCTGCCGCCGCGCGGCCGGGAGGTCGCCGCCGCGCTCGCGGCCGATCCCGCCATCACCCATGTGACCGTCGTGCATTGTGAGACGAGTTCAGGAATCTTGAATCCCGTGGCCGAGATATCGGAAGCGGTCTATGACGCAGAGCGAAAGCTGCTGGTCGATTCCATGAGCGCCTTCGGCGCCGTTGCGACGAATTTCCGCTACGAGGCCATCGTCTCCTCGGCCAATAAATGCATCGAAGGCGTGCCCGGCTTCGGCTTCGTCATTGCCCGCAAGACCGAGTTGGAAGCGGCGAAAGGTCGCAGCCATTCCCTCAGTCTCGATCTGCATGCGCAGTGGCGCGCGATGGAGGAGACCGGGCAGTGGCGCTTCACGCCACCCACACATGTGGTCGCCGCCTTCATCACGGCCTTGCGCCTGCATAGCGCGGAAGGCGGGGTCGCCGCGCGCGGCGCACGCTATGCTGCAAACCGCGATATGCTGGTTTCCGGCATGCGGCAGGCAGGGTTCGAGACGCTGCTGCCGGACCGCTGGCTTTCGCCCATCATCGTCACGTTCTTCTGCCCAGGTGATCCGCATTTCGATTTCGGCCGGTTTTATGGGCTGATGAAGGATAAGGGCTTCATCATCTATCCCGGCAAGCTGACGGTCGTGGACAGTTTCCGGGTCGGCTGCATCGGCTATATGGATGAGCCTGTCATGCGCCGGGTGGTGGAGGCTGCACGCGCCTCCCTCGCCGAGATGGGGGTCGCAAGCGCTGCCCCCCCGCAGGAGGCGATCGCGGAACGCGCGCGCCTCGCCGCCTGATCGGAGACGCGCCCCATGTCCATTGTCCATACCGAAGGCGAATCGAACCGATCGGACGCGCGCGAGCGTTGGTCTGCCGGTCTTGATGACGCAAGAACACAGTCGCTGCTGCGGCGGGACGCGGCCGCCTTCCTGCACCAAAGCCTGTCCAGCCCTTGCCTCACCGCCATTGCGCGTGCCGAGGGCATCTGGATCGAGGATACTGCCGGCAGGCGCTATATGGATTTCCACGGCAACAGCGTTCATCACATCGGCTACGGTCATCCGCGCCTGAAGGCGGCGATCGCCAAGCAGATGGACGACCTCAGCTTCGCGCCACGCCGCTTCACGTGCGAACCTGCGGTGGAACTGGCCGAGACTTTGGCGGACCTCGCCCCCGGCGATTTGGGGAAGGTGCTCTTCACGACCGGCGGCTCGGACGCGGTAGAAGTTGCACTGAAACTCGCCCGTGCTGCCACCGGGCGCTTCAAGACGCTCTCCTTTTGGGATGCCTTTCACGGTGCCGGGTTCGGGGCCGCGAGTGTAGGGGGTGAGGCAACCTTCCGCTCCGGCATCGCGGGGCCTCTGCTGCCGGGCACGGAGCATGTCGCGCCCTGGGCCAGCCACCACTGCCCTTACGGCACCAATTCCCTGGAGGACTCGGCGCGTGCCTGCGCCAGCATGATCTCCTACGTGCTGGGCCGCGAAGGGGATTTCGCGGCCCTGGTGGCGGAGCCGATGCGGGCGACCCCCAATCCGCCGGCGCCCGGCTTCTGGCGCGCCGTGCGCGAAGCCTGCGACCGGCATGGCACACTGCTGATCTTCGACGAGATCCCGACCGGCCTGGGCAAGACGGGGCGTTTCTTCGCCTCTGAACATGATGGCGTGACGCCGGATATCCTGGTTGTCGGCAAGGCGCTGGGCGGCGGAATCCTGCCGATTGCCGCTTGCATCGCCCGGCGCGATCTCGATGTCGCGGGGGATTACGCCATCGGCCATTACACGCATGAGAAGAACCCCGTCACCGCGCGGGCAGCGCTCACCACCATCGCCATCATTCGGGACGACGGTCTGGTGGAGCGGGCGGCAGAATTCGGTGCCCATGCGCTGGGCCGCATGGGCGAATTGATGGGCCGCTCGGCCCATGTCGGCGATGTGCGCGGGCGCGGCTTGCTGTTCGGCGTCGAGATCGTGACTGATCGGGAGAGCATGGCGCCGGACAATGCGCGGGCCGAGCGCATCTATTACCGCTGCCTGGAAGCGGGGCTGAGCTTCAAGATCAGCCAGGGCAATGTGCTCACTCTTTCGCCCCCACTGGTGATCCCGCGCGCCGATCTGGACCGGGCGCTGACCATCGTGACGGACGCAGTGCTGGAGGAAAGCCGATGAAAGCCGTTCGTACGGACGCCGAACTGGAATGCCCGGAGATCGATGCCGGGCTGCGGGCCCGTGGCGTCGATCTGGTCATCCTCCCTGATGGCATCGGCGAGGACGCGCTCTGCGCGGCGGTCGCGGACGCCGACCTGTTGCTCATGTGCTATACGCCCGTGACCGCGCGGGTGATCGCCGCTGCCCCCAGGCTCCGTGGCATCGTGAAATACGGTGTCGGGATCGACGCGATCGACATCCCGGCCGCTTCGGCCCGCGGCATTCCGGTCGTGAATGTGCCGGAATACGCGGAGGAGACGGTCGCGGAAGGCGCCTTCGCCCTGATGATCGCGCTGATGAAGCGCCTGCCCGCCATCGGTGGCGCCATGCAGGAGCAGGGCTGGATTTGGCCGGAGAGCCGCTGGCTCGGCCGCGACATTGCGGGCGCGACGCTGGGGCTCGTCGGCTTCGGGCGCATTGGCCGCAGCATGGCGCGCATGGCGGGCCAAGGCTTTCGCGCCCGCGTGCTCGCCTGCGATCCTGGCGTTGATGAGGCGACGATGGCGGCGGTGGGCGTCGAGAAGGTTTCCGACCTTCACGCCATGCTGCGACAATGCGACATGGTCTCTATCCACACCGTGCTGAATGACAAGACGCGGGGGCTGATTGACGCAGCGGCGCTCGCCTGCCTTCCCGCATCGGCGATCCTGGTGAATGCTTCGCGTGGCGCCATCATCGACGAGGCGGCGCTGGTGCAGGCGGTGCTGGCCGGCCAACTCGGCGGTGTCGGGCTCGATGTGTTTTCGTCCGAGCCGTTGGCGAGAGAAGGGCATGTGATGAGCCCGCTTTTCGGGCGTCCCGATGTCATCCTCTTCCCGCATCTCACCTTTTTCACGGTGGAGGCCATGCGCCGCCTGACGCAGGATACGCTGGCGCGCTGCGACGAGATTCTGGCAGGAAGGCCTGTCACAATCCGCTCGCACGATCCGCGCCTGCGGTCGCAAAAACTCTCCAATCTGCGCATAGAATAAGCAGGATGCCCAGCTGAGTTGTGTGACAATACTGTGTCAATTCACGTGAGTTCGTGTTAGGACTATCAAGGGTGCATAAGTTTCTTTTTGGATTTCATAAATTAAATAGATTTTACTTACTCTCCCATTCACGCAAATGATCTGCGCCAAGCGGCAAGCCATCGCCGGCACCACGGGGATATGGCTCGCGGATCGCCCGCAGGCCCGCTCCTCCCAAAAAGAGGCATAGTCATGCGCGCAGGACTTTCGTTGGCAGCGGGCCTTCTCTTTGTAACCCTGGCAGGCTCTGCCCATGCCGCGTCGGGGGTTGTCACCATTTACAGCGCGGACGGGCTGCACGACGGCAGCCCGAACTGGTTCGCCCAGGAGTTTGACGCCTTCACAAAGGCGACCGGCATCAAAGTGCAGTATGTCGAGGGCGGTTCCGGCGGCGTGGTCGATCGTCTCGCGCGCGAAAAATCCAATACCCAGGCCGATGTTCTCGTGACGCTGCCGCCCTTCATGCAGAAGGCCGCGGCCGACGGGCTGCTCGCCTCCTACACGCCGGCCGGCGCGGAGGCGATCCCTGCGGCGGACAAGGACCCCAAGGGCGATTACTATGCCATGGTCAACAACTATCCGGATTTTATCTACAACGCAGATGTGCAGAAGCAGGCCCCGGCGAGCTATGCCGATCTGCTCGACCCCAAATTCAAGAACAAGCTGCAATATTCGACCCCGGGTCAGGCCGGTGACGGCACCGCCTTCATGCTGCAGGTCTTTCATTCCTTCGGCAGCAAGCAGGCAGGTCTGGACTATCTGAAGAAGCTGCAGGCCAATAATCGCGGCCCCTCGGCCTCCACCGGTAAGCTCACCGCTCTCGTCAACAAGGGCGAGCTTTATGTCGCCAATGGCGATCTGCAGATGAACCTGGCGCAGTCGGCCGATAATCCGAATGTGAAGGTCTTCTTCCCCGCCGGCCCCGATGGTCGCAAAACCGCCTTCGCGCTACCCTACTATATCGGCCTCGTGGCTGGTGCTCCGCACAGCGAAAACGGAAAGAAGCTGATCGACTTCCTGCTTAGCAAGGATGCGCAGGAAACGGTGAGCACCGTAGCGCAGGGTCTCCCGGTGCGCTCGGACGTGACGCCGACTGACGCGAACTACCAGAAAATGCAGGCCATGATGCAGGGTGTGACCGTTTGGTCGCCCGATTGGTCGGCGATCCTTGCCGATCTCAAGAGTGACGTTTCCGCCTATAACGACGCGACTGCCAACTGATGAGCGAGGCCGCCATTATGGGGACCGGGTCGCACGTCGCCGCGCAGACTGTCGCGCGGGTCGCGACCGCCGCCGGCGCCAGCCGGATCCAGTTCGAGGATGTCTCCGTCGCCTACGGCGGCCTCACTGTTCTCTCCAACCTGAATCTGACGGTCCATCCGGGCGAGATCGTCGCCCTGATCGGGCCGTCAGGCTCGGGCAAGACGACGGCGCTGCGCGCGGTTGCGGGTTTTGTGCGGCCGTCCAGCGGGCGTATCCTGATCGGCGACCGGGACGTGACCGATCTGCCGCCCTATGACCGCAAGATCGGCATGGTGGTGCAGAATTACGCTCTCTTTCCCCACATGCGGGTGGAGGAGAATGTGGCCTTCGGTCTGCGCGCGCAGGGGGCCGACCGCCGCCTGATCGCGGGGCGGGTGGCTGAATGTCTGGAACTGGTTGGCATGGCGCGCTATGCCAAGCGCCTTCCGCGCGAACTTTCGGGCGGCCAGCAGCAGCGTGTGGCGATCGCCCGGGCCTTGGCCGTGAAGCCGCAGGTCCTGCTGCTGGACGAGCCGCTCTCCGCCCTCGATACCCAGATCCGCCGCAGTATGGTCGAGGAAATCGCCAAGCTGCATCGCGATCTTCCCGAACTCACCGTGCTTTATGTTACGCATGACCAGAGCGAGGCGCTGACGCTCGCCGACCATATCGGCATCATGCAAGACGGCAGGCTGCAGGCCTTCGGGGAGACGCAGGCGCTCTTCCAAGCGCCGCCCAGCCGTTTCGCGGCCGAATTCCTCGGCCGGGCCAATCTCCTGCCGGTGATGCATCAGGGCGGCGGCACCATCACCTTCGGGGATGCGAGGCTCGGCGCCCACAATCCGCACGGATTAGGCGCCGGCGCCGCGCTTCTCTGCATCCGGCCGCATCACCTGCGCCTCTCCCCTGGCCCGGGCCTCACCAACCAGCTGAGGGCGACGGTCACCGCCACGCAATGGCAGGGCGATGCGTTGCATGTCACGGTGCAGGTCGGGGGCGAGACGCTGCGGCTCACCTGCCCGCCGATGCCGAGCCCCCCAGGCTACGACGCGCAGCTCGATCTCTTCTTCGATCCCTCCGAGGTGACATTGGTGCCCGAGGATCGCCCCCATGTCTGACCTCACCCTGGCCGCACCGCGGCGAGGCTTACGGGCCGGTCTCTCGCTTTGGATTGTGCCGCCGCTCCTCGTGCTGCTGCTGCTCTTCTTCTATCCGCTGGCGCTGATCGCGGGCTCCGCCTTCGCTGACGGCGTGCCGTCCTTTCTCGAGGCGCTGGGCTCGCGGCAATTCACCCGCGGGCTGGAGCACACCATCACCATCGCGCTCACCTCCACCGCGGGCTGCCTCGTACTGGGCTTCATCCTGTCGCTCACGATCGCCTTTGTGCCCTTTCCAGGCGCGCGGCTCGCCTCGCGGGTGATCGACACGATCATCGCCCTGCCGACCTTTCTGGTGACGCTCGCCTTCACCTTCGTCTACGGCTCGGCGGGACTGCTCAACGAAGGCCTGATGCATGTTTTCGCGCTTCCCCTGCCGCCGGTCGATTTCCTTTATTCGCAATGGGGCGTGATCCTGGCGGAGATCACGGTCTATACCCCCTTCGTCATGCGGCCGTTGCTCGCCGCCTTCGCCACCATGGAGATGGCGCAGCTCGAAGTGGCCAGCAGCCTGGGGGCCAAGCCGTTCCGCATCGTCTCCCGCATCATCCTGCCGGCTGCCTTGCCGGCGCTGCTCGCGGGCGGCAGCCTTTGTCTGCTGTTGACGGTGAATGAATTCGGCATTGTGCTCTTTATCGGGGCCAAGGATGTCATCACCCTGCCCATGCTGGTCTATGAGAAGGCCATCCAGCAGTTCGACTACACCGGCGCCTGCGCGATCGCGGTTGTCAACGTCCTGCTTTCGCTGGGTCTCTATACGCTCTATCGCAGCATCGTCGGTCAGTTTGCAGGCAGTCATGCTCGTCTGGTCTAAGAGCGCGCGGATCGCGATCTGGGCGGTGGTCGTGCCGCTCTTTCTGGTGGTCTACGGCCTGCCGATCGGCGTGATCCTGCTCGCCAGCATTACCCGGACCTGGAACAACGTCCTGCCCTCGGCGCTGACGCTCGACCATTACGCCGCGGCGTTTCAGGGCGACTCCCTTGCCAGCCTGACGACGAGCCTGATGACGGGCCTGATCGCGAGTGTCGTGGCCCTCGTTTCGGGCGCCTGGGCGGCGCTGGCGCTACGCCGTCTCCCGCGTCGCGGCGCGAGGGTGCTGGATGCCGTCTTCTTCGTGCCGAGCGCAGTACCCTCGGTCTCGGTCGGTCTCGGTCTGCTCGTGGCCTTCAGCCAGAAGCCGCTTTTGCTAAACGGCACGCCCTGGATCGTGCTCGTCGCGCATTTCGTGCTGGTCAGCGCCTTCACCTATGGCAATCTCCGCGCCGGTCTTGCCCGCATCCCCGTGGAATGCGAGGCGATCGCCGAAAGCCTCGGCGCCCGGCCCTTCTACCGGCTGCGCCGGGTGACCCTGCCTTTGCTCAGCCCCTATCTGATCTCGGCCTTCTCGCTCAGCTTCGCGCTTTCCATGGGTGAGCTGGGCGCGACCATCATGATCTACCCCCCCGGCTGGGTAACGCTGCCGGTGCAGATCTTCGCCCTCTCCGACCGCGGCGCCATTTTCGACGCGGCAACGCTGACCGCTCTTCTCGGCTTCGCCACCCTCATCGTGCTGACGGGTCTCTCGCGCCTTTCGGCACGGTCCATGACAAGAAACGGATGAATGACATGTCTCTCACCCATCTCAAGGCTGTGGTTTTCGATTGGGCCGGCACGGTGGTGGACTACGGCTCGCGCGCGCCGATGGGCGCTTTCGTGGAGGCATTCGCGGAATTCGACGTGGCGGTGACGATCGCTGAGGCGCGCATTCCCATGGGAATGGCCAAGCGCCCGCATGTCGCAGCCCTTCTCGCCATGCCGCGTATCGCCGCTGCTTGGGAAGCGCGCCACGGCCATGTGCCGGGCGAGAATGATATCGACGCGGTCTATGAGGTGTTCGTGCCCAAGAACATCGCGGTCGCGGCGGATCACGCGGATCTCATCCCCGGTGCGGCCGAGACGGCGGCAGCGATCCGCGCCCTGGGGCTGAAGATCGGCAGCACCACGGGTTATACGCGCGAGATTATGGACCGCATTCTGCCCCGCGCGGCCGCGCAAGGCTTCACCGCGGATGCCATGGCCTGTACCGGCGACGCGCCCCAGGGAAGGCCCAGCCCGTTCCTGATGTGGCGCGTGCTGACGGAACTCGAATCCTATCCGGCCTGGCGAGCGGTGAAGGTGGACGATACCGAGGTGGGTGTCGCCGAAGGCACCAATTCCGGTGCCTGGTCCGTGGGCGTTGCCGTCACCGGCAATGTCTTCGGCCTCTCGGCGGAGGAGACGGAGGCGTTGGCACCGGCCGATTTTGTGGCCCGCCGCGCGGCCGCCATCGACCGTCTGAATGCCGCTGGCGCCCACTACGTGATCGACGGTGTCGCGGATCTCATGCCGGTATTGTTCGAGATCGAGGGGCGGCTCGCGCGCGGCGAGCGGCCCTGAACCGGCCCTAAGTCTACAGTGTTTTTGCGACCGTATAGATGAGATAGACGAAGAGGGTGCAGCCGAGTGTCACCAGCAGGCCGACAAGCAGCAGGTCGCCGTGCCCGGCGCCGCTCTGCTGAATGTCCGCCGCCGCGATTGCACGGCGTACCGCGCGGTAGCGCACGGCTGAGACCACCATCAGAACGGCGCCAAGCACAATCAGGGCGAGGCCGGCCACATCTCCGATGATGCGTCCGCCGAGGGGAAAGTTCGGCTGGTTGAGGGACGCGGCGGCCACTTCCAGGAAAAGGTCGAATTTTTCGACCAAAAAGCCGAAGGCCATGATGGCAAGGGCGGTGCGCACCCAGGCAAGGAAGGTGCGCTCGTTGGCTGCATGGTCGTTATAGCGTTCGATCATCGTCAGCCTCTCTCCCCGCACGGGGAGAGCTTAGGCAAATCCGCCCTTGATCACAAAGCCTTGGGCGCTGACGCTCACGATCTACGAACCCGATCCCGGTATCCGGGACGATGCCGGGATCGGGCGAGCGGGTTCAGCCGTTGGTCTGCGCTGCACCGGTCGACATCACAGGGTTCTTCTGCGACATGCCACCGGCTTTGGTGCCGCTTTTGGTCGTCATGCCGCCGCCGGCCGTGCCGTTGGTCGTCATGGAGGTGACGTTGGACGAGGACCCGGAACTCGTGGAGGCGCCCGGCACGGCGGCGCCCTGAGTCTGAGGCGGCGTGTCGGACCCGTTACCCGCGAAGCTGCTGGCGAGCGGAAGGGCGGTGAGGGCAGCGGCGGTCATGATGATACGCAGGTGACGCATGATGTGTCTCCAATTGTATTGGCGCTTGATTGCGCGCTGACCTTCATAAGGAGACCCAGGCTGACGTTTTTTAGCCCTATTTCACCTCACGAAGCCGCTAGGCCACATCACGAGATTTTTGATGAGGTACTTCACGCTTCAGAAAAAATCGAACTCCAGGAAAGTGTTGCCAAGGCAACGTGATGGGAGTGTTGATTTGGTTTAAGCGGCCTGACCATGGTGATCATGCCCTCTTTTCCGGTGCGGCAAGGCGGATCTGCATGTCGGCGGAAGCGTCGTGCAGGGTCGTCAGGAATACCGCCCGAAACGCTGCAGAACCTCGATTTTGTAGCCATCCGGGTCGGTGACGAAGAAGAAGGCGGCAAGCTTCTGCCCGTCATGCGCCATGTCGCGCGGCTCGGTACAGGTGGCACCGCTTTCTGTCATGCGCGCATGCGCCTCGGCCAGATCCTCGACCGCGACGGCGAGATGCCCGTAGCCATCGCCGAGCACATAGGGCTCCTGACGGCCGTGATTGACGGTCAGTTCGAGCTCGAAGCTGACCCCTTCGCCTCGCAGATAAACCAGGGTGAAGCCCTCGAACTGGTAGCGGTCGGCCACCGACAGGCCGAATATGTCGCCGTAGAATTTCACCGAACGCGCCTCGTCCAGGACGCGGATCATGGAATGGATCATCTTGCTCATGGGGGCTCCTGTCTGCCAATCCGGCTCACTCTCGTGGCCGATGTCGCCATCGGTCTCCGGTTTCTCTTAAAGATCTGCTCGGAGAAAGTCATGATCGCTCAAGCGCGAAAACTCCCGGCAACGTTCAGCACAGGCTCTCGGTCCCCATCAAGGCCGGGACATGATCCTCTTCCATCGTAAAGTTGTGCAGGCGGGCCTCGATGACCTGAGCCACCGCCTCGACCGCCGCACGGCGCGGAAAGCTCGCACGCCAGGCGATGCGAATCGTCCGGCTCGTCCGTGTCGCTAGGGGCCGCAGAACGACGCCCGCTTCCTCCGCGGGAATTGCGGCGAGCGCTGGAATCACCGTCGTGCCGTAACCGGCGGCCACCATATTTAGCAAGGTGGCGAGGCTGGCGGCACGCAAGGTGCCGGTGGTCGCGCCACGCTGCCCGCAAGCCGCCAGAACCTGCTGACGGAGGCAGTGGCCGTCCGTCAGCACGAGAATATCGGGGCCAAGATCCGCCTCCGCGATGACATCGCGGCAGGACAGGGGATGCAGGGGCGGCAGGGCCGCCAGGAAGCGCTCCGAGAAAAGCCGGCGGCTGACCAGATCGGTGCCGTCCGTCTCGGTCGCCAGCAAGACGGCGTCCAGTTCGTTTGCTCGCAGGCGCTTGAGGAGAGAGGTGGTCTGGTCTTCCCAGGGCTCGATGTCGAGCTGCGGCAGAGTTTCGCGTAGCGGAGCGAAAATCAGCGGCAGGAGATAGGGGGCGAGTGTCGGTATGATGCCGAGTCGGAAACGCCCGGCCAGGGGATCGCGCAGGCTGCGAGCCTCCGCCACGATCAGATCCGCCTCCATGACGGTCGCACGAATATGGGCCAGGACCCGTTCGCAAGCGACCGTGGGGACGACCATCCGGCTGTTCCGCTCCAGCAGTGTGATGCCGAGCGTGTCTTCCAGTTTACGGACCTGAACCGAGAGCGTCGGCTGGCTGACGCCGCAAGCCTCGGCCGCGCGGCCGAAATGGCCATGCTCGATGATCGCAAGGAGGTAGCGCAGATTACTGATGTTCATCGAATCGTCCTGATTCGCGCCATAGTTTTTGTTTATTGGTTCGATTATGTTTCTTAGCTTCCCTCCATTCTCTGCCCTCTGCTACCTTGCTGCAAGCAGGGACATGCAGGAACCAAGCGCATGAGAAGGCGGGCCTGAGAAATCGTCTGATGTCCGTGGCTGGCCGATTAGGCGCTACAACATTGTGCAGCCAGCACATCTTTTTCTCATGACGCTCCTGCGCGGCAATCTGCCGCGATAAAACAAGAAAAGAAGGAGAATGACATGGACGGAACAGGTAGCCAGACCGAAGGCCAGTGCCCGGTCGTACACGGCACCGTGCCGACGGCGCTTTTCGGAGGCCGCTCGAACCGGGATTGGTGGCCCAAGCAGCTCAATCTGTGGTTGCTGCACCAGCGCTCCGATCTCTCCAACCCGATGGACAAGACCTTCGACTACGCCGAGGCCTTCAAAAGCCTGGATTATGAGGCGCTGAAGAAGGACCTGTTCGCGTTGATGACGGATTCGCAGCCCTGGTGGCCGGCGGATTTCGGCCATTACGGGCCGCTCTTCATCCGCATGGCCTGGCATAGCGCCGGCACCTACCGGATCGGCGATGGCCGGGGCGGCGCTTCGGCGGGGACGCAACGTTTCGCGCCGCTGAACAGCTGGCCGGACAATGTCAATCTCGACAAGGCGCGCCGGCTTCTCTGGCCGATCAAACAGAAATATGGAAACAAGATCTCCTGGGCCGATCTGCTGGTCCTCACCGGAAATTGTGCGCTGGAATCGATGGGTTTCAAAACCTTCGGATTCGGCGGCGGGCGCGTTGACGTGTGGGAGCCGGAAGAGGACGTCTATTGGGGCAAGGAGGATACCTGGCTCGGCGACCGCCGCTACAGCGGGGATCGGCATCTGGAAACGCCGCTCGCTGCCGTGCAGATGGGGCTCATCTACGTTAATCCCGAGGGGCCGAACGGCAATCCCGATCCGCTGGCAGCGGCGCGCGACATTCGGGAAACCTTCGCGCGCATGGCGATGAATGACGAGGAGACCGTGGCCCTCATTGCCGGTGGCCACAGCTTCGGCAAGACCCATGGCGCGGGTGATGCGACCCTTGTCGGCCCGGAGCCCGAGGCGGCCGGCCTGGAGGAACAAGGTCTGGGCTGGAAGAGCAGCTATCGCTCCGGCAAGGGCGGAGATGCTATCGGCAGCGGTCTCGAAGTGATCTGGACCGAGACGCCCACGACCTGGAGCAACAACTTTTTCGAAAATCTTTTCGGCTATGAGTGGGAGCTGACGAAAAGTCCGGCCGGCGCTCACCAGTGGACACCGAAGAATGGCGCCGGCGCGAACGCGGTGCCTGATGCGCATGACCCATCAAAGCGCCATGCGCCGTCCATGCTGACGACCGATCTGGCACTGCGCTTCGACCCCGAATACGAGAAGATCTCGCGTCGTTTCTTCGAGAATCCGGAGGCGTTCGCGGATGCCTTCGCCCGTGCCTGGTATAAGCTGACACATCGCGACATGGGACCGCGCTCGCGCTACCTCGGCCCCGAAGTCCCCACCGAAGAACTGCTTTGGCAGGATCCGGTGCCCACGGTCGATCATCCGCTGATCGATGATGCGGATGTGGCTGCCTTGAAGGCAAAGATCCTGGAGTCCGGCCTCTCCGTGGCCGAACTTGTGACGACGGCCTGGGCTTCGGCCTCCACCTTCCGCGGGTCCGACAAGCGGGGCGGCGCCAATGGGGCGCGTATTCGCCTGGCGCCGCAGAAGGATTGGGAGGTCAACCAGCCGCCGCAGCTCGCGCAGGTGCTCGCCAAGCTTGAGGCGATCCAGCAGGCATTTAATACGGCGCAGACAGGCGGCAAGCGGGTGTCGCTGGCTGATCTCATCGTGCTCGGCGGTGTGGCGGCTGTGGAACGTGCGGCGGCCGCGGGGGGTGTGGAAACCAATGTTCCCTTCTCCCCCGGCCGCACGGACGCGAGCCAGGATCAGACCGATGTTGAATCCTTCGCGGTGCTGGAGCTGAAAGCCGACGGGTTCCGCAACTATCGTGAGGCGGGTGGCAGTGTTCCTGCGGAAGAGCTGCTCATCGACAGAGCGCAATTGCTGACGCTCACGGCGCCCGAGATGACGGTTCTCCTCGGCGGTATGCGCGTGTTGAACGCAAACCACGGCCAGTCGCAGCTCGGCGTTCTCACCGACCGGCCGGGAACTCTGACCAACGACTTCTTCGTCAATCTCCTGGATATGGGGACGGAGTGGAAGTCAATCTCGGACACCAAGGACGTGTTCGAGGGGCATGACCGTGCGACTGGTGCGGTGAAGTGGATGGGAACGCGCGCGGACCTCGTCTTCGGGTCCAATTCGCAGCTGCGTGCCATTGCGGAAGTCTACGCCTCCGGCGATGCGCGACAGAAATTCGTGCGTGATTTCGTCGCGGCCTGGACCAAGGTGATGAACCTCGATCGCTTCGATCTCGCCTGATCGGGAGACGGCCCTTGCCGGCGCAGCAATTGGCTAGGCTGCGCCGGCGATTGGGCGCTAAGAGAGGTGCCAAGGCGCCCGTTCAACGTCTATCGAGGTCTGATCCATGGTCAAAATTCACTACAAGGTTGTCCAGCATGACGGTGGATGGGCCTATAAACTCGGCGATGTGTTTTCCGAGTCCTTTCCCAGCAAGACCGCAGCAATGACGGCCGCGAAGCGGGTCGCCGCCGAGCAGCACATACCCGGCAACACGACCCATATCGAATATCAGGATGAAAGCGGCGTCTGGCACGAGGAAATCGCTCTCGGAGATGATCGTCCGGATGCCGACGTCACAGGCTAGCGGCATCACGTCACCGAGCGCGGATGCGTCGCGCGATCGCATCGGGGCGGTCCTGAGGGACTAACGCCTTCGTGCCATGAGCGCGCATCTGGCAGCATTCGCTGGTGCGTGGGGCGTGCGGCGTCATGCCTTCCCCGGCTCTTAGGCCTCGAGCTGCTTGCGAATCGACAGCAATTCCTGATGGCGTTCGGGGCTCGTCTTTGGATAGGCCATATCGAGCCCTTCCAGCGTATCGAGGACGATCTGGGAGACAACGAGGCGGGCATTCTCCTTGTCATCCGCGGGAACGACGTACCAGGGCGCGTCGCTTGTGCTGGTGGCGCCAAGGCAATCCTCGTAAGCGGTCCTGTACTGATCCCAGAATTTCCGCTCTTCGATATCCGCCGTGCTGAACTTCCAGTTCTTGTCCGGATCGTCGATACGGGCAAGGAAACGCTTGCGCTGCTCATCTTTGGACAGATGGAGGAAGAATTTGACGATGCGGGTGCCATTGGTGTGGAGATGCCGCTCCAGGTCGACGATAGACCGATATCTGTCTTGCCAGATCGCCTTCCCGGCGATCAGCGCGTCAGGCAATCCCTCACCAAGCAGAATGTCAGGGTGCACGCGAGCGATTAGAACCTCCTCATAGTAGGAGCGGTTGAAGATACCGATCCGTCCGCGTTCCGGCAGATCGCGGGTGGTGCGCCAGAGGAAGTCGTGTTGCAGCTCCGTCGGGCTTGGATGCTTGAAACTGAACACTTGGCAGCCTTGGGGATTGACCCCGGACATGACATGCTTGATCGCCCCGTCCTTGCCGGCCGCATCCATTGCCTGAAAGATCAGCAGCACGGCATAGCGATTGGACGCGTAATGGAGTTGCTGAAGCGCGCTGAGCCGCTTCACGTGATCTTCGAGCAACTTCTTGTAGTCTTTTTTCGACTTGTAGAACGGCTCCACGACGGTCGGCCATTTGCTGAGATCGACCTCGTCACCCGCACCAACTTTGAAATCCTTCGATTTGATCGTCATGTCGATCCCTTCTGGCACGCTCACGCCCCCGCGGCGCCGGCGTAGCATGGGCGCCGCCACAATCTCATACCAGGCGATGGCACAGGAGCCGATAATGCCGGCCTTTGCCAACCAGCGGGTTACCAGCGAAGCGCCATAGACCGCTATCAACATGGCACATTGTGATAGGCGAGGGGCAGGAGCCGTTATGCGCGTCGTCATGGCTCCCCGAAAAACCGAGATACGTTATAGCGAACTAAAACCGTTATAACGTTTGAATCGTCCTTCCGCATTGGTTTATGTTGCGGTGCAGCACGGCAGATCGAGCGGCCTTCGCCGCTCGGAGGATCCGCCGGAGCACAGATGGAGGTCTCGATGCACAAAACCCGTTTTGGCGTTCCCACATTTCTCGGAAACACGAGCGCCGCGATCCAGAGATACATGGTCGCGCCGATCGTCGAATTTCTGCGCCTCAACCACCGCCGGACCTAAGCTTCCGGCTTTCCCCGGGGGCGCGTTGCGAGGCGCAGTGGCCTGTGCCATTCTCGCTTCCGCTCATGATTGCCAATACATCCATTTTGCGCGCCAAGCCGGGCTATGACCGGGCCATCCGGGAGGCGCTGCTTGATCTTGCCGAAAGCGTGCGGGACGAGGAGAGCGCCACGATCGAATTCCGCATCGTGCAGGATCGCAACGAACCCACGGTCTTTACCGTGATCGGCCGTTTCGCGGATCAGGCCGCACTCGATGCGCACAACAATTCCGATAGGATGAACCGCTTCCTTTGGGCTGCGAAGCAGATGCTGGACGGGCCGATCACGCTGTCGATCGGCGAGGAGATTTTCGTCAAAGCCC
>NZ_DATJJK010000052.1:0-5405 GCF_035492295.1 Acidisoma sp. | reverse complement strand
GCGAAAACGGGTGCCGGCATCGTCGCAGCCAATGACGATGGTGAAGGGCTGTTCAGACATCGGTTTCTCCCAAGTATTTCATGGCAAGTGTTTCAAGACGGTGTGGCTGCAGAGAGCGAAGGAGACGGCGCCCGCATCCCGGTGGCCGAGGCTGCGCTCGGCGAGGGGGCGGGCGCGGCCAAGACGGGGCACCAAGCCGGCCGTTTCTTCGGCTCCGCGTGTTGCCGCTTCCGCGGCTTTGGTCCAGGCGGCGGTGAGGGGCTGGCCCTCGGCGATGGCTCCAGTGAGGTGCTCGACGAAGGGGTGGAAAGCATCGACCAGCGTCTTGTCGCCAGGTCTGGCGCCCCCCAGCGTCAGCACGGCCTGCAGGGCCTGCCCCGCCGCTCGGCCGATATCGGCGGCGCCCGGAGCCGCCTGGTCACTCAGCGTGCGACTCGCGGCGGCGAGGCCCAGGCCCCAGATTGCTCCAGAGGTGCCCCCGGCACGATCAGCCCAGGCGCTGCCGGCTGCGGCAAGGACGCTTGCCGCGCCCGCGCCGGCCTCGGCCGCGTCACGCGCTGCTTGGGCGGCTGCGGCCGAGCCGCGGGCCATGCCCTGGCCGTGATCGCCGTCTCCGGCTTCGGCGTCGATCCGGCCCAGTTCGGCCTCGGCTTCCTTCAGCGCGGCTGCGAGATCGGTGAAGGCGACTGCAATGCGCTGTCCCGCCGCCTGGGACGCGGGGGCCCCAGGCGTGACAGGGGCGGCGATTTCGTCTTCGATCTCGGCTTCGGCATCCGCCGCGGGGGCCGCAGTCACAGTGCCGACTGTCAGCACGGCGGTGTCGCAAGGTGCAAGCCAGAAGCGCTCCAGCTCCTCGTCCAGCCATGTGAGGGTGAGCGAACAACCCTCCATGTCAAGGCTCGTCACATATTCGCCGACAAGCGGCGAGACGATCTCAAAGCCGCGCGTGCGCAGCAGAGCCGAAACCGCTGTCCAGAGCACGAAGAGTTCTTCCTGCTTGGTGCTGCCGAGGCCGTTGAGGATCGCTGCCACGCGCGGGCCGCCATTCGCGGGCGCTTCGGCGATCAGCCGATCGACGAGAATCGTCGCGAGTTCGGAGGCGGCCACGATCGGGCGCTCCGCTATGCCGGGCTCGCCATGGATGCCGAGGCCGATCGCCATCTGCCCATCGGTCACGGTGAAGAGCGGTCCCGCGGCGCCGGGCAGGGTGCAGCCGCCGAAGGCGACGCCGAAGGAGCGTGTGCGATCGTTTGCGCGCCGCGCGACAGCTTCGACCGCGTCGACGTCGAGTCCGGTCTCGGCGGCGGCGCCGGCGATCTTGAAGACGGCGACGTCACCGGCTACGCCCCGACGCTTGGCGCGTTCGGCGTCCGAGGCGCTTGCCACGTCATCGGTAATGGCGAGAGTGCGGACGTCGATGCCGCGGCTGCGCAGCCGCTCGGCCGCGGCGCCAAAATTCAGCACATCGCCCGCATAGTTCCCGTAACCGAGGATGACGCCAGCCCCGCGCTCGGCGCGGGCTGCCACGTCATGCACGAGACGGGTGGAGGGGGAGGCGAAAACATCGCCCGCCACAGCCGCATCGGCAAAGCCGGGGCCGACATAGCCAGCGAAGGCCGGGTAATGGCCGCCGCCACCGCCGATGACGAGGGCGACCTTACCGCGCGGGGTGGCGGAGGCGCGGAGCACGCCGCCCGGCACAGGGCGGACGAGGCGTGCATGGATGTCGCAAAAACCCTGCAGTGCCTGGGCGGCGAAGGTTTCCGGATCGTCGAAGAGATGGGTCATGACTTGGTCCAGCCCTGGGGCGGAAAGGGGAGGCATCCGTCAGGATGCCTCCCCGTCTCGGTTACTGCTTCAGCGTGAAGGGGGCGACGAAGTCGTCCACATTGGCCTTCGTGATGAGAATGCAGTCGAAGAGCTGCTTCTCGGCAGCCGCGCCGGTCTTGCCGGTGCGAATATACTCGTCGGCCTCGTCCACCGCCTTTTTCGAGAAGATGGCGACCGGCTGCAGAACGGTGTACTGCAGCTCGCCGGCCTTGATGGCAGCGACCGCGTCCGGCGAGCCGTCGAAGCCACCGACCTTGATCTTGTCGAGCTTGCCGGCTTCCTTGAGGGCCGCGATGGCGCCGAGTGCCATTTCGTCATTGCCGCTGATTACGCCGATGATGTCGGGATGCGCCTGCAGCATGCTCTGCATCTTGTCATGGCCCTGCGTGCGGTCCCAGTTGGCGACCTGCGAGGCGACGCGCACCAGGCCTGGATACTGGCTCAGCACCGTCTCGTAACCGTTGGAGCGGGTGGCTGCGTTGTTGTCGGACGGCGCGCCGAGCAGTTCGGCGTAATTGCCCTGCTGGCCGACGTCCTTCACCCATTCCTGTGCGCCGAGGGCGGCACCCTGGGCGTTGTTGGAGACGAGCTGCGCCTTGGCGAGGCCCTGCTGGTTGATTTCTGCGTTGACGAGGAACACCGGAATGCCGGCGGCAACGGCCTTCTTCACCGCGCCGATGGAGCCCGAGGCATTCGCCGGGTCGAGGATGATCGCGACCGACTTGTTGGTGATCGCGGTGTCGATGAGGTTGCTTTCGGTATTGGTGTCACCCTTGTTGGCGCCGACGCTGGCCTTGTAGCCCAGGCGCTCGGCCTCGGCGGCAGCGACCTTGCCTTCGGTGAGCCAATAGGGGTTGGCCGGATCGTTAACGATGATGGAGATGAGACCGCCTGCGGCATGCGCCGCCGTGGGGGCCATGACGGCGCCCGCCAGCACCGGGGCGGCGAGGCTCATGGCGCTCACCATCAGGGCCTTGGTCAACTTGGACATACGCATTTCCTTCTCTCTTGTTGATGCCGGTGGTCCGGCGGTCTCTCTTTTTGGGCTTGGTTGTCTGCCGCCTCAGGCAGGCTTGCCGGCCGCCTGGGGCGTGGGGGTGCCGGCGGCCGCGGGCTTTTTAGCGCGGCGCCGGTATTGAACGGCATTCAGCAGCACCGCGAGCACGATCACGCCGCCGGTGAAGACTGTCTGCCAGTAGGAGGAGATGCCGATGATGACCAAACCATCGGACAGAAAGCCGATGACGAAGGCGCCAAGCAGGGTGCCGCGGATATTGCCGCGCCCGCCGGTCAGCGCCGCGCCGCCGATGACGACGGCGGCGATCGCCGTCAGCTCATAGGAGGTGCCGGCGGTCGGGCCCGCCGAGGTCAGCTGCGAGGAGAGAATGAGGCCGGCAATCGCCGCGCAAACGCCGGAGAGCATGTAGACCAGGACCTGCACGCGCTTGGTGGGCACGCCGGAAAGCTCGGCCGCGCGTTCATTGCCGCCTGAGGCATAGAGCCAGCGGCCAAAGGCGGTGCGGTTCAGCATCAGGCTGCCGGCGATCGCGATGACGATCATCACCAGCACGCCGATGGGCACGCCGCCGAGCCGGTTGAAGCCCAGCCAGTTGAAGCCGGTATTGCCGAGATCGGCCTCGCCGCTGAGATTATTGTAGGTCAGGCCGTTGGTGATGAGCAGCGCGATGCCGCGCACAACGTACATCACGCCGAGAGTTGCCACGAAGGCCGGCACCTTGAAACGGGCGATGAGCACCCCGTTGATGAGGCCGACGACGGCGCCCATGAGGCAGGACAGCACGACGACGACCCAGACTGCGGGGAACAGCTTCACGCCGAGCGC
Source organism: Acidisoma sp. (assembly GCF_035492295.1). Lineage (GTDB taxonomy): Bacteria > Pseudomonadota > Alphaproteobacteria > Acetobacterales > Acetobacteraceae > Acidisoma. The sequence continues at coordinate 1,732 of NZ_DATJJK010000052.1, read as the reverse complement.
GTGGACGGTAACGCCTTGCATGAAGAAGCCGGCGACGATCCCCGAGAGGCCGAGGGTCGAGCCCACCGACAGATCAATGCCGCCGTTGAGGATGACGAGCAGCATGCCGAGGGCGAGGATCGCGTAGATCGCGACATGGGAGGACATGGTCAGGAAGTTGCTGACCGAGAAGTAGTAGGGTGAGAGCAGCGAGAAGACGATGATGATCGCGATCAGCGCAAAGAAGGCACGGCCCTTCAGCAGCATCTGGCCGATATCGAGGCCATCGCCGAATAGCCCGGGGCGACTGCGCTGAAGCGTCTGGCTGGACTGTGTCATGGTGAGGTTCCGCTATTCTTTGCGATCAGGCGACCACGGCTTCGCCCGAGGCGGCCATGATCTCCTCCTTGGAGACGTTTGAGTCGAATTCGGCGGAGATGCGGCCGCGGCTCATCACGATGATGCGGTGGGCGATGCTCAGGCATTCACCGACTTCGGATGTGGAGTAGATGACCGCAAGGCCGGTCTTGGCTCGCTCGGCGAGCAGGCGGAAGACCTCGGCCTTGGCGCCGATGTCGATGCCACGGCTGGGCTCGTCCAGCATGATCACCTCGGGATTGGTCGCCAGCATCTTGCCGATCACGACCTTCTGCTGGTTGCCGCCGGAGAGAGAGCCGATGGGAGCCTCGCCGCCGGCCGTCTTGACGGTAACGGCCTTGATCGAGTCCTGGACCAGCTTGCGCTCGAGCCCGGTCGAGAGGAATAGCCCGCGGACGAAGCTCGTAATGCTGGCGAGAGAGAGATTTTCGCCGACGCTCATGGTCTGCACCAGCCCGTCCCGCTGCCGGTCTTCCGGCACCAAGGCGAGGCCAGCCGCGATGCGCTCGGCAATGCTGAGATGGGAGACATTCCCGCCTTTCAGCAGAACCTCGCCGCCGACCGCTGGAACGCGTCCGGCCGCGCATTCCAAAAGCTCGGTGCGCCCCGCGCCCATGAGTCCATAGATGCAGACGATCTCGCCCGCCTTCACGTCGAGGGAGAAGTGATCGACGACGAGGCTGCCGTCATGCGCGGTGGCCGCGACGGAGAGATCGCGGATCGAGAGAGCGACCTCTCCGAACTCGTAGCCGGTCGGTGGCGAGCCGAGATCAAAATTCTCGCCCACCATGTTGCGCACGATCCATTCCAGATCGATGTCCCGCGCTTCGCCGGTCGCCGTGATGTTGCCGTCGCGGAGCACCACTGCAAAATCCGTGATCTGCAGCGCCTCTTCGAGATGGTGCGAGATATAGACGATAGAGACGCCGCGGCTCGTGAGATCGCGGATAACCTTGAAGAGAACCTCGACCTCGCTGGCACTCAGCGCCGAGGTCGGCTCGTCCATGATGAGGATACGGGAATTGACGGACAGGGCGCGGGCGATCTCGACGATCTGCTGCTGACCGAGGCGCAGTTCCTCGACCGGGGTCAGCGGGTCGATCGCCTCCTCCAACTCTTCCATCAGCGCCTGGGCTTGGCGCGCTTCCTCCGCGAAATTGACACCGGTCGGGGTCATGATTTCGCGGCCCATGAAGATATTGTCGCGCACGCTCAGGTTGGGCGCGAGGCTGAGTTCCTGGTGGATGATCGAAATGCCGCGGTCCCGCGCATCATTGGTACTGGCGAAGCGCACTTCCTCGCCGTCCAGCACAATCCTTCCGGCGGTGGGGGGAATAATCCCGGAGAGGACCTTCATCAGGGTCGATTTGCCGGC
>NZ_DATJJK010000051.1:0-17236 GCF_035492295.1 Acidisoma sp. | reverse complement strand
CTCCTCATGATTGGTATTGCTGATGAAGACCGAGGAGAGACGGTCGAAGGTCAGCACGCCATCCGGCTTGGGATAGGCAATCTTGTCGTCCTCGCGCGCGGGTTCCAGCACCTCGTTGTCGGCATGGGGGTGGTGGAAGGTCCAAGGCGCCTTGCCGCGGAAGATCATGGTGTCGACGGCGGAATACAGAAAGCCGCCAAAATTGCCAAACTTCGCGAAGGAGGGACGAATGTTGCGCACGGCGGAGAGTTCGCTGTGCAGCCAACTCGCGCGGAGTTTGTCGGTAAAGGCCGTGGGCTCCGCCGCGGACGCGGCACGCGCTTCCGCTACCGCCTCCGCCGCCATCATGCCGGATTTCATGGCCGCGTGGGTGCCCTTAATCTTAGGCACGTTGAGGAAGCCTGCCGCATCGCCAAGCAGTGCCCCGCCGGGGAAGGTAAGGCGGGGGATGGATTGCAGCCCGCCCTCGCTCAGCGCCCGCGCGCCGTAAGCGATGCGTCGCCCGCCCTCGAAGTGCTTCCGCAGGTGGGGATGTGTCTTGAGCCGCTGCATCTCCTCGAAGGGGGAAATCCAGGTGTTCTTGTAGTCGAGCCCAATGACGAAGCCGTAGGAGACGAGATTGTCGCCCAGATGATAGAGCCAGGAGCCGCCATAGGTCTCATTGTCCATCGGCCAGCCGAAGCTGTGCTCTATCAGTCCCTTACGGTGGTTGGCCTCCGGAATCTCCCAGAGTTCCTTGATGCCGAGCCCGTAGGTCTGCGGGTCCACACCGTTGCGCAGGTCGAAGCGCGCCATGAGCTGCTTTGAGAGGCTGCCGCGGCAGCCCTCGGCGAAGAGGGTATAGGGCGCGCGCAGTTCCATGCCCGGCTGGTAGTTAGGGCCATGCGCGCCGGAGCGGTCCACGCCCATGTCGCCGGTCGCGATGCCGACGATGCGGCCCTCCTCCTCCAGCAGTTCCGCTGCGGCGAAGCCGGGATAGATTTCGACGCCGAGCGCTTCCGCCTGGGCGCCGAGCCAGCGCACGACGTCGCCCAGCGAGACGATGTAATTGCCGCGGTTGTGCATCTGCGGTGGGGTGGGCAGGCGGAAGGCGCTTTCCTCGGTCAGGAAATAGAAGCGGTCTTCCTTCGCCTCCGTCGTCAACGGCGCATCCAGCTCCCGCCAGTTGGGCAGCAGTTCCTCGAGCGCGCGGGGCTCGATCACCGCGCCGGACAGGATATGGGCGCCGACCTCGCTGCCCTTCTCGACGACGCAGACCGAGGCATCGGGCTCCAGCTGCTTGAGGCGGATGGCGGCGGCCAGCCCGGCTGGCCCGGCGCCCACGATCACCGTATCGAACTCCATGGATTCGCGCTGCATAGCCTCTCCCAGCCCGGCTCAGACCCCGATGGGGCAACGATAAAGACGATTGCGCCTAGTGATGCCCATGGCTTGGGGTCCGGCGCAAGCGGGCAGGGGCCGGGTTTTGCGTGATCCTTTTCAGCCGGCCTCATAGCCGAGCCGCTCCATCAACGCGGCAAGAATGGGCAGCACGGGTTCCAGCTGCCGACGGTAGTGCCGCCAGCGGCCGACCGAGCGATCATAAAGCGGTTCCGTCACCTGGGCGTAGCTGGCGGTGCGGGCATAGCGCCGGTTCTCGTGGAAGGTGATGCAGGCCGGGTCGAAATCCAGGCCGAGGAACTCCAGCATGCCGGTGATCGTCTCCACCTGATTCCCGATCACCTGCTCGTAGCGAACCATGCGGTAGCGAAGCGCCGGCATTTCGGCCCGGTAATGGGCGACGAGATCCATGATCCGGGCGTAATGCAGCGCCGCCGTTTCCAAGGCGCTCGCGCAATGAAAGCCATGGGTGAAGTGGTTGGAGAAGGCCGAGACCATCACGTCCAGCGGATGGCGGACGACGTGCAGCAGGGGGGAGTGGGGGAAGACAAGGCCGATGAGGCCGAGATGCGTTTCGTTGAGCGGCATCTTGTCCGTGAAATGGCGAATTCCGGGGCGCAGCACGCCCATCTGCCGCACCTTCTGCAAATAGACATCCCGCAGCAGATCGAGCCCCTGGCGCTGGTCGCCCATCCAGAGTTCGGAGAGCGCCTCCGGGTAACCGAGCGTACTGCCGAGCAGGCGGGGCAGGACGTGGGTCAGTTCCTGGACCAGCGGCAGTTCGTCCCCCGCGGCGATGAGCGGATGTGCCGAGAGGCTCTGCTCTAGAAGCGTGGTGCCGGAGCGCGGGAAACCCAGAATGAAGATGGGCTGGGGTTCCGTCGGATGTGGTGCGGCGCGCGGCAGGAGAGCGAGGCGGGAGGCGACATAGAAGCGGCTCAGGCGCGCGATCTCCCGCTCGGCGCCGTCTGGCGCATAAGACTGGCCGGAGAGGGCGAGGGCCCGGGCCTTGCCCTCCGCGAAGGCGGCCCAGGCATCCTCGTAGCGGCCGAGCCGGTCCAGCAGACGGCCCTTTTCCAACAGTTCTGCCGGGCCCAGCCCGCCCGGTCGCTCTTGCGCCATGCCGTCTATCAGGGCGACCGCGGCCTCGCTCTCGCCCTCGCGGCCGAGCAGGGTGGCGCGCGTCAAGGAGAGCTGCGGATCCCCGGGATAGGCGATTTCAGCCACATCCAGCAGGGCGCGGGCAGCATCGAAACGCCGGTCGGCCTCCTCCAGCCGGGCGAAGCCGAGCAGGGTCTGCCGCACTGTCGGCGCCAGGCTGAGCGATTCCCGGTAGAGGCGGCGAGCCTCCTCCATCCGGCCCTGGCTTTTTAGGTTCCAAGCCAGATTGGCGAGCAGAATCGGGTCGCGTCCGGGCGCGAGGTCCAGCACCCGGCGATAGTGGTATTCGCCGGTCTGCGGCCGGCCCGCCTCGGTCATGATCATGGCCATGACATTGTGCGCCTGAGCGTTGATCGGGGCGACGCGGATTGCGTTGCGCGCCTGGGCCTCCGCTTCAGCCATGCGGCCCCGGGAGAAGAGCGCCATGGCGAGGGCCAGCAGCGCAGGCAGGTTGTTGGGATCGAGCAGCGCTACCCGACGCAGCAGCGCTTCCGCCGCCTCAGGCCGGTTCTGCCGCTGTCTGATGTCCGCAAGCAGTGCGAGGCCGGCGACGGAATCCGGTGTGAGCTCCAGGAGATCGACGAGCAATTCCTCGGCCCGGCCGGTATCGCCTGTCACCAGCGCCGCTTGCGCCTCGGCGACCAGTGGCAGCAGCCGATGGAGCGCCGAGGCCCGGGTGCGCTCCGCCGGCCGCCAGTCGCAGCAGTGCCGGGGCCGCAAGCCGCTGCCGCAGACGCAGAGCCGGGCCATGATGGCGCCCCTCCGATGACAGTCTTTTATGATTCGATATAGAAATAAAATGGATCGCAGCGGCTGTCGAGACCGGCGGTGGTTTGACAGGGCTTCTGCACAGTGAACCGCAGTTCTAGTGTGGGGCTGCGCCCGGGATGTTCCGGCCGCGCAGCACAGCCAGGGACAGAACAGCATGGCCGCCATTCGGATCGCCCCGGTGACCAACGAGGATCGCACGACCTGGACGCCGCTTTGGCAGGGTTACCAGCGCTTCTACGAAGTCTCCCTGTCGGACGAGGTGACGGAGACGCTGTGGTCCCGCAGCCTGGACCCGGCCGAGCCGGTTTTTGCGGCGCTGGCCTGGGATGGTGCGGTGGCGCTCGGCCTTGTCCACTATCTCTACCATCGCAATACGTGGACGGTGGGCAACAGCTGCTATCTCAACGATCTCTTCGTGCTGCCCGAGGCGCGGGGGCGCGGCGTGGGCCGCGCGTTGATCCTGCATTGCCATGCCGAGGCCCGGGCGGCGGGCTGCGAGACGGTCTACTGGCATACGCACGAGACCAACGGTACGGCACGGGCGCTGTATGACCGCATCGGCCGCCGCAGCGGCTTCCTGCACTATGCCATGACACGGATGAACGGTGGATGACGCCGGGGGCCAAGCCCTATGCCGCCGAAGCGAGTGGGCTGCGGCTGGCCGTCCGGCTGACGCCGCGCGCCCGCCGCGAGGGGTTGGACGGCGTGATCCTGGGCACGGACGGCAGGCCCGCGCTGCAGATCCGCTTGGCCGCGCCGCCGGTGGAAGGGGCGGCGAACAGGGCGCTCATTGCGTTTCTCGCTGATGGCCTCGGCCTGCGGAAGGCCGACGTCACCATCCGGTCCGGCGAGACGGCACGGATGAAGATCCTGTTACTCGCGGGTAACGCCGACCGTCTCGTCACACGTCTAGAGGAGTGGATTGCTCGCGGAGGGGGTTGATTCACCCCCCGCTCTCATGGCTCATGTCGCCCGCCTGCCGCCACGCAGGGGTTTCCTTGCGGGCGAGGCGCCTCGGGGCCTGCAGCCCTCTTCTTTTTCTCACAAGCTGGGACGCCCGCAATGTCGCTTTCTCGTACGCCGATCGCTTCACAGCGGCTGCGCCGCCGCCGCCGCACGAAGATCATCGCGACACTCGGGCCAGCAAGCTCGACCACAGAGGTCATCACCCGGCTTTTCCAAACCGGCGCCGATGTTTTTCGTCTGAATTTCAGTCATGGCAGCCATGAGGATCACGCGGCTCGCATCGCCTCCATCCGCGAGATCGAAAAACGCTTTGATCGCCCCATCGGCATTCTGGCCGATGTCCAGGGCCCGAAGCTGCGCGTCGGCCGTTTTGCCGGCGGCAAGGTCCATCTTCAGACCGGCCAGGCCTTCCGCCTCGACCTCAACCCGACGCCGGGCGACGCTCGCCGGGTTAATCTGCCCCACCCCGAAATCATCGCCGCCGCCGCCATCAACAGCCACCTGCTGCTGGACGACGGTAAGCTGCGCCTGCGGGTGACGCACAAGCGCGACGATCATCTGGAAACCGAGGTCATCTTCGGCGGCCCACTGTCCGACCGGAAGGGCGTGAACGTGCCCGATGTCGTGCTGCCCATTCCGGCGCTGACCGAAAAGGATCGGATCGATCTTGAATTCGCGCTCAATGCCGGGGTCGATTACATCGGCCTCTCCTTCGTGCAGCGGCCTGAGGACGTGATCGAGGCGAAGGAAATCGCCGCCGGCCGCGCCTGGATCATGGTCAAGATGGAGAAACCCCAGGCCCTCGAAAATCTCGACGAGATCATTCGCCTCTCCGATGCCGTCATGGTCGCGCGCGGCGATCTCGGCGTCGAACTGCCGCCGGAGGAAGTGCCGCTGGCGCAGAAGCGCATCGTCCGCACCGCGCGCCAGATGGGCAAGCCCGTTGTTGTCGCAACGCAGATGCTGGAAAGCATGATCACGGCGCCCGCGCCGACCCGCGCCGAGGCCTCCGACGTCGCCACCGCCGTGTTTGACGGCGCGGACGCGGTGATGCTTTCGGCCGAGACCGCGGCCGGCCAATACCCTTACGAGGCGGTCAATATCATGGATCGCATCGTGGCGCGGGTGGAGCAGGATGCTGGCTGGCGTCAGATCACCGATGCCTCGCGCCCGGAGCCGGAAGGCTCCGCGTCGGACGCGATCGCGACCGCGGCCCGGCAGGTCGCCCATACCATCAAGGCCGCGGCCATTGCCGCCTTCACGGACAGCGGCATGACCGCCCTGCGGGTTGCGCGTGAGCGTCCCGATTGCCCGATCCTCGGCCTCACCCCCAAGCCTGAGACGGCGCGCCGTCTTGCCGTCGTCTGGGGCGTGCACGCGGTGATCGCGCGGGAGGTCGATTCCTTCACGGAAGCGACGGACGAAGCCCGCGAAGAGGCGCGCAAGGAAAACATGGCGCAGCCGGCCGAGCAGATCGTGGTGACCGCCGGCGTGCCCTTCCGTCAGTCCGGCGGCACCAATATGGTGCATGTCGCGAAAGTTTAATCCGTCTTTTCAAGGAGATTCCGATGACCCAGCTCCCGGCCATTCTGGTTACCGGCGGGAGCCGGGGGATCGGCGCTGCCATCTGCCGCCTGCTGGCCTCGCACGGCTACCCCGTGGTGGTTAACTATGCGAACCGCGCCGATGCGGCTGACGCCGTAGTCTCCGAGATTAAGGCGGCGGGCGGCCGCGCCACCGCCATCCGGGGCGATATCTCCCATCCCGCGCGGGTGAAGCGGGTCTTCGCGGATGCCGAGGCGGCGCTTGGCCCCATCGGCGGGCTCGTGAACAATGCCGGCACCACCGGACTCCATGCCCGGGTTGAGGACCAGACCCAGGCCGCTCTGGAGGCGCTCTTCGCCATCAACGTATTTGGGACGATCTATTGCGCGCAGGAGGCGGTGCGCCGGATGTCGACAGCCCATGGCGGGCAGGGCGGCGCGATCGTCAACATCTCCTCGGTTGCCGCCCGGCTCGGCGGGCTGTCGGGCCTCGTGCCCTATGCCGCGACCAAGGGCGCGGTGGAAAGCTTCACCACCGGTCTTGCGAACGAAGTCGCGCGGGAAGGCATCCGGGTGAATGCGGTGGCACCCGGCATGACGGCGACGGACATGGCGACGGAGGAGATGCGGCAGGCCGCGAGCCGCGGCGGCATTCCGATGGGCCGGATCGGCGAGGCGGAGGAGATTGCCCAGGCGGTGCTCTGGCTGCTTTCCCCTGCCGCCTCCTATGTCACAGGAACGGTCGTGACCGTTTCCGGCGGCCGCTAAACTGCGATCGGCAGCTGAATCACAAGCAACTTATTGATGAGGGTGTGATCGGTTCGGAGTGAATCGCTTCCGCGACTCACTTTGAACCGATCTGACCGAGAGACTGCTAGTAGCCCCTGTTGAAATCGACCGGAGTGAGCAGCGGCTCGCCCCGCTCGAGGGCGGCGAGATTGGCAAAGAAGATATCCAGCGAGCGCGGCACGTAGCTCACCACATCGTCGACCGAGACGTGCGGCGTCATCACCATGTTTTTCGTGGTCCAGACCCGGTCGTCAGCCGCCACCGGCTCAGGGTCGAAGACGTCGAGCACCGCGCCTGACAGATGGCCCTGGTCGAGGGCGTCGCACAGCGCGGTTTGGTCGACCAATGGGCCGCGACCGATATTCACCACCGAGGCGCCGCGGGGCAGCAGGGCGATGCGCCGCGCATCGAGGATCTTGCGCGTTGCAGGGGTCAGGGGCGCCGAGATGACCAGGAATTCGGTTTCTGGCAGGACAGCGTCCAGCTGGTCGGTCGGCAGCACGCGGTCGCATCCGGGATGCGGCTCCGGCTTGGTGCGCAGACCCGTCACCACCATGCCGAAATGCTTTGCCTGTTCCGCCGCCGCGCCGCCCATGGCGCCGAGGCCGAGGATGGTGAGCTTCCGGCCGCGCAGACCGCGGGTGAAGCGCTGGCCCCAAACCTTATTCTGTTGGTCGGCGATGCATTCCGGCATGCCGTTGGCGAGCATGAGCAGCGCCATGGCGACGAATTCGCCCGCTTTCTCGGCATGGGCGCCGCGATTGTTGACATAGGGCACCGGCGGCATCTGGTCGGCCGGCAGCGTGTCCACCCCGGCCGCGACGGAGAAGATCATCTTGAGCGCCGGGGCATGTTCGGGCTGCAGTTTTGCGATGAGGCGCTTGATGGCGGCGGGGCCGGAGACGAGGATCTCGGTCTCGGCGGCGACGGCATCGAAGTCTGCCTCCGATGCCCCAAAGGTCACGACATGCCTGGCATTTTCCTGCCCGCCACGGGCGAGCGCCTCGGCCCATTGTGCGGGCGAAACGTTGAAGACTTCGGGCTGTTTGGGATTGTTCTGGATATGAATGCGCATGGCCAAAGACTGGCGCGGCTGTCCGCCGATGGCAAGTCAGTCGGGTGGCGGCGACGGCAGGTCTGCCCGCAGTACCAGCGCATCGGAGCCATTCGCATAATAGGCACGACGCCGCCCGACTTCGGCGAAACCAGCGGCGGCATAGAGACCGAGCGCCGGTGTGTTGTCGACCTCGACCTCAAGAAAGACCGAGCGCGCGCCGAGACGCGCGGCACGGTCCAGGGCATCCGCCAGCAGCCCTGCCGCGATCCCAAGGCGGCGCATTGCCGGCACGGTGCCGAGGGTCAGGATTTCAGCTTCGTCCGCGGTCACCCGCAGCAGGATCATGCCGCCACGGCTGTCCAGCAGGCCGAGCACGCCGTGCATCTCGAGCTGCTGCTGGAAGGTCGCGGCGTCCCACCGCTCGCGCGGAAAGGACAGCGCGTGGATCGCGGCGAGGACAGGAGCATAGGCCGGGCCGACGAGATCGATGCTCATGGTGGTGCGGGGGGCGCGTTCTTCGGTGGCGGGCGCAGACCGCCGCGGGGGAGTAGGGCGCGCGGCGGATCGATATAGAGCGGCAGGGCGGCGAGCGGGCCGAGCCGGCCGGCTGCGCGGGCGACGCCGGCGCGGGCGACGCCTTCGGCATGGGGCAGGCGAGCGCTTGTCACTGAGATATCCGGCCTGCCAAGCGCCTCGGCGAGCGACGTCGCGCCGTCTCCCGTCAGGGCGACAGGTCCCGGCGGGTGAGGGGGATCCGCCAGGAGAGCGACGGTCCAGTCCGTCGGCGCGCCGCCCCGGTGAATGAAAATCCGCCCTTGCCGGGCGTCGAGCGCGCACCAAAGGAGCGGGTGCGGTTCGGGGAGAGCAAAGGCGAGCGCTTCGGCCGTGGTGACCGGAATGAGCGGCAGACCGGCGCCGGTCGCGAGGCCGGAAGCGAAGGCCATGCTGGCGCGAAGCCCGGTGAAGCTGCCGGGACCGACATTGACCGCAACCGCGCCGAGATCACTCGCTTGCAGTCCCGCCTCGGCCAGCAGATCGGCAACCATCCGGGGCAGAAAGGCGGCCTCTCCTGTCTGTCCGCTGCGTTCGGCAAGGCCCAGAACGCCGTCCTCCGCCAGCAGGAGGGCGGAGCAGAGGTGCGACGAGGCCTCGAGCGCGAGCAGCGGGAAGGGAAGTGAGGGCATCGAGCCTTTGTCCTGAAGCCTGTTACACACCGACATGGCACGGCGCTTGCCAAGCATGAGCCGCAGATGTAGCCGCCATGCCATGCGCAAGCTTCTGATTCTAGCACTCATCTTCGGTCTGATCGCGGGGCTTGCCCTGCCACCCTTCTACCTCCTTCCGGTGCTTTGGATCAGTTTGCCCGGCTTGCTGTGGCTTATTGGTCGCGCCGCGACCTGGCGGCAGGCGGCGCTGATCGGCCTCGCCTTCGGCTTCGGGCTCAATTGTCTTGGCCTCTACTGGATCACCGAACCGATCCTGATCGAGGCGGCGCAGTTCTGGTGGCTGGTGCCCTTCGCGACGCCGGGCCTCGCCCTGGTCGTGGGGGTCTTCATCGCCGTGCCGGCGGCGCTCGCATGGATGGTGCCCCGGGGGCTCGCCCGCATCCTCGTGCTCACCGGGGCCTGGACGCTGGCCGATCTCGCCCAGCAATTCGTGCTGACCGGCTTCCCCTGGAATTTCTGGGGCACGGACGTGGCGGTGCCGGGCCGGCTCGGTACGTTGCTGATCCAGCCCGCCGCCTGGATCGGCGTGCTGGGCCTGACCCTCGCCCTCGTCTTCGTGGCCTCTCTGCCCGCGCTCGGCAGGCGTGGCATCGCTGCCTCGGTGGCGCTGATGGCGGTCTGGGCCGGTGCCGGAGCCGCGCGGCTCGGCACGTCCCATCCCGCAAAACCCGCGGCGGTGATCGGCCTGATCCAGGGTGACGGCACGGCGGAATTCGTCTCGACGCGGGAAGCCGCCGTCGCCCTCTTCCGCCGCTACCTGGCGCTCAGCGCCGAGGCGGTGGCGAAAGCGCGCGCCGAGCATCCCGATCTGCCGATCGCACTCCTCTGGCCGGAGACCGCCTCGCCCTTCTTCCTGCAGACCGATGTTGGCGCTCGGCAGGCGATTGCCGAGACCGTAGGGCCGGACGTGACAGTCATTACCGGCATGCTGCGCTTCGGCCCCCATGACACGATCTTCAACAGCATGGGCGTGGTGCGGGGGCCGGGGCCGCTGCTCGCGACCTACGACAAATGGCATCTGGTGCCCTTCGGCGAATATGAGCCGGACTGGATGCCGCTGCAGGTCCTGCCGGGCCAGGGCTTCACGCCAGGAACCGGCCCCAAGACGCTGCACATTCCGGGGCTGCCCCCGGTCGGCCCGATCATCTGCTACGAGTCCGTCTTCTCGGGCCAGATCATCAAGGAGACCGACCGGCCGGACTGGATCGCCCTCGTCACCAACGATGCCTGGTTCGGCGACAGTTCTGGCCCGCGCCAGCACCTGGCAGCCGGGCGGATGCGCGCGGTGGAGGAGGGGATGCCGCTGGCGCGCGCGGCCAATACCGGCATTTCGGCGCTGTTCGATGCGTCGGGTCGGGAGATCGGGCGCATCGGGATGGATCGCCAGGGGGTCTTCGTCGCCACCCTGCCGGGAGAATTGCCGCCGACGCTCTTTTCGCGCCTTGGCCTATGGGCGCCGGCGGCGCTCGCGCTGCTCACCTTGCTGGCCGGGATCTGCCTCGGCTGGCGCCGCCGCGCCATGCCTGCCCGGTAAATTTCCGCGTCATTTCGATCGAGAACGTGCTACAGGGTGAGAGTTATCAAATAGTTAAATTGTATCGTTTCGAACGTCCTGGCGCCGTCGCAATTTTTATGTGATTAGAACGCTTTGGCGATAAAGCTTTCACCGCGCCGTGGACGCACGGGTCGGCCTTTTGGACGCGATTTTATTTCCAGCCGACCGATCTGAAAGACGCATGGAAAAACGCGCAACTGCCGTGGCAGACTCGGTCCCCAGCCCTATCGATGTGCATGTCGGTGCGCGTATTCGGCAACGGCGCGTGGCACTCGGCATGTCCCAGGAAAAACTGGGAGGCGCCTTGAACCTCACCTTCCAGCAGATCCAGAAATACGAGCGTGGTGCCAATCGCGTCGGCGCCTCACGCCTCTATGACCTTTGCCGCGTTTTCGACGTGACGGCCGATTATTTTTTCGAAGGCCTGCCGGATTTCGATGCGATCGAGGCGGCGGGCTACTTGCCTCACGGTGCCGCGGCTCCCGCCTATGCCTTTGCCGAGGAGCAGGCCCGGTTTGCGCCGGAACGCGAGGAGATGCCTGCCGACACGGCGGAACTGTTACGGCATTTCTCACGCGTGACGGACCCTGAGGTGCGCCTGCGCATTCTCGACCTCGTCAAGTCGCTGGCCGCGCCCGCCCGCTGAGACGGAAGACCCCGCCGTTCGCCAAGCATTTGGTCAGGCCGCTAATTCCGGTGCCAATTGGCCGGGCTTGCCCGCTTCCCGGCTGAAGACCTCCGAGATGTAGTCGGCGAGCGCATCCGTCACCGGTTGCCGTGCCTCCCGCGCTTTGACCATCAGCACCTGGAAATCGGGCAGCGGCGGCAGCCCATCCTCTCGTCCGAGAACCACCAGCCCATCGGGCAGGGCGGTCTCCGGGGAGATGGTGATGGCGAGCCCCGCCAGCACCGGGGCGAGGGTGCCGGTCTGTGCCGCCGAGGTATAGGCGACGCGGAAGCGTCGTCCTGCCGTCTCGAGGCTCTCGGTCGCCGCCTTGCGCCAGCAACAGGTGGGGTCGGAGAGGGCGAGCGGGAGCGGGTCGAGCCGGTGGGTCGCATGCCGTTCGGCGCCGACCCAGACCAGCGGCCCGCGCCAGAGTGCCTCTCCCTCCATGCCCTCGGCCGAATTCCCCTCCGAGACCAACGCAAGATCGAGTGCTCCGCCGCGCAGCTTGGGCACGAGCTCGTTCGAGGGCGCGCAGACGACCTCGATCTCGACACTCGGATAGACTTCCGCGAAGCGCATGAGGACGCGCGGCAGGAAGCGCAAGGCGTAGTCATCCGGCGTGCCGAGGCGGACGGAGCCGCTGACCGAGGGCGTGTGGAAGGTGCGCCAGACATCGTCGTTCAGGGCCAGCATCTCCCGTGCGCGGTCGAGCAGGAACTGTCCGTGGCGGGTAAGATCCACGCTGCCGCCGCGGCCGCGATGAAAGAGCTGCTCGCCGAGCACGCTCTCCAGTCGCTGCATCTGCATGGAGACGGCGGATTGCGTGCGCCCGACCATCTGGGCGGCGCGGGTGAAACTGCGCTCCTCCGCGATGAGCACGAAGCTGCGCAGCAGATCGGGGTCAAGACTTGCCGGGCGGGTCATGCCCATCAAGCTAATTGATTCTCATCATAAGAACAATTCGTTTTTCTGATTACGATGACGAGCCCATCCTTCCTTCAGATCAATCCTGGAAGGAGGACCGCCATGTCTCTCGCCATCGATACACGGGCGCTTTCCACCGAGGCCCGCCGCGCGCCGACACGCCTCTGGCGGAGGCTTGCCACCGCCTATGTCGCCGCCACCCGCCGTGCCGCCTTGCGGCGCGAACTCGACCGGATGGATGCCCATATGCTGGCCGATATCGGCGTCTCGCGCGCACAGCTTCGCTTCGAACTGGAAGAGGCGGGTCGACGCGGGCGCTGACCTCCTTTGCAGCGCCTGAGCCCTCGATAAAGCGGCGGCATGGGACTATGTTCACGCTATGTCCCAGGCCGTCGCACGCACCCCTGTCCCTCCGATGCTGTTCATGCCCGAGAAACAGCCGGTACGACCCCATCTGAAGCCGTTCAAGGTCGTCTCGGAATTCGAGCCGAACGGCGACCAGCCGACCGCCATCCGCGAACTCGTGACCGGCGCCCATGCTGGAGAGCGCGACCAGGTGCTGCTCGGCGTTACCGGCTCGGGCAAAACCTTCACCATGGCCAAGATGATCGAGGCGGTTCAGCGCCCGACGCTCATCCTCGCTCCCAACAAGACGCTCGCCGCCCAGCTGTATGCCGAGATGAAAAGCTTCTTCCCGGAGAACGCGGTCGAGTATTTCGTGAGCTACTACGACTACTATCAGCCCGAGGCCTATGTCGCGCGCACCGACACCTATATCGAGAAGGATGCGCAGATTAACGAGCAGATCGACCGCATGCGCCATGCGGCGACCCAGGCCATCCTGGAGCGAAATGACGTCATTGTCGTCGCCTCCGTCTCCTGCATCTACGGCATCGGATCGGTGGAGACCTACGCCAAGATGGTGGTCAAGCTCGAGGTCGGTGGCCAGATCGACCGCGACAAACTGGCCAAGGCACTGGTGGAGCTGCAGTACCGCCGTAACGATGCGGCCTTCGCGCGGGGCAATTTCCGGCTGCGCGGCGAAGTGGTCGACATCTATCCCAGCCATTACGAGGACCGTGCCTGGCGCATCTCGCTGTTCGGCGATGAGATCGAGAGCATTTCCGAATTCGACCCACTGACGGGGCATGTCACCGGCAGTCTGGAGGCGGTCACCGTCTATGCGAATAGCCATTACGTGACGCCACGACCGACGCTGACCCAGGCGATCATCCGCATCAAGCAAGAGCTGAAGGAACGTCTCGCGGAGCTCGAGGCGGAGGGCAAGCTCCTCGAAGTCGAGCGGCTGAACCAGCGCACGACCTTCGACATCGAAATGATGGAGACCACCGGCTCCTGCAAGGGCATCGAGAATTACTCGCGCTATCTCACCGGCCGCGCCCCGGGAGATCCGCCGCCGACTTTCTTCGAATATTTGCCCGAGAATGCGCTGCTGATCGTGGATGAGAGCCATGTCACCGTGCCGCAGATCGGTGGCATGTCCAGAGGTGACGCCGCGCGCAAATCCATCCTTTCCGAATTCGGCTTTCGCCTGCCGAGCTGCGCGGACAATCGTCCGCTCAACTTCGACGAGTGGGAGCGTTTCCGCCCGCAGACCGTCTTTGTCTCGGCAACGCCGGGGCCGTGGGAGATGGAGCGAACCGGCGGCGCCTTCGCGGAGCAGGTGATCCGCCCGACAGGGCTGATCGATCCGGTGGTCGAAATCCGCCCCGTCGGCAATCAGGTCGACGATCTGCTGGGCGAGGTGCGGCGTGTGCGCGATGCCGGCGGCCGCGTGCTGGTGACGACGCTGACCAAGCGCATGGCGGAGGATCTGACCGAATATCTCACCGAGCAGGGCGTGCGGGTGCGCTACCTGCATTCGGACGTCGACACGCTGGAGCGGATCGAGATCATCCGCAACCTGCGCCTCGGCGTTTTCGACGTGCTCGTCGGGATCAATCTGCTGCGCGAAGGGCTCGACATTCCGGAATGCATGCTCGTCGCGATCCTCGATGCCGACAAGGAAGGTTTCTTGCGCAGCCAGACGAGCTTGATCCAGACCATCGGGCGGGCGGCGCGCAATGTGGATGGGCGGGTGATCTGCTATGCCGACCATATGACGCGGAGCCTCACCGCCGCGATTGGGGAGACCGACCGCCGCCGTCAGAAGCAACAGGACTGGAACGAGGCGCATGGCATCACGCCGGTCTCGGTGCGCAAGCATATCGGCGAGGTTCTGGAATCCGTTTTCGAACAGGATTACGTGACCGTCGCGCCGGTGAAGGATTCGGAGGTTTCCGATTTCGTCGGCAAGGATATCCGTGCCGCCATCGCCGAGATCGAGCGGCGGATGCGCGCGGCCGCGGCCGACCTGGAATTCGAGGAGGCGGCACGCCTTCGCGACGAACTCAAGCGGCTGGAGGCGATCGATCTTGGCATCGCACCGCCGCCCTCGCCCGGCGTGCGGGCGAAGAAGGATTACATGCCCGAGCCCTTGGGCCCTGGCGGCGGTGGCTACGATCCGGAGAAGCGGCGTGGTAACAGCCGAGGCAGTGGCAAAACAGGGGCCCCGCGAGGGGTGGGACGCTCGAGGCGATGACGATCGATACACGGATACCACGCGCGGCCCTCGTGACTGGGGGCGCGAAGCGGCTCGGCCGCGCCATCGCGGAAACCCTCGCGGCTGAGGGCTTCGCGGTTGCGATCCATTACAACAGCAGTGGCGAAGAGGCCGAGCAGCTGGCCACCGCCATCCGGGCACGCGGCGGCAGGGCCGTTACGCTCGGCGCCGATCTCGCCAAGGAGGCCGAGGTCGAGACACTGGTGCCGCGCGCGACGGACGCGCTGGGGCCGCTCGGTGTGCTCGTCAACAACGCCAGCACTTTCGAACGGGACGAGTGGGACGACGCGACGCGCGCGAGTTGGGACCGGCATATCGAGCCCAATCTCCGGGCTCCCTTCGTGCTCAGCCAAGCCTTCGCGCGTGGCGTGCCTGAGGCGGCGGAAGGTGTTGTGGTCAATATGCTCGACGAGCGCGTCTGGTCGCTGACGCCGCATTTCGTCTCCTACACCATCTCCAAGACCGGGCTTTGGACGCTGACGCAGTCACTGGCATTGGCGCTCGCGCCGCGCATCCGGGTGATGGGCATCGGGCCTGGCCCCGCCATGCCGAGCCCGCGCCAAAGTCAGGCCGATTTCGACCGGCAATGCGAGTCCGTCCCGCTCGGCCGCGGTACTTCGCCCGCTGAGATCGGGCGGGCGGTGCTGGCGATTCTCAGCCTGCCGTCGCTGACTGGGCAGATGCTCGCGCTGGATGGCGGGCAGCATCTGCAATGGGGCGCGACGACCGTGGACATCCGGGAATGACCGCCGAACATCCCGACCCGTTACGGCGGGTCTTCGTCCGCGATCTCGTGCTTCAGGCCAGCATAGGCGTTTATCCGGAAGAGAAGACGGGTGAGCGCCAGCCGGTCCGCATCAATATTTCCTTCGAAATGCGGGATGACGGGCTGGACCATCCAGGGGGCGTCGGGCCGGACGATGTCGGCCGGGTCGTCGATTACGATGGGCTCGCCCGGCGTATCCGCGCCTTCGTCGGCCGCTCGCATGTCGAATTGGTCGAGACCATGGCGGAGCAGATCGCGCGCCTGACCCTGCAGGACCCAAGGGTGATTTCGACCCGCATCCGGGTCGAGAAATTGGCGGTTTTCAAAGATGCCGCCGCGGCCGGCGTGGAGATTCAGCGCTTCCGGGAC
The DNA here is from genome assembly GCF_035492295.1 of Acidisoma sp. GTDB lineage: Bacteria > Pseudomonadota > Alphaproteobacteria > Acetobacterales > Acetobacteraceae > Acidisoma. The sequence continues at coordinate 1,438 of NZ_DATJJK010000051.1, read as the reverse complement.
AAAGTTTTTCCACCACAGGGCTGATGGGTCGAAAGTTACAGTCGTGTGTCAGAATTTTGCTGTCGAAATTGTAATATTTCGATTTTTTGTGTTTGATATCAGATAGTTATTTAGTTAGTTGTAAAAATCGTCCACAAGTTGCCCCTGCGGCCGAGTCTAGCGAAAGTCTGGGCTCGCCGTTTCTCTCCACAAAGATATCCACAGCCCCCTGTGGGATGTGGAGGGGTTGCCGGACCGGAAACCGCCTAATGACCGAAGCTGAAGAAAGCCCCGAAAATGAGAGCCCGGTGCCGGCGGAAATCCGGTCGGTTTCAATCGCCCACGGCGTCGCGGTGATCGAACGCGCGCTGGAGACCATGCCGCTCGTGCCCGGCGTCTATCGCATGCTGGATGGGAAGGGCGACGCCCTCTATGTCGGCAAGGCGCGCAGCCTGAAGAAGCGCGTGACCAATTACACGCAGATCGCGCGCCTGCCGGAGCGACTGCGGCGGATGGTCGCCGAGACGATCTCCATGGAGATCGTGACGACGCATACCGAGGCGGAAGCGCTGCTCCTCGAAGCCAATCTCATCAAGCGCCTCAAGCCGCGCTTCAACATCGTGCTGCGCGACGACAAGAGCTACCCCTGGCTCATGCTGGCGGAGGACCACGATTTTCCCCAGGTGGTGAAGCATCGCGGCGCCCAGACGCGCAAAGGCACCTATTGGGGGCCCTTTGCCTCGGCCTGGTCGGTCAATCAGAGCCTCACCGCCTTGGAGCGTCTCTTCCTGCTGCGGTCCTGTACGGACAGCGTCTTCGCGAACCGCAGCCGGCCCTGCCTGCTCTTTCAGATCAAGCGCTGCTCGGCGCCCTGCGTCGACCATATCTCGAAGGAGGATTACGCGGGCCTCGTCGCCCAGGCGAAGGCCTTCCTCAGTGGCCGCGCCGCCACGATCCAGCAGCAGCTGGCGGCCGAGATGGAGCAGGCTTCGGCTGCCATGGAATTCGAGCGCGCGGCCACCCTGCGGGACCGTATCCGCGGCCTTTCCCATGTGCAGGGTACGGGCGTCATCAACCCGGCGAGCCTCAACGATGCCGATGTCATCGCCGCCTGGCAGATTGCGGGGCAAACCTGCGTGCAGGTTTTCTTCGTGCGTGGCGGGCACAACAACGGAAACCGCGCCTTCTACCCCTCCCACGCCAAGAACGAGGAGGTGGGGGAAGTGCTGGCCGCTTTCGTCGCCCAGTTCTACGAAGACAAGCCGCCACCGCCGTTGCTCCTGCTCAACCATCCGCTGGCCGAGGAGGATCTGATTGCGGAAGCGCTCTCTCTCAAGGCGAGCCGGGCGGTCGCGATCAGCGTGCCGCAGCGGGGTGAAAAGCGCGCCGTCGTTGCCCATGCCGAGCTCAATGCCCGCGAAAGCCTCGAGCGCAAGCTGGCCGAGACCGCGGGCCAGGG
>NZ_DATJJK010000050.1:0-21466 GCF_035492295.1 Acidisoma sp. | reverse complement strand
CCGCTGCCAGCACGGCGGCCGCCGCGCGGGAGGGTTCGGCGATGCTGCCGACGACGAAGAGCGTGCCGCCCGGTGGGCGACCCAGGGGCGGAACGGCCCTGCTCTCTCCCGGCATCGGTTGCGCGAGTGCCAAGGCCAGGCCGCCCGATCCCGACCAGAAAACCGCCTCGCCGAGCGGCAGGCCGGCCGCCGCGATACGGTCGAGATCCTCGGGCGCCACGGCATCGCAGAGCACAACTTCCGCCCCATCCCGTTCCGCCTTGCGCAGACGCTCCTGCAAGCCGCCCGGATCGCCGCGCACGGCCTCCAGCCCGAGGGGCAGGACGCGCAGCCCCTCCGCCCGCAAAATTGCGCTGAGATCGGCTGTTGGATAGCTGTGGTCGCGCGCCCAGAGGCTGCTCTGCTCCAGGGGCGCGCCGTGCAGAAGCACGTGTCCATTTTGCATGGTGCGCCCCGTCGCGGGAAAGGACGGGGACAGGAGGGTCATGGCCGCCTGCCCGGTCGCGCGCCGCTGCCGGATCACCGCCCCGATTTCCGCGGCCGGCTGGCCGCGCAGAGTGGAGTCGATCTTCTTGAAGAGGCGACGGCGCGACACGCCGGCTTCGTCTATCGCGGCGCGCACGGCCGCGGCCGCCGCCCCTGGGCTCATCCTGCGGCTGTCGGTATCGCGCGCGACCGTGCCCTCTGCCGGCATGGCGCTATCCCAGATCACGGAGGCGCGCCTGCCCGCAGCCGCGAAGGCAACCGCGCAATCGCAGGCACCGGTCAGATCGTCTGCCAGGATGAGCCAGTCGTTGCAGGCCGAGGCACTGGCCGTCATTCCGCCGTCCATCCGCCATCCAGCATGAGGGCGGAGCCGGTCATGAGGGCAGAGGCATCGGAGGCGAGGAAGACAACCGCGCCCATCATGTCCTCGAGCTGGCCCAGGCGCCCGAGCTTGATGCGATTCAGCACGTCGCGCGCGAAAACCTCATTCTCGAAGAAGGGTTTCGTGAGCGGCGTCTCAATGAAAGTCGGGCAGATCGTGTTCACCCGGATGCCGAGAGGCCCGAGTTCGATGGCCATGGCCTTGGTCAAGCCTTCCAGCGCATGCTTGCTCGCGCAATAGACGGTGCGATTTCTGCCGCCGACATGGCCCATCTGGCTCGAGACATGGATGATGCTCCCCGCCTGGCCCGCATCCCGGAGACCGCGCGCCACGGCCTGCGAGACAACGAAGGCGGCGCGCAGGTTCAGCGCCATCACGGCGTCGAAATCCGCAAGGCTGACGTCCATGAACGGCGCCGGCCGGTTGGTGCCGGCATTATTGACCAGAATGTCGTAGGTCTCCTGCCCGGCGAGCGCGCTCTGTACCGCAGCGGCGTCCAGCACGTCCAGCACCAGCGTTTCCGCCTGGCCGCCGTCGGCGCGGATGGCACCAGCCACCGCTTCGATCTCCTCGTGACTACGCGCGGCGAGGGTGACGGCCGCACCCGCCTGGGCGAGGGCCGCCGCGCAGGCGACCCCTAAGCCGCGCCCTGCGCCGGTCACCAAGGCGCGGCGCCCCTCCAGCCGCATTGGCGGCAGCCGTGGCAGTTTCATACGGTCTCCTCAGCGCACCTTGCTCGCTTCGCCTTCGGCGAGGGCGATTTCCGTCACCACCAACCCCTTGTCGGTGACGCGAGACGGAAACGCCTTCGGCAGATCGGCTTCATGGATCGGAATAACGCGATTTGTATCGCCACCTACTTCCTGTACCATCTGGTCGGTCGCGAACATGAGATTGGTCTGGCTGCCCATGCCGAGGCCAACCGGCAGGTATTGCGGATCTTCCGCATTGCGGCCGCGCAGGTTTTCGAAGGAATAGACGAGATCGCCCGCCAGGATCCAGCGATCCTCGGTGCCCGCGCTGGCCGCATTGCGGACGGTCACGTACATCGAGCCCCAGGTATGGGTGTCGTAGGCGGCGCGCAGATCGATGCCCGGCAGCACGTCCTCCCGGTCCCCCTCGATCGCGACGAGCCGCCCTTGGCGCGCGAGGTCCACCACACGCAGCACGTCCCCCGGATCGGTCGCGACCATCAGCCAGCGGAACTTGCGGTCCAGCGCCATCGCCCAGACCCATTTGGAAAGCTCGCGTTCCTGAATGTAGAAACGTGCATTCGGGAAATGGTCGGTGCCGCCCATATGGTCGAAATGGCCATGGGTGATGAAGACGTCCGTCACCTCTTCCGGGGTGACGCCGCATTCGGCGAGCACGGTGCGCGGATCATGCCAATGCTCCACCGCGAAGGCATCCGCCATCGCCTTGCCGTAGTCCTGATTGTTGTAACCGACATCGACCATTGCTGTGATGCCCTCGCCCTTGATCAGGACATAGCAGTAGGGAAGCTTGCGATAGCCCTGGTTATGCGCGCCATAGACGATGCCGCTGAGGTGATACTTCGCAACATAGGCGTATTCGAGAACCCAGATCGAATAATTGGCCATGTCCGTTTCCTTTGTTCTTTGATTTTGATTGTCGTTCAGCTTCTCATGTGCATCGCGCAGCAGGCCTGGCGCAGATCGACGACCGCGAAGCCCGGCAGCGCCGCCGTTGCCCATTGCAATTCCTGATTGGCGCGGCGCAGCGCCGCCGTCATCTCGTCCATCATCGCTTCGTCCCAAACGTGCAGGCCCTGCCTCGCCACCGTGACGGCGCGGGAGACGGCGCGCACCGCCAGACACAGATGCCGGTGGTGATGCCCGGCAGCCCCGGTCGGGTGGAGAGAGGCCATCTCGTCCGCCAGCCCCGCCTCGGCCTCCTGGATCAGGGCGAACATCGGATGGCCCTGGGCGCTGCGCGCGCCCGTCGCCGCCAGAATGAGCAGGCCCGAAAGCTGGCCGCTGATGCGGCCGATGCGGTCGAACACCGGCCGCGCCTGCAAGACATAGTCGAGCGTGCGGTCGTCCAGGTCCGCCGGCATCGCCTCCGTCTGCGGACCAGAAGAGACCGGCTGGCAAAGGCCGGGCCGCGGCAGGTGGCTGCCATCCTCGATCCGTCTCATCTCTCACCTCCCGTCGAGCGCCGCAGGATCAGCGGCCCGGCGATCACCTCGTGCGCCGCCTCTCCTGCCCGCATCATATCGCTGGCGAGGCGTGCGACAGTCGCTTCGATCATCGCCGCGATCGGCTGCTGCACGGTGGTGAGCGCATAGGAGGGCCAGGAGGCCATGGCGATATCGTCAAACCCCACCACGGCGACGTCCTCCGGGATGCGCAATGACAACGTCCGGCGCAGCGCGTCCATCCCGCCGAGGGCGGTGATGTCGTTCGCGTAGAAGATCGCGTCCGGCGCGGCCGGGGCGAGTTCCAGCGTCGCGCGGTAGCCGTGCTCGTAGCTGTAATCCTCGCCTCCCGCGCGGGCATGGAGCGGGCAGCCGAGCTCCTGCAGCCGCGCCGTAAACCCCGCTTCGCGGTCGGCGTTGGTCGAGGTATCGGCCCGCCCCGCGACATAGGCGATGCGCCGGCGGCCGAGGCCCACGAGATGCTCGGCGACCGCCCGGCCGCCTGCCACATTGTCGCAGGAGACGGTGGTGACATCCGCACCCGGCACCGTGCGGTTGAAGAGGATGGCGGGCCGCCCCGTCGCGGTCCATTCCCGTGCCATAGCGGAGGAGATCGTGGCCGAGGCAATCACCACCGCATCCACCTGATACTGCAACAGCAGCGGCAGCTGGCTGTCCACGTCCTCACCTGGCGGGGCATGGAACAGGAGCGTCTGCAACCCCACCTGCTGCAACGCGCGGGTCAGTTGCTCCAGCAATTCCGGATAGAAGGGATTGGTCATGCTCGCCATGACGATTCCCACGATATTGCTGCGCCGGGTGGAGAGGCTGCGGGCGATGACGTTCGGCTGGTAGCCGAGTGCCAGCGCCGCCTCCATCACCTTCTCGCGCATCGCGGGCGCGATGCTGGCCGTGGGGCTGAAGGCGCGCGAGACCATCGACTGCGAGACGCCGAGCTGCCGCGCCAGCTCGCGGGCCGTCACCGGCAGCCGTCCGTTCCGGGATGTCCCGTGCCGCTCGTCCGTGCGATTGCCCATCAGTCCCACAATCCATGCTCACGCGGCGTTGCGTCCTCCGTAGCGGCGGACACGGAGATCGGCCTGCGCCTTGTGGCCGGCGAAATTCTCGATCGCGCAGAGGCGCGAGCAGTATTCGCCGACCATCGCACTCGCCGCGTCGTCTACCTCCTGATAGGTGCAGGTCTTGATGAACTTGCCAACCCAAAGCCCGCCCGTATAGCGCGCGGCCTTCTTGGTCGGCAGTGTATGGTTGGTGCCGATGACCTTGTCACCGAAGGCGACATTGGTCTGCGGCCCGAGGAAGAGCGCGCCGAAATTGGTCAGGTTCTCCAGGAACCAGCGCGGATTTTGCGTCAGCACCTGAACATGCTCGGAGGCGATGCGGTCAGCCTCCTCCAGCATTTCCTGCTCGGTATCGCAGAGGATGACCTGGCCATGATCGGCCCAGGCGACGGAGGCGACATCGGCCGTTGCGAGCGTCGTCAGTTGCCGGGCGATCTCGCCTTCGATCTGCTCGGCGATGCGCTTGGAGGTGGTGAGGAGAATGGCGGGCGAGGTCGGCCCGTGCTCGGCCTGCCCGAGCAGGTCGGTTGCGCACATTTCGGCGTCCACACTGTCATCGGCGATGATCAGCGTCTCGGTGGGACCGGCGAAGAGATCAATCCCGACGCGGCCGTAAAGCTGGCGCTTGGCCTCCGCCACATAGGCATTGCCCGGGCCCACGAGCATATCGACCGGCGCGATGGTGGCGGTGCCGATGGCCATGGCAGCCACCGCCTGCATGCCGCCGAGGACATGAATTTCGTCCGCGCCGGCCATCGCCATGGCGGCGATGGTGGCGGCGGGAAGTTTGCCGCCAAGCGGCGGTGTGCAGGCGATGACGCGCTTCACGCCTGCAACCTTGGCGGTGAGCACGCTCATATGGGCGGAGGCGACCATGGGATAGCGCCCGCCCGGCACGTAGCAGCCCACGCTCGCCACGGGGATGTTGCGATGGCCGAGGCGGACGCCGGGCAGGGTCTCGATCTCGAGATCGTGGATGGTGCCGAGCTGCGCCTCGGCGAAGCGGCGGATCTGCACCTGGGCGAAGGTGATGTCCTCAATCACCTGCGCCGGCAGGCTGGCGATCAGCGCGTCAATCTCGGCCTGCGTCAGGCGGAAGGAGGGTGGGCTCCATTTGTCGAAACGTTCGGAGAGTTCGCGGACAGCTTCGTCCCCGCGCGCTGCCACGTCATCCAGAATACCCTCGACCGTCTGGCGAACCTTCCGGTCCGCTTCCGCGGTCTCCGCTGCGGTCTGGGCGCTTTTGAGGTAACGAATCATGCTGTCTTTCTCCTTGTGGTGGCCGGGGGCCGCGCCGCGAGGCCCGGTCCCCGGCGGCAGTCGTGCCGATCAGGGCTGGACCGTGGGCTGAACCTTGGTCAGAGGATAAAGATTGGCCGGCGGATTGCAGTGCGAGCAATTGATGCCCGGGGTGTCGGGTGCCGCGACCACTTCCGCCGGCAGGGGCTGGATCGTCGCACCCGGCGTGGGCTTGCCTTCCTGCGCGGTGACGAGGGAAAGCTCCGGTAGCAGCGTCGGTTGGAAGACCTCGGTTACGAAGGAATCAGGCACCTTGCCCTCGGGGAAGGTATTGCACCCGTTTTCGAACTTGTCGGAGGTGCAGAGTTTCACGGCGGAAGCCGGCACCCAGGGGAGCGGATACTGGATGTTGTGGACTTTCAGGTCCCGTTTGCCGGTGAGCTTTTCCATCATCAATTTGAAGGCATAGCCCGCGGTCGCTGGAGGAGACCCGGAGGAGACACCCTTCAACCCGCGCGCCTGGTAGTCGGGATTGGCGAGTGCGAGGCGGAAGCCGTTGGAATTCTCACCGGTCACCGGAATCAGCTTCTTTTGGCCGGTGGCGAGCAGCGCCTTGATGGCCCCATCCTCGCCCGCCTGGGCCCAGATGCCGTCCACATCCGGATGGGCTGCGAGCGCCTTCGCGGTTTCGGACTGCGTCGTCTGATCCGACCACATGCCGTAGTATTCGGCGACGATCTTGATGCCAGGATATTTCTTGAAGATAGACATCGCGCCATCCGTGTGACGCTTGTCCACGGAATTGCCGGGCACCCCGCGGCTGAGGAAGATCTTGCCCTTGCCGCCGAGTTCATTGACCAGGGCCTGGGCCGTGTTTTCGCCGAAGCCCGCGGTGATGTAGCTGACGTTGTAGGCGCAAGGCTCGGTTACCGTCGCGTCATACATGAAGAAGAGCACGCCCTTGGCGCAGCCGCGCTTGATGATGCGGTTGAGGCCGGTGGGGGAGACGGGGAAGCTGATGATGCCCTGGGCGCCAGCGTCGATCATGCTTTGGTAGGCGGAGATCTGGGCCTGCACGTCGGTCCCGGAAATCACTTCCCGCAGATCGACCATCTTGTCGTAGGGCGGCGTCGCGGCCAGCGCCTTGACGATATTGGCCGCCTCGCTCTGCCAGGCATTGCCGCTGTAGCTCAGGCTCAGGAAGATTTTGTATTTCTTCTGCGCATGGGCGGGGGCCGCCAAAGCGGCGGTCAGGCCCAGGGCGCAGCCGAGCGCGATCATCGCGCCCCTCAGACTTTTCCAGCTTCGCATCATCGTTTCCTCGCGTTTCTTGTTGTTGTCGACGACAGGCGCCGCGGGCGGTTCATCGGCCGCCGCGCGACCGCAGGCGAAGGAACCAGAGGGACAGTTCCTCCCGCAGCAGGACGAGCGCCACGAGGATGACCAGTCCATAGATGATCGTGCGCCAGCCTTGCGCGATGCCGATGGAGGAGATCACCGTCGAGAGCGTGGTGAGGAGGAAGGCGCCGGCGATGGCGCCGGCATACAGCCCCCGCCCGCCAACAATCGAGGTGCCGCCGATCACGACTGCGGCGATCGAGGGCAGAAGGTAGCTGTCACCCATGGTGAGCGTGGCGCCGCCGCTGTAACCCACCATCAGGATACCCGCGAGGCCGGCAGCAGCCCCGCTGATGGCATAAGTCAGGATGACGATCCGCCGCACGGGCATGCCGGCGATGGCGGCGGCTTCGGGGCTGGTGCCGATGGCATAGAGCCGCCGGCCAAAGGGTGTCGCCTGCTGGAAGATCGTGCCGAGCACAGCGAAAAGCGCCATCAGCAGAATGACCCAGGGGATGCCGAACAGGCGGTGGCTGAAGAGCCAGCCTAGCGCCGGCACGGCCTGGCCAGACGGCGTGCCCCCGGTGATGCCGAGGGCCACGCTGTAGATGATGATTCCCATCGCAAGCGTCATGATGAAGGGAGGCACCCGGAAGAAGGTGACGCCAAGTCCATTGACCGCACCCACGAGCCCCGTCACCAGCAGGACGGCCGGAATGCCCCAGATCAGCGCTGAGCCCGACCCCCCGATCCAGCTGAAGGTCAGGATGCCGCCGAGCGTCATCATGGAGCCGACCGAGAGATCCAGCCCGCCGAGCAGGATCACGGATTGCTGGCCGAAGGCGATGACCATGACGAAGGAGGTCAGTACCAGAATAGCGCGTGCCTGATCCCAGCTGCCAAAGGACGGGCTGACGAGGCGCGAGGCCAGGATCATCACGATGGTGACGGCAAAGAGACCGATGACGGTCCAGGCATCGCTGCCGATGCGGGGGCGCCGCGTGCGGCGCTCGTCGGGGCTGGTGGCGATGCGCGCCGTGTCCAATCCGCTCATCGCGCGCGCCCCTCTGCGAGCCGCGCCGTGATGGCGCCGATGACGACCGCCAGGATCATGACCAGCCCCTGGAAAATGCCGGTATAGAAGGAGGAGACCCCGGCCGAAAACAGCACCTTCTGCAGCAGGGTCAAGGTCGCCGCGCCGATCATCGAGCCGATGACGCCGCCCCGCCCGCCGCTGAAAGCGGTGCCGCCGATGGCGATGGCGGCGAACATCAGCAGCAGGTAGGTCGTGCCGCCATTGGGATTGCCGGTGGCCGTCACCGCGCTCAGCATCAGCCCCGCAAAGCCGTAGAGGATGCCGGCCAGGCAGTAGGTGAAGAATTTCGCCCGGCGCACCGGAATGCCGGCGAGTGCCGCCGCCGTTTCGTCCGCGCCAATGGCATAGATTGCAACGCCCCAATCGGTGCGGCGCAGGGCCAGCCAGAGGAGCACGACGACGAGTGCCACCACCGCCGAGACCGGCACATTGCCCGGCAGCACGCCGGAAAAGCCGTAGACCACGGCATCCGGCACCTGCCCGCCCGGTGCGTCGAGCACGAGGAGGGCGACGCCGGAACAGACGATCATGGTCGCGAGTGTGGAGGCGATGGACTGCAGCCGCACATAGGCGACGAGGTAGCCGTTGACGGCGCCGACCACGAGACCGGCACCACCCGCGATGGCGACGGCAAGCACCGCGCCCCATGGCCCGTCCGGCAGTGCGGTTGCGATCAGCACATTGGTCAGCGCGATGACGCCGGCGACGGAGAGGTCGAAGCCGCGCGTCAGAACCACGAGGCCGCCGCCCGCCGCGGCGAGCGCCAGCGGCAGGGCATTGTTGAAGAGATCCGTGACGCCGAAGGCGCTCAGCGTATCCGGTTGCTTGATCATCAGGATCACGAAGAGCAGCACATAGACCACGAAGACGTTGAAAGTGCCGTTCGCCAGCAGCCGCCGGGTGGAAGCGCCCCCCGGGCGCCGCGCGACGGGAAGCGTGCCGGTCGCGCTCATGCCGCTGCCCTTTCCTGTTCGCCATGCCCGGTCGCGAGGGAGACCAGCCGCTCCTCCGTCATCGCCGCACCGGAAAGCTCGCCCATGACGCGGCCCTGGTAGAGCACCAGGCAGCGATGCACGAGCTGCACGAGTTCGGCGAGTTCGGTGGAATAGATCAGCACGCTGCCGCCGGCCGCCACGAAGTCGCGGATGACGCCGTAGATCACCTGCTTGGTCCCGACATCGACGCCGCGCGTCGGGTCGAAGAGCACGAGGTTTCGCGCACCCGACAGCAGCACGCGGGCGATCAGCGCCTTCTGCTGGTTGCCGCCGGAAAGCGCGCCGATGCGCATGTCGAGATAGCGCGGTGCGAGTTCGACCCGCGCGGCCTCCCCTTGCACGGCGGTGCGCTCCCGCGATCTGTTGATGAGGCCGAAACGTCGTAAACGGTTCAGGATGGGAAACGAGATATTGGCTGCCGTGCCGAGGGTGAGGAAGATGCCTTCGGTCTTGCGTTCCTCCGGCACGAAACCGATTCCAGCGGAGAGTGCTGCCGCAGGCGTCGCCGCGCGCAGGGCGTGGCCCTCAATCTCGATTGTGCCCGAAAGCGGCGCCACGGCGCCTGCCAGAATGCGCAGAAGTTCGCGCTGCCCCTGCCCCTCCAGGGCGGCGACGCCCAGGATTTCGCCCTGGCGCAGCGTGAAGCCGACATCGGTGATCGTCCGGCCGGTCAGGCCCCGCACCGCGATGGCGGGTGCCGCGTCGGACTGGGTGCCTGCCGTCTGGCCGGGCTGATGCCCTTCCGGGGAGGTGCCGACCATCATGCGGAAAATGTCCGCGTCCAGCGTGCCGGCGAGGCTGACCGTGCCGATGCTCTCGCCGTTCCTGAGCACGGTCCCGCGCTGGCAGAGCCGCCGCACTTCCGCCAACCGGTGAGAAATATAGAGGATCGAGACATCGCCCGCCGCCGTGATGCGCGCGATGAGGCGAAACAGCCATTCGGGTTCGGCGAGGGCGGCCGTCGGCTCGTCCAGAATGAGGACGCGCGGCCGGTGGCTGAGGGCGCGTACGATTTCCAGCCGCTGCTTCTGGGCGAGCGACAGATCACTGACGAGGGTGCGGGGCGAAATATCGGCGGCGTCGAATTCGGCCAGGATTTCGGCCGCCCGCTCCTGGTTGCGGCGGGTGGCGGCAAGTCCCCCGGCACCCTTGATGAGGGTCGGCAGCAGGAGATTGGTCGCGACCGTCAGATTGGGCAGCAGGCTCAATTCCTGGAACGCCGTGGAGATGCCCGCGCGCCGCGCCTCCATCAGGGAGCCGGGCCGGTAGGCCCCGCCATCCAGCAGCAAGTTGCCCTGATCAGGTGTCACGATGCCGCTGAGGATTTTCACGAGCGTCGACTTGCCGGCGCCGTTCTCGCCAAGCAGGGCATGCACCTCCCCTTGGCGGAGATCCAGCGTCACCTGACGCAGCGCGACGGTCGCGCCGTAAGCCTTGGCCAGTCCCTCGACTTGCAGGCGTATCGCCTGGGGATCCGCGCCGCTCATCGCGCAGACTCCTCGACGTTCCGCTTGTGCTGGGCCAGCGCCATCAGCCGGCGGTCGCGCCAGACCATACGCTCGGCCAGTTGTTCGGCGGGGAGCAGCGCGCGGCGCTCGGCCTCGACGCGGGCGATCAGCGCCTCGTCCCAAACCTCGTGTTCGGTGGTCGAGGCCGCGATGCTCTGATAGAGCGGGCCGAGGCGGCGCGCGTAATCCGCGATGCCGCCGGGGGCGTTGAGATCGATCGTCTCAAAGGGCCCCATGAAACTCCAGCGCAGGCCGAGCCCGTACTTGACCGTGCGGTCGATATCCTCGGCCGAAGCGAGCCCCGCCTCCACCAGCCTCCAGGCCTCCATGAGGAGCACAGCCTGCAGCCGGTTGAGCAGGAAGCCTTCCGCCTCGCGCGTCATCTGCACAGGCTCCTGCCCCACCGCCTCCATCAGGGTGCGGACGGCGGAAACCGTTTCAGGTTCCGTCCAAGGCGCGGGCACGAGTTCGACGATGGGGGCGAGATAGGGCGGATTGACGGGATGGGCGACCAGGCAGCGCGCCCGGCAGGCGACATGCTCGGTGAAGGCCGAGGCCGGAATGCCCGAGGAGGAGGAACCGACCTGCGTCTGTGAATCGATGACCGCATCGATTTCGGAAAAAATGCGGCGCTTGACGTCGACCTTTTCGAAGACGCTCTCCTGCGCATAGACCGCACCCTGCAGCGCCTCGGCCAGTGTTGCGACCGGCGTGATGCGCGCCAAGACCGCTTCGGGTTCCCCGATCAGGCCGCTCGCCTTCAGGTCTTGCAGGCTGGTTTCGATGATCCGTCGCGCCTCGGACGCGGCGCCGGTCTGGCCGTCATAGAGCGCGACCTGGCATCCGGCGCGCGCGAAGACGATCGCCCAACCGCGCCCAACCAAACCCGTTCCAATGATCGCGACCTTGGAGACTTCTCCCATGGCGTCGCCTTTCCTCCAGCCGCGCGGATGGACGGGATCGCTCCCATGCCGACGCGACGTGTTGTTCTCGCTCCGGTCAGTGCCGAAGTTTACTTGGACAGCGGCACTCTATGCGTTTTGCATACGGATGCAAGAGCCCTTTGCATGCGGATGCAAGAGCGGCTGGCACTAGAGTCTAGCGCGCCTGTCCGTGACCCTTGTCGCCCGCGCGGCCAAGGCCAGCGCTCCGGGCCAGATCTGGGCGCCCGCGAGCAAAACTCTCTGGGCGGCCGGCCGTTCCGCCAGCCGATAGAGCAGGTCGGCCCGTCCGATCTGCTTAGTGAGGTCGCGGGCTAACCCTTTATGATAGGAGGCGGCGCCCTCGCCACGAAGGAGGGCCGTCGCCGCACGGCTGGCGCTGCGGAGCGCGATGGCCATGCCGTCTCCGGTGAAGGACGCAATCACCCCAGCCTGATCGCCGATCCGGAAAACATGATCGGGCCCAGATGCCTGATGGACGAAGCCATAGGGTATTCTGGCGATGGCGAGCGGTGCCTCCAGCAAGGGCGTTGCACCCTCCAGCCGTGCGGCCAGAAACGACGATGTTTCGCACAGCCAGCGGAGCAGGCCATGCCAGCCGCCCAGGCCCAGGAACCGCTGCTTTGGCACCAGAAGGCAGAGATTCGCCCGCCCCCCTTCGACCAACTGCAGCCCCGCGTAGCCGCCGGGGAACAGGATCAACTCCACATGGCCGGCCAGGGCGGCGCGGACCGAGGGTTGCAGTTGAAAATACATCTTCAGGCCGATCAGGCCGTTCACCGGCGCTTCCTGGCGTGGCATGCCACGCAAGGCGTGCTTGCCCGTTGCCAGGAGCAAAGCGCGCCCGCTCAGCGACCCCATCCCATCGACACTCAGGCTCACATGGTCCGCGCCCACCTCCACCCCCTGCACGGCATGGCCGCGCAGGATGCGGGCGCCGCAGCCCTCGGCATGGCGCAGCAGCGCCTCGTCCAGCACGCGGCGCGACAGGCCGATGCCGGTGAAGGGCAAGGGTGCCGCCACGGCCCGAGATCCTCTCACCAGTCGGAGATGGTCGATCGGCTCGCCGCCGAGGGCCAGCACATCAAGGCCCAGCTCCGCCAGGAAGGTCACGGCCTCGCTGCTCAGGAATTCACCGCAGATTTTATCGGCCGGAGCGGCGGCGCGCTCCACCAGCGTCACCGCCATGCCGGCTTGCGCGAGCAGTGCCGCAGCGGCGGCGCCGGCCAGCCCGCCGCCAGCGACCAGGACCGGCTCGGTCATCCCTTGTCCCGGCTGATGCCATGACGGAACAGCATGTGCCATCGCACCTCCGCCGAGACGCCTGCTCGCGCCAGGAGAGACTGCCATTCCGCGCTCTTGAACCCCCTTGCGATCGAAACAGTCCCGTCGCGCCGGACAATCTCATGCCAACCGGCGAGGCGAGCGAGCCAGCGAAAGCCGTAATAGGGGAACCAGTGGCGATGGAGGTCGGCGATGTACCAGCCCTTGCTGGCATGCGCCTCCATCCATGCCATCAACTGCACAACCGCCTCATCGGTCAGATGATGGGTGAATTGCGAGGTGACGATGAAATCGAAGCGCGACGACGGCGCATACAGGAAAACATCGCCGGTCAGATAGGTGACGGTGGTCTCCGGCGATGGCACTGCGCGTGCGACGGCCGCGCTGCGCGGATTGAGGTCGATCCCCGTCAATTCAGCCTCGAGGCCGGCCTCGTCGGCCATGCGCGCAATCGCCCGCAACAAATCTCCCTGCCCATAGGCAATATCCAGCACGGAAACCACGGATCCCGGCGGGAGATGCGCCATTGAGCGCCGCAACCAGTTCAGCGTCGCCTTATGTGCAAAGGTGGTCCGGTTCACCGACGCCAGGTCATCCAGGCAGCGTGCGTAGATCGCCGGGTCCAGCCCCGGCGCGTCCATCTCTTCGCTCGCCGTTGAACGCACCTGCAGGGACACTAGGCCGCCATTTCGAAGCGGACCGTTTCCACGGCCATCCCCGGCCCGAAGGCCATGGCGAGACCGCGCTGTCCCTCCGCCGCATCGCTCAGCATCTGCTTGAGCACAAACATGATCGTCGCTGACGACATGTTCCCATAGGCTGCCAGCACGGCGCGGGATGTCTCAAGCGCCGCGGGGGGCAGGTTCAGCCCGGCCTGAACAGCGTCCAGAATGGTTCGTCCGCCACCATGCACTGCCCATAGATCGATTGCCTGAGTGCCCTCCCCGCGCAACAGATCGCCCGTATTCTCCCGCAACGCGCGGGTGATCCGAGCCGGCACCTGGCCCGACAGATGCATCACGAACCCCTGGTCACCGATATGCCAAGTGATCAGATCCTCGCTGTCCGGCACGACCGTGGTGCGGAAATCATGGAGCATGATGCCATGCTGATCCGCGCTCACCAAACAGGCGGCGCAGCCATCGCCGAAGATCAGGAAGGAGAGCGATACCTCCAGGTCCTGGGTCTCCTGCATGTGCAGCGTGCACAATTCGAGATTGACCACGAGAACGCGCGACGCCGGGTTGGCCAGCACCGCCGCCTGCGCGATCCGCAGCGCCGGTACCGCCGCCGAGCACCCCATGAAGCCGACCAGGGTACGCTGTACATCCGGGCGCAAACCAAGGCGCCGCGCAATCAATTGATCCAATCCAGGCGCCATGAAGCCGGTGCAGGAGGCGACAACCAGATGGGTCACGCGCTCTGCTTCCGCCGCGATATCCAGCGCTGCGAGTGCCTGTAGCGCCAGTTCCGGCGCATGGTGTTCATAGAGGCGCATCCGGGCGGCGGTGCCGGGGAAGGCGCCCCGGCGGTAAATTCCCGGTGCCGGGTCATCGGCTTCGACCAGCCCGTCCTGCGCCAAGACCGAGTATCGATGTTCAATCCCGGATCTTTGCGCCAGCCGGCTGAACACGGCCTTTACCTTACCCTCGGGCCAGCCGTTTTGTGTAAAGCGGACAAAGGCCGCGTGCACGTCATGCGCCGGGACGGCGGTTGCAATCCGATTGATGTAAGCATTGGTCATCGGCCAGGATGTGCGATCTTAGTCACCCGACTACAAGTGACAGTTTCGTCACTAGCGGGCTGCTGTGATGTCTCGCGCCCGGCACGCGACTGTTTTGCCGTAACCCATTCATTTCTTGCCAATGGCGCGTGAGAAGTGCGCGATTCCGTTATCGTCATATTTGGTAAGGTCCCTGTAAGAATCGTGCGCAATCCGCACGCCAGGTGATGAGCATGGGGCGGCGGTCCGATGCGCGGCCTAAACGCCCGCAAACCAGTCATAGCCCTGATTCTCCCAATATCCGCCGGGATAGGTGTTGGTGACTTCGATCGCTTCGAGGTTCTTGGCGCTCTTGAAGCCGAGTTTGGTCGGAATACGAAGGCGAAGCGGCGCGCCCCATTGCGGTGTCAAGGGTCCTGTTTCGAAATCGAGCGCCAGAAGGGTCTGCGATTGCAGCGCGCTCGCCATGTCGATGCTGGTGGAATAACCATCGAAGCACTTGAAGGACACGTAGCGGGCCGATAAATCGGCGCCGACGCGGCGCAGAAACACGCCGAGCGGTACGCCGCTCCATTGGCCGATCTGGCTCCATCCCTCGATACAGATATGCCGGGTGATTTGGCTCTGCTGAGGCAGCGCCATCAGCGCCGCAAGCGGCCATTCACGCTTGTCTCTGACCAGCCCGCTGACCGAGAGCGCCCAATTGTCCGGCACTGGCCTTACCTGCCACTCCGCGTAATAGGCATTAAACCGAAATGGTTTTGTGATCGCGCTGGCGGGATAGGTTTCTGCCATCCGATGCGGGCTGAACAAGGCTTTCTGTATTCTGTCGTCAAAGCGGAGGATCGCCTCCAATGCGGCATCGATGCCGGAATGGGTCGACAGATCGCAACCCGTCAGCAGAGTCAGGCCGCCGAGCGAGAGTGCCCGGCGCAGAAAGCCGCGTCTCCGCAGCCGTTCCAGTTCCGGCTGGATTTCGGCCATGCGCAGGGCTGGTGTGATCCGTGTCTCCGTCATGGGCTTTCCTCGCCTTTCGCCACGCTCTCTGTCGGGACGGACACGACCATGGATTTCAGCGTGCTCGGATGGATCGCCACCAGAGTGACGTGCAGGACCACGAACGCGACGATGCCGAGCATGATCGCGAGATGGAGGCCGCGGGCGACCGGGTAGCCTCCGAATACGCCCGCAAGCCAGCCGAACTGCACGGGTTTCCAGATCGCCAGCCCCGTCATTGTCTGCAGGATGACGGCGAGGACAACGCCCCCGTAGAGCAGGCGCTGCACGGCGTTGTAATGCCCGGAGCGATGTTTCAGGCGGAAGTGCAGCGCGGAGCCCAGGTCATGCGCCAGGGCCGCCGGCGACGGGGGCCGGAGGTCCCGCCGGAAATGGCCGCTGGCAAAACCGTAGATCAGATAGACGACGCCATCGGCAAGGAGCAGCCACATGGCGCTCAAATGCCAGGCGAGCGCCCCGCCCAGCCAGCCCCCGAGCCCCGCCCAGTGCGGGAAAAGAAAGGGCAGGCTCGGGGATGCATTGTAGATTTCCCACCCGCTGAAGATCATGCATCCCATGGCGTAGACACCAATCCAATGCATCACGCGAACCGCCCGCGGGTGAGCAACGCGCCTGGGTTTTTGTCGGCTCATTCGGATGCCTCACTCGCTGCGGGATGAACCGTTACATCGGCGGCTTCACGCCATCGATGCCGACTGCCACCGCATCGGCGACAAGGCCGGAACCGGTCTCCGTCGCTTTGACAAAGACATTGCTTCCCTTGGTCAGAAGGGCTTGGCTTCCTGGATGGAAGGTCACGATCGGCGCGGTCGGCGGCACCAGAACGTCCTGCTTCCCGCCCTTGTAGGTGACGACGAGATGGGTGACGCCGCCCTCA
This sequence comes from Acidisoma sp., assembly GCF_035492295.1. Classification (GTDB taxonomy): domain Bacteria; phylum Pseudomonadota; class Alphaproteobacteria; order Acetobacterales; family Acetobacteraceae; genus Acidisoma. The sequence continues at coordinate 5,340 of NZ_DATJJK010000050.1, read as the reverse complement.
GCCTTGGTCGCGGCCACGTTGCCATTGGTCATGGCGCTATTGACGTCCGGCACCGAGGTGGAGACCGTCGCAACATTGCCGTTCGTCATGCTGCTGCTGGTCTGCGCCCCTCCCGACAAAGTCGTGTCGGGGATCTTGTCCCAGGCATAATGGCCTTCCCCCGCGCCACGCATCGACGGCGGAAACACCACGACCTCCAGCGCCACCTGCGTACCGCCCACATCCTTGGTTGCGGTTCCGATGAAACTGCCTTTCTCGACATGATCGAGCGATGACTTTACCACGCCGAGATAGGCGGTCTTGCCGGTCAGCGAGACGATGACGGGTTTGCCCGCATCGGTCTCGATCGTGACGGCGCTTGCGCTGACCGACGAGACGGTTCCCCGCACACGCTCCGGTGTTCCGCTTGCGGCGAATGCCGCCGAAGACAGGAAGGTGGAGGCCGCGATCGCGAGGCTGAAGAGATGCTTCCGGTTCATGTCGTCCCTGTGTGAAGTGGTTCAGACTGGGTAGACACCGGCATCGGGGCTTTATTCCCGTGCGCCCAAGATTTTTGGTGCGGTCGTGCAGGCAGGCAAGCAAGCGTGTGGCAAGGTGGGGTTTGCACGCAGCGGAGGCCGGACTATGATTTCGTGCGTCTGCTGGTCAATCTCTGTGGGAAGCAAGACAATGAAATATGTCAAACTTGGCAAGACCGGCCTGGATGTGTCCCGGATCTGTCTGGGATGCATGAGCTATGGCATTCCGGACCGCGGCAACCATCTTTGGACCTTGCCGGAGGATGAAAGCCGCCCCTTCATCCGTCAGGCCCTGGAAGCCGGAATCAACTTCTTCGATACGGCCAATGTCTATTCCGACGGCACGAGCGAGGAAATCGTCGGTCGTGCCTTGAAGGACTTTGCGAGCCGCGACGAGGTGGTGATCGCAACCAAGGTGCATGGGCGCATGCGGCCTGGACCCAACGGTGCTGGCCTTTCGCGCCGCGCCATCATGAGCGAGATCGATGCCAGCCTGAAGCGGCTGGGCACCGATTACGTCGACCTCTATCAGATTCATCGGTGGGATTACACAACGCCGATCGAGGAAACGCTGGAGGCATTGCATGACGTCGTTAAAGCGGGGAAGGCGCGCTACATTGGTGCCTCTTCAATGTATGCGTGGCAGTTTGCGCAAGCGTTAGCCATCGCCGAGCGCCATGGCTGGACACGCTTCGTCAGCATGCAGAATTACGTCAATCTCCTCTATCGCGAAGAGGAGCGGGAAATGCTGCCCCTCTGCGCGCAGGAGGGTGTCGGCGTCATCCCCTGGAGCCCCCTTGCACGCGGTCGCCTGACCCGCAATTGGGATGACCAGAGCGCGCGGTCGGAAACCGACGAATTTGGCAAGACCCTTTACGCCAACTCGGCCCAAGCCGATGGCCAAGTCGTCGAACAGGTCCGCAAGGTGGCCGAGGCGCGTGGTCTGCCGCGCGCGCAGGTGGCACTTGCCTGGCTGCTCGGCAAGTCCGCGATTACCGCGCCCATCATCGGCGCCACCAAGCTGCAGCATCTGACAGATGCGGTGGCTGCCGTCGAGGTTACGCTCACCGCCGATGAAGTTGCACAGCTTGAGGCACCCTACGTGCCCCATGCCGTCGCCGGCTTCGCCTGACGGAGACTGCCCGCGGACCCTGGGCCGCTCGGCCCAAGGTCCGCGGGGCCGAAGGTTATGTCAGGAAAGGCTTGAGCAGAACCATGTCCGCCGCGGAAAGGCGCTCCGATGCGGTCGCCTTCTGATGCCAGTAGGGATAGAGCAGCGGCGGCCGGCTGACTTCCTCAAGCCGCGCCATTTCATCGGCCGAGAGGGACAGCTCAGCCGCCTTCAAATTGTCTGCAAGCTGCTCGTCCGTCCGGGCGCCGATGATGGCGCCGGCGACCCCCGGGCGCGCCAAGACCCAGGCGAGCGCCACCTGCGCGGCCGAGACCCCGCGCGCGCCGGCAATCTCGACCAGCACATCCACGATGTCGTACAGCTTGTCGACATCGCGCACGGGAGGCTCGTTCCATTGCGCGGCCTTGCGGGTATTCTCGGGATCCTTCTGATCGCGGCGATACTTGCCGGAGAGCAGGCCGCCGGCAAGCGGTGACCAGACGACCGCATCCACCCCCTGATCGACCGCGATCGGCATGAGCTCGTATTCGGCCTCCCGCGCCTGCAAGGTGTAGTGGATCTGCTGGGCCACCGGCCGAACCAGCCCTTCGCGTTCTGCCGCCATCAGCATCTTCATCATATGCCAGCCGGAGAAGTTGGAGATTCCGACATAGCCGATCTTGCCGCTGCGGGTCAGATCATCCAGCGCGCGGAGCATTTCCTCGACCGGCGTCTCGCCATCCCATTCATGGCACCAGTAGAGGTCGATATGGTCCGTTCCGAGGCGCTTCAGGCTTGCCTCGCAGGCACGCATGAGATGATGGCGCGACAGGCCCCGGTCATTCGGCCCCTTTGCGCCCATGGGAAAGCGTGCCTTGGTCGCCAGCAGCAGCCGCTCCCGTCGGCCGGCAATCGCTTCGCCCACGATCTCCTCCGACAGACCGTCCGAATAGACGTCAGCCGTGTCCAGCATATTGACGCCAGCATCGAGGCTCATGTCGATCTGACGACGCGCCGCCGCGAGATCCGTGCTGCCCACTTTGGCAAAGTTACCTTTGCCACCGAAGGTCATCGTACCCAGGATCAATGTCGAAACCTTGAGGCCTGAACGGCCGAGAAGGCGATAATCCATGATCTCTCTCCTTGCATGCAGAGGGCGGGCGTCTCGCCCGCGCTCTTTCTGGCCGGCGCCGATACGCAAGCCCTCGTCGATACCGACGGAGGATAGAGGCGGACCCTCAGATAAGAAGCGCCCGATGACTGAATTGAAATCACTGCTCCAATGAATGGCGATCATCTTGGGGAAAGTCGGTCGATTGTCTCGTGCAGCTTTGTCGTTGCAACGCAGCCACGCATCGGGCGGGTGCCTTCGGGACGGTCTGCAGTCTGGCTTCTTTCGTCGCAGAGCGTAGCCTTGACGGATGCCGCCCCATCCCGACTCACCGCGCCCGACCTATAGCCACGCCCAGATCCTGCGCGTCATCACCGGCATCATGCTGTGCATGCTGCTCGCGGCGCTGGATCAGACCGTCGTCATCCCCGCCGTCCCCGCCATCGCGCATGGCTTGCGGAGCTATGACCACCTCTCCTGGATCGTAACCGCCTATCTGCTGACCTCGACCGCCGCGACGCCGATCTTCGGCAAACTCTCCGACACCTATGGGCGGCGTGCGTTGATGACGCCAGCCATTGCCATGTTCATCGTCGCCTCGGTGCTCTGCGCGGTGTCACAGACCCTGTGGCAGCTCATCATCGCCCGCGGCCTTCAGGGGGTTGGCGGTGCCGGGCTTTTCGCCATGACGCAGGCCTCGATCGCGGATGTGGTCTCTCCCCGGGAGCGCGGGCGGTATCAGGGCTATCTCGCCGGCACCTGGGCCGTTGCCTCCATCGCGGGGCCGGTCATCGGCGGTTATGTGACCGAGGGGCTGAGCTGGCGCTGGATCTTCTGGATCAATGTGCCGCTTGGCCTGATCGCCATCTTTCTTTGTGACCGCGCGCTGCGGCTGCTGAGCGTGGTGCCGCGCCGCAGCCGTATCGACGTGATGGGCGCGCTGCTGCTGACAGGAAGTGTCACCGCCCTGCTGCTCATGCTGAGTTGGGCTGGCACGACCTACGCCCTGATTTCGGCGCCAGTCATTCTTGCAGCACTCCTTGGCCTGCTTCTGCTGGCGGCCCTGGCGCTGCAGGAAACCCGGGCGCCGGATCCCCTTTTGCCACCGCGCCTTTTCCGGAACGACATCTTTCTGCGTGGCGTCTCTGTCGCCTTCTTCGCCTCGGCCGGGCTCTTTGTCGCGACCTTTCTGCTGCCCATCAGTTTTCAGCTTGTCCATGGCTATGGGGCAGAGGCGTCTGGCCTGCTCGTCATGCCCTTCCTCGTTGCGAGCACAGCGGGCGCCTATCTCGCGGGGCAGATGGCGCGGCGGATGGGCAAGTCGAAGATCATCCTGCTTGCAGGGCTTGGTGGCGCGCTCCTCGGCTTTCTGCTCCTCAGCCTCAATACGGCCGATACCGGTGTCATCCTCATCATGGTCGAGAGTTCTATCCTGGGGACGGGCATTGGCATGTGCATGCCGACATCGATCGTTGTCGTCCAGAATGCCGTGGCGCATCACGACATGGGCTCCGCGACGGGCACGCTCCTGCTGCTGCGCTCCATCGGTGGGGCCTTCGGGAGCACGGTTGCGGGCTCCCTCCTGACGCTGCGCTTCCGCCAGTCGGAACACATCGCCCATCTGCGCCATACGATCGGCTTCGGGGCGCTCAGCCAGGGGGCGCGCGCGCTTGGCCGGTTGTCGCAACGCGAGCATGACATCATCCGCCATGGGCTGGCCTCAGGCTTCGCGCTCGCCTACCTCGTCACGGCTGTGCTGCTGGTCAGCGCCATTCTCATCGTGACCCGGCTGCGCGACATCGCGCTGCGTTCCTCAGGTGACCAGGATGGAGCGACCATCGGGCATTAGCGCCCGATCGGTGAAGCGCCCTCGAGCAGCCGCGCCGGGTCCGGCCCGAGTTCGGTCGCCGTCCAGTCCCGCCGCAGGGACATAAGCTCGACCAAGGCCGCGGTGTCGCGGTCCCGGTCGAGACCGGCGGCTGCAGTGACCCGCCCGCCTTTCACGTAATAAGCGAGAAATTCGGGCTTCTCGATGTCGCCATGGACGACGAGATCGTCCCAATCCGTCGCATGGCCGATATAGTCGAGCCGCTTGAGATACTGGATCGTCCAGAAGACGGGGACGGCATTATAGACTTGCCGCTTGCCCATCATGTTGCGGGCGGCCACCCTGCCCTGCTGCTCGGCGACACGCCAATGCTCGACGCGGACGCGCGGGCCATCCCCGTGGAGGGGAAAGCAGGCGATATCGCCTGCCGTGAAAACCGCCTCGGCTACGGCCAACTGGTTATTGACCAGGATGGCGCCGTCTTCGCCCCGGGGCAACGAGCCGGCATAGCCAGTTGCCGGCGCAACACCGAAGCCGATGACCACGAGATCGGCGTCCAGCCGCTCACCGCTCTTGAGGCGAACGGCGCTCACGCCGGCGTCGCCCTCGATGGCGGCCGCCTCGCCTTGCAGGCGAAAGGCGACGCCGTGCGCCTCGTGCAGCCGCATCATGGCCTTGCCCACCGGCGCGCCGAGCCGGTCGACGAAGGGCAGCAGGTCCTTGGTGACGACGGTGACGGCCAGGCCACGCTCCCGCAGGCTCGCCGCGACCT
>NZ_DATJJK010000049.1:0-13950 GCF_035492295.1 Acidisoma sp. | reverse complement strand
TAGCGAATTGTGTCCGCGACCTTGAGGGCGGTTTAGTCGGATGCCGCCTTCTAAACCTTCGCCTCGTTTGGGCGTGAAAGGTGAAAGCAGCATCCGGATCGCCGTCGGCCGGGATATCTTAGCGCGGCATTACGTCCGGGATGTTGTTCGGAAACTTGGCAATGTCCTGGGCGGAGAGATTGAAGTGGGCCTCAACCAGCGCGGGTGGCGTATGGGTGAGCCAGTCGGACAGTGCTAGATTCTGATAAGTGTCGGTTTTGAATATCGCCAGGAAGACGAGATCAGTATTGCCTACATTCTTGACGTAATGGCCGAAGTTTCGTTTGACATAGCCAATGTCACCGGCCTGGAAGTTGTTCGTGACTGCATTCGGGCCAGTGTTGAACACGGTCATCTGGGCTGATCCTTTGACATAGTACTGCCATTCGTCGGCATTCGGATGCCAATGCATCTCCCGCACCCCGCCGGGATGCACCGTGACCAATGCCGCGGCGACAGTTGTCGATGCCTTGAAATTATGGCTATCGGCGATTTGGACAAAGCCACCCTTGGTCTGGCGTGTGATCGGGCCGCTTCCCAGGGAATATGTGAAGGGGTTCGGCGGCGGTCCTTTCGGATTTTTGACGGCCGCTTGATCGGCCGCAAGCGGGCCGGGCACTTCTCCCTGAAAAATCCAGAGATCGTGTGTGAACATCTTGCTGAATGTTTCGGCAGGAACACCAAAGTTGGCCGCCAGGACATCCGGAGGCGTATGGGTCAGCCAATCGGTAACGAGGAGCGTATTGTATTCCGACGCCATCCCATTATCGAACGCAATGATGAACTCACATCCGTCGGGGCCAAGGCCTTGGAGCGAATGCGGATATCCGGCCGGGAAATACCAAAGGTCGCCTTCCTTGACGTCGGCGACGTACGCCCGACCTGATGGGTCGAGACAGGTAACACGGGCGTTGCCGTAGGTCATGAAGGCCCACTCAGCGGCTTGGTGCCAATGCAACTCCCGGATGCCTCCTGCATCGAGGCGCATGTTTACACCAGAGATTTCAGTAGAGACCTGGAAGTCCGCTTGCGTGACCTGGCGGGCCCAGCCGCCCGCTTGAACACGCCGTGGCGCGTTGTTGAAGGAAGCCCAAAACTCCGGGAGACTTCCGACATCCGTTGCGGGCGGCGTGAACGTTCCCGGAAATTGGCGGCTCAGCGCAGGATTCTGCGGCCCTGGGTCAAAGGCGCTGCGCGGGTTGCCCTTGGTGTTCATAATACCCTGGGGCGGCTCATCGGGGTTGCCGAACGTCGCTGCCAGGGCCGGGGCGGCGAGCCCGGCTACACCGGCCCCTACCCCAAAAGCCAGAATATTTCGACGGGATGATTTGCTCATGTGATACTCCTTCCAGCGTAAACAAAAGACCTGCAGGTTGGTGTGCAGGTGGCCCTTGTTCGTTGGCACAAGCAAAATACAGGACTGCAACGTAAACCAATGCATATGCTTCATGTCGATATGCCGGTCAGGATGCTCATAGCAGGCAAGGGCGGCGGTATGGGCGACACGGGCTCGCGTGATGCATTGAAGCCGAGACACCCCAAGCCGCCGATGGGCCGGCCAGCGAAATCTGGCGCTCTACTGTGCCGCCCTGTTTTGTTTTGACAGCGTCATCTCGATCGTTCGGGGTGTGCTCAGGGCTGGGGCGCACTCCAGGCCTTGAACTCCTCGCTGGAGACGCCGGGAAGCTTCTTCAGGAAGGCTGCTATGGCCCAAAGATCGTGGTCAGGCACGGGCGGCGTTTCCGAGCCAAAGCTCGGCATGCCGGTCATCTTGATGCCGTTCTTGACCACCCAGAACAGCTCCTGCGGGGTGAGCCCCTTGACGACCTTCTTGAGATTTGGAGCAGGATTTAGGCCTTCCGAAAACGGAGCCGGCTTAAGTCCCGGACCACCGTGGCAATACACGCAACCGCTACGAAGATAAGCCTGCGCGCCCGCACGTATGATGGCCGGATCGTCAAGCGATGCCGGAGGTTGATCGACGGCATGTCGCGCGATGGACGCCTCGCGCACATGTATCAGTGCCCAATTGACGATGGACGGATCCGGATCACTCGCGGCAACACTGAAGAAGCCACCGAAGAAAAAGCCGCCTGCGGCCACTCCGCAGAGGACGGCGAGCAGAAAAATCGATCCGAGAACTTTTTCGAGTCTTGTCATTTGGACCACTCTTGAGATCAAGGGCTAAGCCAAATCCGGGTACCTTTCGGGCCTGACATACGAACGACGGCCTGGCACCCGCGCTAGATCACCCGAGTAATGAGGGATCAGCGACGCCCGCACAAAAGACAGCAATCATCTCGATATTCCTATTCGACAGTATAGCCGCCTTGGTTCATGATTCAAAGACTTTGAGCATGAGCCAAATGCACAGTGTTCATATCAGTATGCTCCAGCACTGCCATGACAGTCTTACGTGGGCCGGTTTTGCTGCGGCCTGTTGCGTTCTTCGCTAGGCTGGCCACGCAATGATGTGCACGGTTTGGCTTTAGTGTTGGACCGGTTTGACGGTGATACAGGAGATACCACCGATGCCGCGTGTGGCAGTGGTCATCTACGCAAAATCATCTCCGAAACGATCGAGACTGAAACACGTAATTCGGTGGCTTATGCCGAACCGATGACCGCACCTGGCTCGGGTTTGGAGGCAGTGCCCCGCTAGAGCGCGCGTGCGACGCGCTGTACGGTCGCCCTGAGCCATTGATGAGCGCCTACACCCTCGAGCCTCCGGTGCCAGAGCATGGCGGTCACGAGACGAGGGGTTTGAAACGACAGCCGTACTGCTTCCACAGGGGCGTTCCGCGACAACTCGCGCGCACTCAATTCGCTGATGATCGCAATCATGTCCGATTGCGCGAGAGACGCTATGGCCGCGAGAAGGGGCGCTCTCACGGCGATACGGCGATGAAGCCCATGTCTGGACAGCTCAGCATCGACGAAATCCGATTCCTCCCGTGTCGAGGACAGGACGAGATGAGGATAGTGCCCGAGGGCTTCCAAGTCGACGGCGCCATCGACCGCCGCCGGATGACCGCGCCGAACCAGGGCAGCAAAGCCCTCCTCGAACAACCGGCGATCTGAGAATCGTTCGGCCGGAGCTGCCAGACCCCCAATCGCCATGTCCAGCGTTCCACGATCCAACTGCTCTGCGAGATCGAGCGTTCCACTCGGGCGAAGGTCGAGCGCGACGGACGGGGCTTCGGCGGCGACCGCCGCGATGAGCGGCGCCGCAAGGACAATGGCCGAGCGGTTGTCGACAGCGACAACAAAGCTGCGGTCCGCCGTGGCCGGTACAAAGTCTGCGGCGTTGTCGAGAGCAGCGCGCAGGCTTTCCAACGCATTGCGAACCGGGCCGATCAAACGCTCGGCATAGGGAGTAGGCTCCATTCCGTCGGGACTGCGGACGAACAGCTCATCGTGCAAGGAGCCTCGAAGCCGTGTCAGCGCGTGGCTAATGGCTGGCTGGGTCATGTTGAGCTTGGCTGCAGCGCGGGTCGCACTGCGCTCTTGCCCAACGGCGTTGAAGACGGTGAGTAGATTGAGGTCGAGAGTACGCCAATTCATCCCGAGGGCTCCGATCTGATCCAACGCAGGGGCATGCGCGACAGAAAGGTCACATGCGCAACCGACATGGCGTCGTGCGCAGGCCGAATTGGAGCATCCACTCGGCTTTGGCCACAATACCACCAAGAGCTTAGACTGGCCCAAATCCGGGAGCAATCGTCTGATCGCTGCCTTCGGCCGCCTGCGTCCCCGGCTGCGCGTTTCTAGCCGGACCACAGCCCCGACCAGGGACCGTGGCCTTTCCGCATAGACTCAGTCTGCGTGGCCCTGTCCGCGCCATGCCGTCGTGTCTGCGACGACGTCGCCCCGCGGCGCCTCGCGCAGACGAATGGTCAGGACCAGAAGGCCCGAGAGCAGCAAAGCCCCGGCGAAAAGCATCGCCGTCGCCACGAAACTTCCCGTCCGGTCCTGCAGATAGCCACCGAGATACGGTCCGAAATAGCCGCCCAGGTTGCCCAGAGCGTTGATGAGGCCCATGGCACCCCCGGCCAGCGCCACCGGCAACACGCGGGAGGCCGCGGCCCAGAAGGGTCCGTCATAGGCAAGTGCCCCGCCGATCGCGAGACAGATGAAAGCGACCGAGAGCACGATGCTTGCCGGTGCGACGAAGACCGAAATCGCGAGGCTGACCGCGGCGGTTGCGGTCGCCAGGAAGACGTGGAACGCGTAGCGCCGGTTCCGGTCCGCCATCCAGCCATTGGCATAGAGCAGCACGATCGCCGTCAGATAGGGCAGCGCCGCGATCAGACCGACGGTGCCGAAGCCCCGATGCGTCAGGGTTTTGAGCAAGGTCGGCAGCCACATATTGAGCCCATAGAAGCCGACCTGAATGAGGAAATAGACGCCGACGAATTTCCAGATCGTGCCATTGGTGAACACGTCCCGAAATCCGGCATGGGGCGGCTCATTGGCCCTGTCCTGCGCGATTGAGCGCTCGATATAGTCGCGCTCGCCCGGCGAACACCAGGCGGCATCCCGCGGGCTGTCCTTGATGAAGGCGAGCCAGAGCGGGAGTGCAATGATGAAGGGCAGTGCCCCTTCAACAAAGAACAGCGTCCGCCAGTCCGAGACTGAGACGATCCAGCCAGAAAGCGGCTGGGTGATGATGGAGGAGATGGCGAGATTGGCCATCCAGAAAGCATAGGCGCGGGCGCGTTCCTGCACCGGGAACCAATGGCTGATCAACACCAGGATGGCCGGCCAGATGCCGCCTTCGGCGACGCCCAGGAAGAAGCGCACGATGATGAGCTGGGTGAAGTTTTGCACGAGCCCGCAGGCGAGCGCCATGATTCCCCAGAAGATGATCATGACGGCGACGAACTTGCGCGCCGACCAGTGTTCGGCGAGCCAGCCGCCGGGGATTTGCAGAAGCACGTAGCCGACGAAGAAAATGCCCGCGGCCAGACCTTGGTCCGCTTTGGTGACGTGGAAATCATGGCCGATCCCCGCGAAGGCGTAGGAGATGTTCGTCCGGTCCATGAAGGAAATGATGTAGACGATCATGGCGACCGGAATCAGGCGCGCCCATCGTTGGTTGCCAACCCCTTGAGGGTCGATCGTGGCTTCTTGCGGCATGCTGTCCTCCTGGCGCCCCGTTCTGTGCGGGGGCTTCCTAGCCGGCTACCATTTCGCTCAAAGGCAGGCTCCGAGAGGGGAGCCTGCCTCGTCAATCATGCGATCATCAACGGGCGAGGCCACCAAGCGCAATATATTTGATCTCGATATAGTCCTCGATGCCGTATTTGCTGCCTTCGCGACCGAGGCCGGATGATTTTACACCGCCGAAGGGCGCTACCTCCGTGCTGATGATGCCTTCGTTGACACCCACCATGCCGTATTCGAGCGCGCTCGAAACGCGGAAGATGCGGCCAACGTCGCGCGCATAGAAATAGGAGGCGAGGCCGAATTCGGTATCGTTCGCCAGTGCGATCGCCTCCTCCTCGGTCTTGAAACGGAAGAGGGGCGCCACGGGGCCGAAGGTTTCTTCAGCAAAGATCTTGGCCTCGTGCGGCACATCGGCGAGAATCGTGGGCTCGAAGAAATTGCCGCCCAGGCTGTGCGGCTTGCCGCCCGTCACGATGCGCGCGCCACGTGAGATAGCATCGGCGATGTGTTCCTGGACCTTGTCGACCGCCGCCTTGTTGATGAGTGGTCCCTGTGTCGCGCCATCCTCCATCCCGTCGGCGACCTTCAGCGCCTCTACTGCGGCCTTCAGCTTCTCGGCGAAGGCATCGAAGATACTGTCCTGGACCAGCAGGCGATTCGCGCAGACGCAGGTCTGCCCGGTATTGCGGTATTTGGAGACGATGGCGCCTTGTACGGCGGCATCGAGATCGGCATCCTCGAAAACGATGAAGGGCGCATTGCCGCCCAGCTCCATGCTGGTCTTCTTGATGGTCGGCGCGCATTGCGCGAGGAGCTGGGCGCCCACTTCCGTGCTGCCGGTGAAGGAGAGTTTGCGCACCAGCGGGTTAGAGGTCAGCTCCGCCCCCATCACCCGCCCGGGGCCGGTCAACACATTGCAGACGCCAGCGGGCAGGCCCGCGCGTTCAGCAAGCACGCCGAGGGCGAGCGCCGAGAAGGGCGTTTCTGTGGCGGGGCGGATGACCCCGGCGCAGCCCGCGGCCCAGCCGGGAGCCGCCTTGCGCGTAATCATGGCGGCCGGGAAATTCCACGGCGTGATCGCCGCAAAGACGCCGATCGGCTCCTTCGTCACGAGGATGCGGCGACCCGCCATCGGCTCCGGGATGACGTCGCCATAGATGCGCTTGGCCTCCTCCGCGAACCATTCGATGAAGCTCGCGGCATAGGCGATCTCGCCTCGGCTCTCTGCCAGCGGTTTGCCTTGCTCGGCCGTCATGATGACGGCGAGATCCTCCTGGTTCTCCATCATCAGGTTGAAGAGCTTCCTGAGGATCGCGCTGCGCTCCTTGGCAAGCATCTTGGCCCATTTCTTCTGCGCCACAGCCGCCGCCTCGATCGCGCGGCGGGTCTCGGCTGTTCCCATGGCCGGGACCTCGCCGATCACGGCGCCGTTCGCGGGATTGGTGACGGTGATGGTATCGCCGCTATCGGCCTGGACCCACTGACCATCGAGCAGATTGGCCCGCCGCAACAGCGAGGGATCCTTGAGGGGAAGCGTTTTCACGGTGTCGAGCATCGGACTCTCCCGAAAGCTGTTTGAACTTGTTGTGGCGGCCGGTCTGCGACCGCCGGCCTTGCCGTTACGCCTTCGCCGCTTCTCGGCGATGATGATGGCCGCTCATCTCGGCACCGGCGCCCGGTTGAAGCTTGGCGCAGAGCGGCCCGCAGAGCAAAGAGGCCGAACTTACGACCAAGAAAGCGATGCGGAAGTCCGTGACGTCGGGCGAGTGGCGGCCGAAGAGATGAGCGGAGGCCGCCAGCGCCCCGGCGGCGACGCAGATGCCCATCGAGAGCATCAGCTGCTGGAAGACGGTGTAGAAGCTGGTGGCGGCACTCATCCGGTCGGGTCGGAGATCGGCATAAGCGATGGTATTATAGGCGGTGAACTGCAAGGACTGAAAGAAACCGCCCGCCAGCAATACGGCGAAGAGCGCGAAGCGCGGCCAGCCGGGCGTGAAGGTTGCGCAGGCGGCGATACAGAGTGTCGCGAGCAGCTGGTTCCAGATCAACACCCGGCGGAACCCGAAGCGCCGCAGGATGGGGGCGGCGAAGGCTTTCATCAGCATCGCCCCGGCGGCACTCATGAACGTGATGGCGCCCGAGGCCGCGGCCGTCATGCCGAAGCCAAGCTGCATCATCATGGGCAGAAGGAAGGGTACTGCCCCCCAGGTAATGCGGGAGAGCGAACCCGCCACCGTCGAGACCCGGAAGGTCTGCACACGCATGAGCCGAAGGTCGAGAATCGCGTTCGAGCGCTGCCGCGCATAGAAAACATAGGCGGCGCCGGTCACCACTCCCACGAGCAGCAGGAGAAGCGCATCACCATTCTGTGACCCGCGACTGAGCAACGTGAAGCCGAAGGTCAGACAGGCGAGCGCGGCACCGGAAAGCGCGAAGCCCGGCAGGTCGAAGGGCGTGCGTTGATCGGCGCGAATATCCGGAATCAGCATTGTGGCCAGCAAGCCGCCGAGAATGCCGATCGGAATGTTGATGAAGAAGATCCATCGCCAGGAGAGATAGGTGGTGATGAAGCCACCAAGCGGCGGGCCGAGGACCGGGCCGATCAGGGCCGGCACCAGGAACCAGGCCATGGCGGAGACAAGCTCTGCCTTGGGCACGCTGCGGAGAAGGATGATGCGGCCGACCGGCACCATCATGGCGCCGCCCATACCCTGGATGAGACGGGCGGCCACCAGAAGCGGCAGGCTGTCGGTTTGGGAACAGAGGACGGAGCCGAGGGTGAAAAGCCCGATCGCCGCGTTAAAGACACGGCGGGTGCCGAAGCGGTCGGCCATGACGCCGCTGGCCGGAATGAAGACCGCAAGGCTGAGCAGATAGGAGGTCAACGCGATGCTCATATGGAGCGGCCGGACGCCGAAGCTCCGGGCCATGCTGGGAAGTGCTGTCGCGAGCACCGTCGAATCGAGCTGCTCCATGAAGAGCGCGGTCGCCACGATGAGGGCGATGGTACGGATTCGCCGAGGCGAGGCTTGGGATGGATCAGGCGTCGGCATAGCGCCCCGGCAAGGTCGAATTCTTGGTCGCAGCATGCGCCCCAGCCCCGAACAGGACCAGAGAGCGGGGCGGGTTTCTGATAGGGGGTTGACGCAATGCAGCAATTACCGGACGGCCGTTCGGCCTCAATAGTGCAAGTAATTGATATATTTGATGAATGCCGCTATCGCTCGGTGCACTTGCTGTGGCGGGGTTACGAATTTGCCATGTGACTGCCTTTTTTGGATGAGTATAAAGGCCGGATAGTGAAACACACCGCCAAGAAATGTGATGAGTTCCGCGCGGTGGAAAGTTATCCTTGCGGAGCTGTCGATCCCGGGTCCCGGGGGACTAGGTCCGCTGTTGCGCGGATCGCCAAAGCACCAGTCCCGAAGCATTCATCGCGTCCTGTCGGGGCAAGGGGGTTGAATGAGCGCCATTCCTGATCGCCTGCAGCTTCTGCGTCAGCCTCAGCTCGAGGATGTGCAGGGGACGGCGCGCCGAATCTGGCGCGGACGGAAGATGCCGTCGGCGGGTGCCCTGAAGCGTCGGCGCCGCCTCGTCACGTGGATGAAGCGCCTGCTGCCACTGGCCGCCCTCATGCTGCTCAGCATGGTCATGCTTTGGCCGGAGCTGGTCAGCCAGCACAATCCCGCCCGCGTGTCCTATCATCTGGCGACCGGCGCGGATGGCACCGACCAGGGCAGCATGCTCAAGGCCCATTACGAGGGGCTCGACGATACCGGCCGGCCCTACACGATGACCGCGGCGAAAGCGGTGCAGACCGACGCCGATACGGTCGTGCTCACCCAGCCTGCCGGGGACATGACCCTGAAGAGCGGCACCTGGCTCATGGTGCAGTCCCTGGACGGGCTCTATCACGCCAAGGCCCAGCATCTCGATCTCAGCAACCACGTGGTGCTCTACCGTGATGACGGCACCACCGTCCGCACCTCCAAGGCCGCCATCAACCTGAAGCAGGCCACGGCCTCCGGCCATGAAAAGGTCAATGCGGATGGGCCTTTCGGCACGCTCGACGCGCAAGGTTTCGCGATCACCGATCACGGCAGCCGGCTGCACTTCACGGGCCCGGCCAAGCTTGTGCTAGACGGGAGTCCATGAGCGACCACGCGACGTCCGATTCCCAGGTAGAGCAGGCTGACCGGTCCATGACGAGTAAGGTTTCGCGCGCCCGTCGCGCATGGGCGCCCTGTGGCGTTGGGCTGCTTGGCCTTGTCTGGACCGTCATGGGTGGGGCCGCACCCGCCAGCGCTCAGGCGATCGACCTCAACCATGGCGGCCCCGTGACCGTCACGTCCGAGGGGGGGATCGAATGGCGGCAGAAGAGCCAGGAAGTCATCGCCGATCAGGACGCGAAAGCGGTGCGCGGGAATGTCACCGTTACCGCCAATCAACTCATCGCCCATTACCGCAAGAAGGGCGGCACCGCCGCCGCGCCGACTCAGAGCCAAGGCAGCACCGCCGCGCCGGCCGATCAGTCCGGCGGGCTTGAGGGCAATAACGAAATCTATCTGCTCGAGGCGCTGGGCAACGTCCATATCTTCACGCCGACCGATCAGGCCTGGGGCGACCACGGGGCCTACGACATGGACCAGGGCGTTCTGGTGTTGACCGGGCATGACCTCAAGCTCACCACGCCGCGCTATGTGGTGACCGCGCGGGACTCGCTCGAATACTGGTCGAACCAGCACATGGCGGTCGCGCGCGGGAATGCCGTGCTCGTGACCGATACCGGGCGCCGGATCGCGGCCGACGTGCTCGTCGCCTATACCGATGCCGACGCGCCCGCATCGGGCGGCCAGGCCACCGCCGGTGCCAGGACTGACGTCGCACTCAAGACCGCGCCTGCCACCTCCGGAACGCAGGGGGCGAATGACCCTTCGGGCAAGCTCAAACGCGTGGATGCCATCGGTCATGTCGTGGTCATGACGGCGACCGAGATCGTCCAGGGCGATCGCGCGGTTTATGATCCGGGCCTCGGCATCGCCCGCATTGCCGGCAACGTGCGGATTACGCGCGGCCAGAACGTGCTGGCGGGCGACGAGGCGCTGGTCAATATGAAGACCGGTATCGCCCGCTTGCTTTCCACGGGCGATGCGCAGGTCAAGGGTCTGATCATCCCTAACCAGGCCAGTCAGGCGGTGGGCGCGGCCCCGACTGCCCCGGCCGCTCGACAAGCGGCGCATTGAGGCTCTGACGATGCAAGCCAGTGAGAAGCCCATCGCGATGGCGGATGCCGCGCGGGCACAGCCCAAAGCCGGCAACGGCCTCGTCGCCCGCGGTCTCGGCAAGACCTTCAAGCAACGCCCGGTCGTGCGGGACGTTTCCATCACCGTGAAGCGCGGTGAGGCGGTGGGGCTGCTCGGGCCCAACGGTGCCGGCAAGACCACGACCTTCTATATGATCATGGGCCTCGTCCGCCCCGACAGCGGCGAGATCACACTCGACGGCAATCCGATCACAGCGCTCCCGATGTATCGCCGGGCGCGTCTCGGCATCGGCTATCTGCCGCAGGAGGCGAGCATCTTTCGCGGCCTCAATGTCGAGCAGAACATCAAAGCGGTGATCGAAATCACCGAGACCGATCCCGACAAGCAGCAGTCGATGCTGGATGGGCTTCTTCAGGAATTCGGCATTTCGCACCTTCGCCGTACCCCCTCACTCGCGCTTTCGGGCGGCGAGCGGCGACGGCTCGAAATCGCGCGTGCTCTAGCGAGCCGCCCTGGCTATATCCTGCTCGACGAGCCGCTCGCCGGCATCGATCCCATCGCCGTCGGCGAGATCCGCGATCTCGTCTCTCATCTCAAGCATCGCGGCATCGGTGTGCTGATCACGGACCATAACGTCCGGGAAACACTCGAGATTATCGATCGCGCCTACATCATGCATGACGGGCAGGTGCTGATGGAGGGACGCCCCTCCGAAGTGGTGAGCCATGAAGGCGTGCGTCGCGTCTATTTGGGCGACCGTTTTAGCTTGTAGCCACTTTTGCATCGGCGGGATGCTGCTAAGGTAGCGCCGATGTCAATAGGAGCAAAAATCGGGCCAAGACTGGTGCTTCGCCAGTCACAATCCCTCGTGATGACCCCGCAGCTGCGGCAGGCCATCAAACTCCTGCATTACTCCAACCTGGAATTGTCCAGCTTCGTGCAGGAGGAGTTGGACCGGAATCCACTCCTTGAGCGGGACGAACGGCCAGAGACGCCGTCGGCCGAGGCCCCGGCCCAGGATCAGCGGCCGAGCGTCCTGGAGCCCGTGGACAGCCATGCCCAGGTTACCTCGGAAAGCCTGCCGAGCGCGGCCGAGGCGCCGCTCGACGCCGATCTCTCCAATACCTACGACGCTGGCGGCGTCGCGGATGGAGGCCTTTCGGGGATGCTCTACACCGGCATCGGCCGGGGCGGCAGCCATGCCTTCGATGGTGACGGTCCGGGCATCGACGATCTCGCCGAAAGTCCGGTCAGTCTGCGTGACCATCTCGCCCAGCAGTTGCGCCTCGGCTTCGCGGATCCGGCCGACCAGTTGATCGGGGCGCATCTCATCGCCCTTCTTGATGGCGCGGGGCGCATCACGGCGGAGCCGGCGGCGATCGCCGCCGCCCTCAACGTCGATCTCGCCCATCTCGAAGCGGTGCGAGCCCGGATGATGCGTTTCGACCCGGTCGGAATCTTCGCGCGCACGCTGCGCGAGTGCCTGGCCGCTCAATTGGCCGAACAGAACCGTCTCGATCCGGCCATGGCGATCATGCTCGACAATCTGGAGCTTCTCGCGCGGCGCGACCTCAAGCGCCTGTCCGTGCTCTGTGGCGTCGATGCCGAGGACGTAGCGGATATGGTCGCGGAGATCCGCCGTCTCGACCCCAAGCCGGGCGCGCACCACGAAATCGGCCCCATGCAGCCGCTGGTGCCCGACGTGCTGCTGCGCGGCCTGCCGGACGGCAGCTGGCATATCGAACTGAACAGCGAGACGCTGCCGCGGTTGCTGGTCAATCAGAGTTTTCACGCCCGCGTCTCGACCCGCACTTCACGCGAGGATCGCGTCTTCCTGTCCGAGCAGTTGCAGACTGCGAACTGGCTCGTGAAGTCGTTGCGCCAGCGCGCCCAGACGATCCTGAAGGTGACGGGGGAAGTGGTGCGTCAGCAGGAAGGCTTTCTGCGGCACGGTGTTGCGCATATGCGCCCGCTCACGCTGCGCGACGTGGCGGACGCGGTGGAGATGCATGAAAGCACCATCAGCCGGGTCACGGCCAATAAATCGATCGCGACGCCGCGCGGGGTTTTCGAACTTAAATTCTTCTTCACCACCGCGATTGCAGGAATGGGAGGTGCGACCTTCAGTGCCGAGGCAATTCGCCATCGTATTCGGGCGATGATCGGCGCGGAACGGCCGGACGACATTCTGTCAGACGATGCCATCGTAGCCGCCCTGCGCAAGGAGGGCGTGGACATTGCCCGGCGAACCGTGGCCAAATATCGAGAGACGCTGCAAATCCCAAGCTCCATGCAGCGGAAGAGGGAGAAGACCGCGGCCTGACCAGCGTACATTGACAGAGAGTTTGGCGGGCCCAGTCTTTGGAAGGCGGCCCCCTGGTCCGCAAACCCGCGGACGCGCCTCCCACAGGGGAAACATCTGGAGGTAAGATGCAAATAACGGTCTCCGGTAAGCAACTCGATCTTTCCGATGCGCTCCGACATCGCGTGGCGACGATGCTTGAGACCATCTCCCGAAAATATTTCGGGGACGCTCTCGAAGCGCACGTTACCTTCAGTCGAGCGCGAAGCTTCTTCACTTGTGACATCAATATGCATGCGGGGCGTGGCCTGACCCTGCGGGGTGAGGGCGAAGCGGCCGACGCCAATGCGGCCCTCGACGATGCGGCAGAGCACATCGCGAAGCGGCTCAGGCGTTACCGGCGCCGCGTGAACGAGCATGCGCGGGACATGGCGCAGCGCGACACACCGGAAAGCTTCGAGCCCGCGCAGCACTATATCCTTCAGCAGCAGGACGACGAGGAACCGGCGTCGAGCGCGGCAGAGGTGGTGCGTCCGGTGAACGGCAGCATCGGCAGTCACTTCGCGACCGTCGTCGCCGAGAATCCGGCCGTCATTGCGCGCCTCACTGTGGGCGAGGCGGTGATGCGCATGGATCTCGCCGACCAGTCGGTCGTCATGTTCCGCAATGCCGTGACCGGGCAGTTCAATGTCGTCTATCGCCGACAGGACGGGCATATCGGCTGGATCGATCCTGCCGCCGACTGAGCCTCGTTCCGCTGGAACAGAGCAAGCGCCTCGCCCTCACGGGCGGGGCGCTTTTGTTTCGGCTGGCGTCAATCGAACTGGCTTGGAGAATTCCGCATGGAAAGCCGGTAGCTATGCATTCTTCGAAATGCCTCCTTGGAGCAGTGTTTTTTTATCCGACAGCCGACCAGGGGAAGGATTTTACTATTATCGGCACTGATATTGTATTCCGAAGAAAAATCCTCCTCTTTAGGGGCCTAGCCTCCTGATTGAGGGCCTGATCGAGATGAATTCCACTCCCGCTACGCCTTTCACCTCCGCCGAAGAGGCGGCCATCCGTCTTTGCGCCCAATTGCAGTCGCGCATCGCCGATCCCATGGATGCCTCGGCCGTCCTTCGCCTCGCCATGACCGAGGCTTTCGCGGGCGGCATCGCCATGGTCTCTTCCTTC
>NZ_DATJJK010000048.1:0-6509 GCF_035492295.1 Acidisoma sp. | reverse complement strand
TCCGCGCGCTGCGCCCGGGACTCCTGCAATTCCTTCTGCAGCCGGGCGAGTTCGCCGCGCAGGACCGCGATCTCGCGCTCCAGATCGGGACGGCGCGACTCTCCCCCCTCCTCGGCCTGTTCGGCCGGAACCTCCGTTCCGCGATAGAAGGGGCTGAACAGGGTCATCGCCCGTTCGATCATCGCCAGGTTCTGGCGCCCCATCTGCTCGATGTCGAAGGGAAAGAGATTGCCCACCGTCTGCTGCATCGCCTGGCGAACTTGTTGCTGTTGACTGGCGAAATTGGCCATCGACTGCTCAAGGTAGCGCGGCACGACGTTCTGCATGCTGTCGCCGTAGAAACCGATCAGATGACGCAGGAAGGTCGTGGGCAGAAGTGCACTCCCCTTGCTCTCCTCCTCGACGATGATCTGCGTCAGCACGCTGCGGGTGATGTCTTCGCCAGTCTTCGCATCGTAGACGATGAAATCCCGGCCGTCCCTCACCATGGCAGCGAGGTTATCGAGCGTGATGTAGCTCGAGCTCTCGGTGTTGTAGAGTCGCCTGTTGGCGTATTTCTTGACGACGACGGGAGGCTTGGCAGGGGTTTCCGCACCACCGGCAGGCATTTCAGCTTGCGACATCTTATACCTCGGATCGCTTGTCTTGGGACGGTAGCATGAAGTCTTCCGCACCGCGATAGCCGTCATTTCGGCGTAATCATAGGCTTGGCCTCCCCGCCGGGGCAGGACTTGTTCACGGTGCTGGAGTAAGAAGACGTTATGGATGACGGTAACGATACGGGGGGAGAGGGCAGCACCTCCGGAGGCCAGGGCCCTGCCGGCCCAGGCGCCGGGGCGGACGAGGATTTCCAGGCCCTGGCCAAGGATTGGATTGCCATATGGCAGAGCGAAATCACCGCCTATCTGACCGACCCCGAAACCCAGGCGAGCTGGACCGCGATCATCGCTCTCTGGGCCGAAGCCGCCCAGGCGATGCTCCGCAGCATGCCAGCCGCGCCCGCCGCGAGCGGTTTCCGCCCACCCGGAACGGCCACCCATGAACGGGCCAAACCCGGTCCGGCGCGGCGCGGCGCCGGGGCCGATGCTGCGGCGGGGACCGCGTCCGCTGCTCCTGCATCTGACCCTCGCGATGATGAAGTCCGCCGCCTCGAGCAGCGTGTGGCCGAGTTGGAGCGCCACCTGGCCGGGCGCGACGGCCCCGGCGGGGAGACAGAGCGGCGCCGGGGATCTGCGGATGGAGATCGCCGCGCGCGTGGCACAAGGCGGCGCCGAGGCTGAGGCGCGCTTCGCCGAGGCGGTGCTGACTGAAGCCTGGGCACAGGACCGCGCCTTCCTGGCGGGAATCGCCGCCTATCGCCGCCACCCCTATACCCGCGCCATGGAAGAGCCCGCGGCGATCTGGGCCGAAGGCGGCAGCCGCCTGCTCGACTATGCGCCGGGCAGCGGCGCGCCGGTCGTCCTGCTGGTGCCGAGCCTGATCAACCGCGCCTATATCCTCGACCTCAAGCCGCAAAAATCACTTCTCCGATTCCTCGCGGGCGCAGGCCTGCGGCCATTGCTGCTCGACTGGGGCGAGCCCGGCGCCTTGGAGGCGCGCTTCACCCTGACCGACTACATCGCCGGCCGCCTGGAGCGGGCGATGGGTGCCGTGGCCGTCCCGATGATCCTGGCCGGCTATTGTATGGGCGGGTTGCTGACGCTGGCCGCTGCCCTCCGCCGGCCGGAAATGGTGCGCGGCCTCGCCCTGCTCGCCACGCCCTGGGATTTTCACGCGCCCGAGCCCGCGCGCGCCCAGGCGCTCGCCGCCATCCTGCCCGCCCTCGAACCGGCAATGGCGATCACGGGCCTGCTCGCGACCGACCTGATGCAGATGCTGTTCACCTGCCTGGCACCCTATGAGACGCCGGTGAAATACCGCCATTTCGGCAAGCTCGACCAAGCCGGCGCATCGGCCGAGCTTTTTGTCGCGCTGGAGGACTGGCTGAACGACGGCGTTCCTCTCGCCGCCCCGGTGGCTCGGGCCTGCCTCGGCGAATGGTATGGCGAGAACACGCCTGGGCGGGGCGAATGGACGGTCGCCGGGGCACCCGTCCAGCCCGCGCGCCTCGCCTGCCCGAGCTTCGTCGCGATCCCCAGCCGGGACCGCATCGTGCCCCCCGAATCGGCCCTCGCCCTGGCCGAACGCCTACCCGGCGCCCATATCCATCGCCCGGCCGCCGGCCATATCGGCATGGCGGCCGGCAGGCGGGCAGAAGCCGAGCTCTGGCGCCCGCTGCGCGACTGGTGCCACGGCCTCTGACGCGGCGCAGCAATGGGTTTCGCCTATGGCGCGAGGGTCGCCCCCGCGCCTAGATTACCGTCAGCCGGGCCACCGGCAGGTCATAGAGAGGGACCAGAATAGGTCCTGGGGAGCATCGCCAATGGACGACATCGTCATCGTCTCCGCCGCACGGACACCCGTGGGCAGCTTCAACGGCGCCTTCGCGACCGTGCCGGCCCACCAGTTGGGGGAGGTCGCCATCCGTGCCGCGCTGGAACGCGCAAAGCTTTCGCCCGAGGAAATCGACGAGGTCATCCTCGGCCAGGTTTTGACGGCAGGCCAGGGCCAGAATCCGGCGCGCCAAGCCGCCATTCTCGCCGGTATCCCGGAAGGCCGCACCGCTTTCGGCATCAATCAGGTCTGCGGCTCCGGCCTGCGCGCAGTGGCGCTGGCCGCCCAGCAGGTGATGACCGGGCAGAGCGATATCGTGCTCGCCGGCGGCCAAGAGAGCATGACCCTCTCACCGCATTGCGCCTATTTGCGCGCCGGCACCAAGATGGGCGATCTCGGCCTTGTCGACACCATGATCAAGGATGGTCTGTGGGACGCCTTCAATGGCTACCACATGGGCGTCACCGCCGAGAACGTCGCCCGCGAATTTCAGATTACGCGGCCGCAGCAGGATGAGTTCGCCGCCGGCTCGCAGCAAAAGGCCTCCGCCGCCCAGAAGGCCGGCCGTTTCCGGGACGAGATCGCGCCCGTCACGGTGAAGGGCCGCAAGGGCGACGTCGTGGTTTCAGACGACGAATACATCCGCCATGATTCGACGGTCGAAGCCATGGCCAAGCTGCGCCCGGCCTTCAACAAGGAAGGCACGGTCACCGCCGGCAATGCCTCCGGCCTGAATGACGGCGCGGCCGCCCTGATCGTCATGTCAGCCAAGGAGGCCGCGAAGCGCGGCCTGACGCCGCTTGCCCGCATCGCCTCTTTCGCGACGGCGGGCGTCGACCCGAAGGTGATGGGCACCGGGCCAATCCCTTCCTCCACCAAGGCGCTGGCCCGCGCCGGCTGGAAGGCCGCCGATCTCGACCTCGTGGAGGCGAACGAGGCCTTCGCCGCCCAGGCCTGTGCGGTGAACAAGGAAATGGGCTGGGACACGGCGAAGGTGAATGTGAACGGCGGCGCCATCGCTATCGGCCATCCCATCGGTGCCTCCGGCGCGCGCGTGCTCACCACGCTGCTCCATGAGATGCAGAAGCGGGACGCAAGGAAAGGCCTCGCCACCCTTTGCATCGGCGGCGGCATGGGCGTCGCCATGTGCGTCGAGAGATAGGGCCGATCCAGGACGAGTTGCCAGCCGGCAACTCGTCCCCTTTCGGACCTATTCCTCTCCGGGCCTGCCGCGGCGGACGGGCGGCGGGCTTCTGATCTGCATGTCCTGCGTTTGCAGCAGGCATGGGCCCGGCTTAGGGTTCGGCGCCGTTTTTCAACAAAGGTGCATTGAGCCGTGAGCCTGACTGCCGAACGACTGGACCGCGTGAGCCCCAGCCAGACCATCGCCATTTCTTCCAAGGCACGCGCCTTGAAGGCCGGCGGCCGGGACATCATCAGCCTGTCCGCCGGCGAGCCCGATTTCGACACCCCCCAGAACGTCAAAGATGCCGCGATCCGCGCCATCCAGGCGGGCGACACGAAATATACCGACGTTTCCGGCACCATGGCGCTGCGCCAGGCGGTGATCGCGAAGTTCAAGCGCGACAGCAATCTGGACTATGCCCCGAACGAGGTCATGGTCTCCACGGGCGGCAAGCAGGTCATCTTCAACGCCATGCTGGCGACGCTCGACGCCGGCGACGAGGTGGTCATCCCCGCTCCCTGCTGGGTGAGCTATCCCGACATCGTTTCGCTCGCCGACGGCAAGCCCGTCATCGTGCCCTGCGGCGAGAACAGCGGCTTCAAGCTGCGCCCTGAGGATCTCGAGGCGGCCATCACTGCGAAGACCAAGTGGCTGATCCTGAACAGCCCGAGCAACCCGACCGGTGCGGCCTATTCGGCGGCCGAGTTGAAGGCGTTGGCCGACGTGCTTCTCCGCCACCCGAATGTCTGGGTGCTGACCGACGATATCTACGAAAAGCTCGTCTACGACGACTTTGAGTTTGCAACCATCGCGCAGGTCGAGCCGGCGCTACGCGACCGCACGCTGACGATGAACGGCTGCTCCAAAGCCTATGCGATGACCGGCTGGCGCATCGGCTTCTGCGGTGGCCCGGCCCCGCTCATCAAGGCGCTGGACAAGCTGCAGAGCCAGTCGACCTCCAACACCTCCTCCATCAGTCAAGCGGCGGCGGTGGAGGCCCTCAACGGCCCACAGGATTTCCTGAAGGACTGGACGGACACCTATCGCGCCCGGCGCAATCTCGTGGTCGAGATGCTGAACAAGGCGGAAGGCATCCATTGCGCCACGCCTGAGGGCGCCTTCTATGTCTTCCCCTCGGTCGCCGGGTGCATCGGCAAGACCAGCCGCTCGGGCGTCGAGATCCGCGATGACGAGGCCTTCGTGACCGCGCTGCTGGAGGAAGAGGGCGTGGCCGCCGTGCACGGCGCCGCGTTCATGTATCCGGGCTGCTTCCGCATCAGCTACGCCACCAGCACCGAGGCGCTGCGCGAGGCCTGCACCCGTATCCAGCGCTTCTGCCAGGGCCTGCACTGACCCATGCCCGGTTTTGCCGACCGGCTGGGCCGGGTACAGGTTGCCGCGACCATGCAGATGACGATCCGGGCGCGCGAGATGCGGGCCCGGGGCGACGATGTGCTGATGCTCACCGTGGGCGAGCCTGACTTCCCGACCCCGCCGCACGCCATCGAGGCGGCGCGGCAGGCGGGGCTGCGGGGGGAGACGAAATACCCGCCTGTCGACGGACTGCCGGTCCTGAAGCAGGCGGTGCAGCGCAAGTTCACACGCGACAACGGCCTGGATTACGCGCTGGACGAAATCATGGTCGCCAACGGTGGCAAGCAGGTGATCTTCGACGCGCTGATGGCGACGCTCAACAAGGGCGACGAGGTGGTGATCCCCGCGCCCTACTGGTCTGCCTACGGCCTGATGACCCAGCTGCTCGGTGGCGTGCCGGTGCAGGTGAACTGCCCGCAGAACAACGGCTTCCGCCTGCGTCCGGAGGATCTGGCCGCCGCCATCACGCCGCGCACCAAGTGGCTGATCCTGAACTTCCCGAACAATCCCACCGGTGCCGCCTGCTCGCGCGCCGAGATGCAGGCGTTGGGCGAGGTGATGCTGCAGCACCCCGACGTGTGGATCATGTGCGACGACATGTATGAGCACCTGATCTTCGACGGGTTCGAATACGTCACCATGGCCGCCGCCGAACCGCGCCTGCGCGATCGCACGCTGACGCTCAGCGGCGTCTCCAAGACCTACGCGATGACCGGCTGGCGCATCGGCTTCTGCGGCGGGCCGAAAAACCTGATCCGTGCCATGTCGAACATGCAGGGGCAGGCGACCTCCGGCGCGTCCAGCGTCAGCCAGGCGGCCGCGGTGGCGGCCTTGGACGGCCCGCAGGAGCTGGTCGCCGAGCGGGCGGAGGTCTATCGCCGCCGTCGCGACCTGGTGGTGGATGCGCTGAACACGGTGCCCGGCATCAGCTGCCACCGGCCGGAAGGGGCCTTCTACGTCTATCCCAACATCGCCGGCTGCCTGGGCCGCTCAACGGCGCAGGGCCGCGTTCTGACCACGGACGAGGACTTCTCCCTGGCGCTGCTGGAGGAGCAGCATGTGGCGCTGGTGCACGGCGCCGCCTTCGGGATGAGCCCCTATGTGCGCATCAGCTACGCCACGGACGAGGCGACGCTGACCAAGGCCTGCAGCCGCATCGGCGCCTTTTGCGAGGGTCTTCACTAAGTCTGTCCCAAACCCGCAGGCTGGAATGGACTCTTAACATGCTCACCCCCGGCTGCCTTCCGCCTGCGCCAATGCCAAACCCCGATTCGGGGGGCTTCTCCCGGCCGGTGTTCTCGGTGGTCGTGCCGGCGTTCGACGAGGCGGAGGGCATCGCCGAGTTCCACCGCCGCCTGTCGGCGGTGATGGATGCGCTGGGGGAGGTGTGGGAGGTGGTCTATGTCAACGACGGCAGCCACGACCTGACCCTGCGTGTCCTTGAGGATCTGCGGGCGCATGACCGGCGCATGGCGCTGGTCAATCTGTCGCGCAATTTCGGCAAGGAGATCGCCAC
>NZ_DATJJK010000047.1:0-14029 GCF_035492295.1 Acidisoma sp. | reverse complement strand
CTGGACGCGACGGTGACGGTTGATGAGCCGGCGCATGGCATGATCTCGACCGTGGCGGGCCTGCCCGATCTTGGCGCGCTGCATCTCGCTTTGAACCTTTCGGGTCCGCAGGCCGCCTCTCAGCTCAAGATGGATCTTTCGGCCGGAGCATTGACCGCGCGCGCGAGCGGCACGATCGACATTCCGGGCCAGGCGGCGAAGCTCGCGATCGAGGCCCATGCCCCGGCAATGAGCCCGGCCCCCGGCATTTCCTGGAAGAAGATCGATGTCGCGCTGACCACCGATGGGCCCTTCACCAAACCAACCGCCAACGGCCATGTGGATATCGAAGGAGTCGCAGCCCAGGGCGCCAGCCTGCAAACGCTTACCGCCGATATTCAGGGTGACATGGGCAAGGTCGCGCTGAAAGCGCAGCTGGCCGGTATCCATGCGCCCGGGCTGCCGGGCGGCCTGCTCGGCGACACGCCGGTGACGATTACCGCGACCGCCGGCCTCGCTGCCCCGGACGAGCCGGTGCATGTTACGGTCAGCCATCCGCTCGCCCAGCTCACTCTCGACGGCACACTGAAGCCCGACCAGGCGGCCCGTTTCACCCTTGACCTTCCCGATCTCAAGCCGCTTGCCGCCATCGGCCATCAGGACGTTGAGGGCAGCGCCCATATCACGGGCAATGCAGATCGCGCGGCCGACGGCCACACCATGGCCGCGAAGGTCGCGGCCGACATCCATCTGACCAAGGCGCTGCCCCAGGCCATGGCGCTGACAGGCGGCGCGGTGACGCTCGCGGCGGATGCGGCCATGACGGGCAAGACCGTCACCATCAACGCACTCAGCGTGAAGGGCGCGCATATCGATCTCTCGGCCAAGGGCAACCTTGAGACTGCGACCCAGAAACTCGCCCTCGACTGGCAGCTCGCCCTCAGCCGCCTCGCCGATATCGCGCCGCAGGCGACGGGCGCCATCACGATGACCGGACATGCCGCCGGCACGATCAAGAATTTGGCGCTGCAGACGGAGGTAACCGGCACGGTCGGCAGCACCCAGGGCGGTAGCGCCGTCGAGCAGCTTTCCGGTCCGATCGACCTGAAGGTGGATGCGACCGGCCTGCCCAATGCGCCGAAGGCGCAGATCACACTGACCGGCAAGCCTGCAGGTTCGCCCGCCGATATCGCGATCGACGCTGCGCGCGGCGCGGATGGCACGATCACCGCCGCGATCAAACGACTCAGCTGGAAGAGCCTCTCCGGACAAGGCGAAGTGGCGCTGGCGCCTGGGACGACGCTGCCGACCGGCACCATCTCCGTCGACCTCAAGCGCCTGGCGGATTTCCGCTTCCTCATCGGCCAGCCGCTGGCGGGCAGCCTGTCGCTTGCGCTGAAAGCCCCACCCGGCCAGGCCGCCCATCTCGACCTTGCAGGTCACGACCTCGCCTTCGGCGCCAACCGTCTCGCGGGAATCACCGTCAAGGCTGATGTCGAGGACCCGGCCGGCAATCCCCGGATCTCTGCCGATGCGCGCCTCAGCGGCATCAATGCCGGCACGGTGAAGGGTAATGCTCAGGTGACGGCCAAGGGGCCGCTCGATGCTCTTGTGGTGGCGCTGGACGCCAAGTTGCCCGATCTCCAGGGCGCGCCCGCGACCGCCAGCGCGCGCGCGACGCTCGATCTCAAGGGCAGCAGGGTTGCCCTCGCGACGCTCAATGCCGCCTGGCATGGCGAGACACTGCGCCTGCAGGCCCCGAGCCATATCGATTTCGGCAAACAGATGGGCGTCGACCGGCTGCGCCTCGCCTTGGGCTCCGCCACCATCGACGCCGCCGGCACGCTCAGCCCGCGCCTGAACCTCAATGTGAAGATCGCAAACGTGACCCCGGCCCTTGCCCAGCCGATCCAGCCCGACCTGCACGCGGCTGGCCGGATCGACGCGGAGGCGCATCTGACCGGGACCATGGCCGCACCCTCCGGCACGGTCACGCTGAAGGGCACAGGGCTGCGCGAGACCACTGGCCCGGCCGCATCGCTACCGGCCGCGACGCTGAACGCACGCGCTCAGCTCGCGGGCAAAACCGCGCAGGTCAACATCGCCCTCGACGCCGGGGCGAAGAGCCACATGACCGTCTCGGGCACGGCACCGATCAGCGCCACGGGTGCGCTCAACCTGGCGATCGGCGGCAAACTCGATCTCGCGCTCATCAATCCGATCATGGAAGCGCAGGGGCGGCATGTCGCCGGTACTGTCGGGCTCGCGCTGCGCGCCACCGGGACGATGAAGAAGCCCACCGTCCAGGGCAGCATCGCCCTCGATGGTGGACGCTTCCAGGATTACCAGCAGGGGCTGACCCTTTCCGGCATCACCGCCCGCATTCGGGCAGAGGGCGAGAATCTCGTCATCGACAGTTTCAGCGCGAAGGCAGGCGGCGGCACGATTGCCATCAAGGGCCATGTCGGTGCGCTGGCGCCAAACATCCCGCTCGATCTCACCATTACCGCCCGGAACGCCGATCCGGTGCAAAGCGACCTGCTCACCGCCCATTTCGACACCGACGTTCACATATCGGGGGCGGTCTCATCCGGCGTGCTCGCCGCCGGCACGCTGCATATCCGGCGCGCCGACATCAATATTCCGGACAGCATGCCGCCAAGTGTCGCCGTGCTGAACGTCCGCCGCCCGGGCGAAAAGCCGGCGCCCCCGCCCGGCCCCTCGCTGCCGATCAAGCTCGACCTTACGCTCGAGGCGCCGCGTGCCATCTTCGTGCGCGGCCATGGGCTGGACGCTGAGCTTGGCGGCCGGCTGCATCTTGGCGGGACACTCGCTGATCTCCAGCCAAGCGGGCATTTCGACATGCTCCGCGGCACCTTCGATCTCGTCGCCACAACGCTTACCTTCACGACGGGCAAGGTCGGCTTCGACGGCGGCAAGATCGCCGACCCGTCAATCGACTTCGAGGCGACCACAAGTTCGGGCACCACCACGGCAACCCTCTCGGTGACCGGCTATGCGAGCGCGCCCAAGATCACTCTCAGCTCATCTCCCAGCTTGCCGCAGGACGAAGTGCTGGCGCAGCTCCTCTTCAAGTCGAGCACCTCGCAGCTCAGTCCGTTTCAGCTCGCCTCGATCGCGGCGGCCGTAGCACAGATTGCGGGTCTCAATACCGGCGGCGGTGCGGCCGGGGTGCTCAACAGCGTGCGCCAGGGCCTGGGGCTGGACGAGCTGTCGATCGGTGGCGCCAGCAATCCTTCCGGCGCCACAACCACGACGAACAGCCAGAAGCAGAGCGCACCGACGTTGCAGGCAGGCCGCTACGTGGCGCCAGGCATCTATGTCGGCGCGGCGCAAGGGACAAGCGGCGGATCCAACAGCACGGCGGCGCAGGTGCAGATCGACATCGCCAAGGGGCTGAAGCTCGAAACACAGGTCGGCGGGGACAGCAACGGCCTCGGCGTCACGTATCAGTTCAAATACTGAGGCACCACATAGAAAACCCCCGGGGCCGAGCTCCCGGGGGTTTGGCAACCTATCGGTCTGGCGAGGCACCCTGACGGGAGCCCCAAGCCGAGCGATGACCTTATTGCGGGGAGGCCGGCTGCTTATAGTATTTCGGCGCGGTCGGCCCCTTAGCCGGGCTGCTCTTCGTGTAGTCCTTATGCTTGCCGCTGAAGTTCTTGTGGTGACGCTTGTGCTTCTTCTGCTCCGGCGTCAGCGTGACACCGGCGCCGCCCACGGGCCGGGAGCCATTGGCGCCCTGGCCGATGGTGGTCGCCGGCGCCGAGGTGGTAACGGACGCCTTGGGGTTCGGCGGCGGGACCGAAGAATTCGAAGCCTGGGCAAGGGCAGCCGCGGGAGCCAAGGCTAGACCCAGAACGATGGCGAGGGTTGGTTTGAGGATACGCATCAATAACATTCCTGTTGAAAGGTGTGTCAGGCGATCTGGTTCGGCTCGACCGTGGAGGATATCTCCCTGGTGAGCGCATAAGGCCCACATTTGCGTAACAACTCAAGGGATTTTGAGCCTCAGTTGTCTACTTGAATCATGATCTTAGAGAAGACATAGCTCACGAAGTGCCAACCGCAGCCCCGACGGCAGATCCCCGCCGCCCTCCGAACCCTCCGCAAGATCGGCAGGCGCCTCTTCCGCCTTGAGGTATCGCCAGCCCTGAAACGGCTTGGTCGGACGCGGCTCCACGAGCACGAGGGTGGAATCCAAAACCAGGGCGGCGCAGGCGCTCCCATCGGGCCGGCGGTCGGGCCGGATGTCCAGAACAACTTGGCGGCATTGCAGCTGACCGGCAATGACCCAGTAAATGGAGCCGCCCGCCAGGATCTCGGCCGCGCGCTTGGGCCATTGCCGCGTGCGGTGAAGGAGCGGCGGATCAGTGGCCAGCCGTGCCGCCTGCACGTCTCGCAGATGCTCGACATCACGAATACCGACTGAGAGTTTGATGAGGTGGAGCATTGCTCTCCGATCTTAGCTCAAAGCCGCGAGTCGGCGGGCCGTTCAGAGGGGCATGGCAGAATCGGTTCGAACGCGCTTCGCGCGAGGTTGTCATCATCCTATGCTTGACATTCCACCCCCCGCTTCTGCGAAGCTGCATAGGAGGAATAGGAGTCGATCGGCCTCATTGCGCTTGACCCATGACCCGCGGAACGCGATTGGTCCGACGCCCCCGGCCCTCCCCGGTGGCTGGTTAGGATCTCTCGCGCTATGAGCCTCTCAGACTTTGCCTTGCCCCCTTCGCCTCCAGCTTCCGCGCCCTCTCTCTGTGTGACCGATAAGACAGCCGAACCGCGTAGGCTCCGCCGCCTGCACATGATCACCTGGGGTTGCCAGATGAACGTGTACGACAGCGGCCGGATGGCGGACGTGCTCGCCCCGCTCGGCTATGGCCCGGCCGAAAGCCCGGCCGATGCCGACATGGTCATCCTCAATACCTGCCATATCCGCGAGCGGGCGACCGACAAGGTCTTTTCCGAACTCGGCCGTCTCCGCGTCATCAAGGAGGCCCGCGCGGCCGAGGGCAAGGAGACGATCCTGGCGGTCGCAGGCTGCGTCGCCCAGGCGGAGGGCGCCTATATCACCGAGCGTGCGCCCTTCGTCGACATCGTTCTGGGTCCGCAGACCTATCACCGGCTGCCCGAAATGGTGGCCCGGGCGCACCGCGCCGCAGGCCCTGTGATCGAAACCGATTTTCCCGTCGAGCAAAAGTTCGACTTCCTGCCCGAGGCCGCGGCCGCCGAGGAGCGTGCGGTGACCGCCTTCCTGACCGTGCAGGAAGGCTGCGACAAGTTCTGCTCCTTCTGCGTCGTCCCCTATACACGCGGAGCGGAGGCAAGCCGGCCCGCCGCCAGCGTCATCGCGGAGGCCCGCCGCCTCGTCGCCCGGGGCGCGCGCGAGATCACGCTGCTCGGCCAGAACGTGAACGCCTATCACGGAGAGGGGCCGGACGGGCGAGACTGGAGTTTGGCTCGCCTCGTGCGCAGCCTTGCCGAAATCGATGGCCTGCTGCGCATCCGCTATATGACCTCCCATCCACGGGACATGGATGAGGCGCTGATCGCGGCGCATGCAGAGGTGCCGGCGCTGATGCCCTTCCTGCATCTGCCCGTGCAGTCGGGTTCGGACCGTGTTCTGGCTGCGATGAACCGGCGCCACACGGCGGACGAGTATCGCCGGCTGATCGACAGACTGCGCACGGCGCGGCCGGACATGGCATTGTCGTCCGACTTCATTGTCGGCCACCCCGGCGAGACCGAGGCCGATTTCGAGGCGACGATGCAGCTGATCCGGGATGTCGGATTCGCCCAGGCCTACAGCTTCAAATATTCGCCGCGACCGGGCACACCGGCTTCGGGTGCCCCTGGTGCGGTACCGGAGGCCGAGAAGGATCGCCGACTAGCCGCACTTCAGGCGCTGATCCGCCAGCAGCAGGACGATTTCAACGCGCGCTGCGTCGGGCTTGAGTTCGACGTGCTGATAACCGGCCCGGGCCGCCATCCGGGCCAGATCGGCGGGCGCTCCCCCTACCTCCAGGCCGTCCATATGGATGGCCCGCAGGCGCTGACCGGGCAGGTCATCCCGGTCAAGATTCAGGGACTTTCCTCGAATTCCCTGTCTGCCAGTCTTATCATCAATCCCTTCGCACAGGAGCGAGCCAGCGCTTGACCCAGATCTCGGCTGCCGAACGGTCGAACACCCCTCCGATGGCGCATGCGGGCGGAGAGCCCGCGCCCAATCGAGCGGTGACCTTGCAGTTTGGGAACAACGCCTTGTTATCGCAGTTGCTCGGGGATCATGACCGGCATCTGCTGCGACTTGAACAGGCGCTTGGAATCCGGCTTGCCTGCCGCGGTAACCGCATCGCGATCAGCGGTGGTGCGGAGGCCGTGGAGACTGCGCAGGCGACGCTCAACGGGCTCTACACCCGGCTGGAGCGTGGGCAGAAGCTCTCGGCAAGCGACATCGATGCAGCGATCAAACTCAATGCCCGCAGTGCCGAGCCACGCCTGCCGCTGGCCGACCTGCCCGCGATCCGCACCCGCAAGGGCATCATCGAACCGCGCAGCCCGGCGCAGGCCGGCTATATGGAAATGCTGGCGCGCAACGAAATGGTCTTCGGCATCGGCCCCGCGGGCACCGGCAAGACCTATCTGGCCGTCGCCCAGGCGGTCGGCATGCTGCAGACCGGCCAGGTCGACCGCATCATCCTCTCCCGCCCTGCTGTCGAAGCTGGCGAACGGCTCGGCTTCCTGCCCGGCGACATGAAGGAGAAGGTCGATCCTTATCTTCGTCCTCTCTATGATGCGCTGCACGACATGATGCCGGGCGACCAGGTGCTCCGCCGCATGGCGGCCGGCGAAATCGAGGTGGCGCCACTTGCGTTCATGCGCGGCCGGACCCTGTCCCATGCCTTCGCCATCCTGGACGAGGCGCAGAACACCACCCCCATGCAGATGAAGATGTTTCTCACCCGCATGGGGGAGGGAACGCGGATGGTGATCACCGGAGATCCGAGCCAGGTGGATCTGCCGCCCGGCATCAGTTCCGGTCTTGTCGATGCGCTGGCGACTGTCGAGGGCGTGCAGGGCATCGGCGTTACCCGATTCGGACAACAGGATGTCGTGCGTCATCCGCTGGTCGCACGCATCGTCCAAGCCTATGACCAGCGAGCAACGGCCGAACGGGATGTCGCGCGTGATGCGCGGCGCCACCGGCCCCGCGAGAGTGAAAGTGGAACCTCCAAGTAGTTACACGGCACCTGCCTCAACCCCGGACATCATCATCGAAGACCGGGGCTGGCGGCGGCTCGTGCCACGTCTGGAGGAGCGGGTTCTCCGCTCCATCCGGGTTGCCCAAAGTGCCGTCCCCGACGTTATCGTCGACACCGTCGTATTGACGGACGACCGTCGGGTGCAGCGTCTCAATGCCCGCCATCGCGGGCGCAACAAGCCGACCAACGTGCTCACCTTCGAGCCCGCTGGCTGGGGCGTGGGCGGCGAGATCGTCCTCGCGCTCGGCCAGTTGCGACGGGAAGCGGCTGCCGAGCGCAAGAGCCTCGCCCAGCACCTCGCCCATCTCCTGGTTCATGGCGTGCTGCATCTGGACGGCGAGGATCATCACCATCCGGGAGACGCCCGGCGCATGGAGATGGCGGAAAGCCGCATCCTCGCTCGGCTCGGCGTGCCGAACCCCTGGAGGGCGGCGCGATGAGCAGCCATAGCGAGTCCTTCTTCAGCCGCATCCTCTCCATCCTGGGGCGTCGCGGCACCGAGCAGACGCTGCGCCAGTCGATCGCTGATCTGGTGGAGGAGGCGGGCACCCTGCCCCAGAACGCGGGCGAGGAGCTGCCCGAGCTCGACCGGCAGGAACGCGCCCTCATTTCCAATATCCTGCGTCTTCGTGGCACGATCGCGAACGATGTCATGGTGCCGCGCGCGGATATCGTGGCGCTGCGCGCGGACCTGACTCTGGACGAAACGCTGCAGCGCCTGCGGGAGGAGCAGCATTCGCGGCTGCCGATCTACCGCAACGAGCTCGACGACATCGTCGGCATGGTCCACATCAAGGACGTCTTCGCCTATATTGGCCGGCCGGAGGAATTCTCCCTCGAGAAGCTCGTGCGGCGGCCGCTGATGGTGGCTCCCCAGGCGCCGGTGCTGGATCTCCTCGTGCAGATGCGGCAGGCACGCATCCACATGGCCCTCGTCATCGACGAATATGGCGGGGTGGACGGGCTCATCACCATCGAGGATCTGGTCGAGACCATCGTCGGCGACATCGACGACGAGCATGACGACATCGAGGCACCCCTCATTACAGAACGGCCGGATGGCTCGCTCGACATTGCGGCCCGCCTGCCAATCGAGGATTTCGAGGAGAAGGTGGGGCCGGTGCTGACGCCGGAGGAGCGCGCCTCCTCCATCGACACGGTGGGCGGGTTGATCTTCACCCTCGCTGGCCGGGTGCCGGCGCAAAACGAGATCGTTACCCATCCGAGTTCAGGGGCCGAATTCCAGGTGCTGGACGCCGATGCCCGGCACATCCATACAGTTCGGGTGAGACCGCCTCCACCCAAGACCGAGACAGAAGGCACCGCGGCAGCGGCGTGAACGGCCCCAGATGCGCCTCGACGACAGCCGAGCGCATCTGCGCTCTCATCGGTGGGCGCGTCTGCGCTTCGACCGAATACGAGCGCAACTCCACCCCGGGGCGGGGCTTGCCGTTGTCATGGTGGTGCTGTCCTCCCTGCTCTATTCACTGGGCTATGCGATCACCAAATCGCTGATCGAGACCTGGCATTTCGATGCCATGCAACTCTTCGTGCTGCGCTCGCTCCTGGTGCTCGCGGGGCTCGCCGCTCTGCCACTTCTCGGCCGGCGGCCGCCGTCCATCGAACGGCTGCTGCATCCACCCCAGGCGATGATGCAGCGGGCGGCAGCCACGGCCCTCGTTGTTTCCGCCGTGCTCGCGATGATCGGCTACGGCTATCTGCCGGTCACCACGGCGACGGCCTTCAGCTTCACGACACCGCTCCTCGTCACCGCCATGGCTGCGATCTTCCTGCGCGAACAAGTGCCGCCTCTGCGCTGGTGTGCCGTGGCCCTCGGTTTCGCCGGGGTTCTGGTGATCGTGCATCCGGGGGGCCCGGACTTCGGCGGCGGCCATCTCATCGGCGTTGCCGCGGCCTTCGGCTCGGCCGCCCTCTATGCCCTGCAGCAAATGCTGCTGCGCCGGGCACGAGAGACCACGACGACGATGGATGTGATCGCCCAGGCGGCGCTGGTCGGCCTCGTTCTGCTCGGTAGTTTCATGCCCTTCGTCTGGAAGACGGTCCCGCTCTCGGCGCTTACCCTCATCCTGCTCGCGACCGTCACGCAGACAGGCGGGCTGCTGACCATCGCCGCCGCCATCCGCATGGGCGAGGTCTCGAAACTCGCGCCCTGGCAATATGGCGGCATGGTCTGGGCCATTCTGCTCGATCTCTTCATGTTCGGGCATGCACCGGCCAAGGCGGCCCTCGTCGGCGCGGCCATGATCGTGGCGGGTGGGCTGATCTCCCAGCTTCGGCTTCCGGCTCTCAGGATCCGTGCGCGGCCCCGCACGCCTTAGGGTCTGTTGACCCATCGACGGAAGTTGTTGTATCGAACCAGAAATGAATAGACGTCCCGCAGCCTTGTCCACAGGGCGGTGAACAGCGCCGATGCCCCTCTGGCGCTCATGAAAACAGAGCCTCTCGGCCGCGCCTCCCAGGGCGTCTCCTCGAGACCGGCCAAAGTTGCCATGGGAAGAGACCACCATGCCCTATCCCGTTTCGCGATCCGGGAATGAATTGACCGTCGTTCTCGGCATGCACCGGAGCGGCACGTCGTTGACGTCGCATATCTTGAGTCTTCTCGGCCTCGACATGGCGGACGAGATTTCTCCCAACGAGTCCAACGCGCGGGGGCATTGGGAGCGCTGGGAGATTGTTCGTCTGAATAGCGAGGTTCTGCAGTATCTCGGGCAAGACTTCTATGATCCGAGACACGCACAGCCGCTGCCGCGCGGCTGGTGGACAGACCCCGCCATCCGCAGGATTCGCGACAGGATCGTCCGCTGGCTCGACGAAAGGATGGCGGGTTCACCGACCTTCGGCCTCAAGGAGCCGCGCGTCGCGCGCCTCTTTCCGATGTGGCACGAAATCTTCGCCCATCTTGGCCTACGCCCGCGCTTTGTCTTCTGTCTGCGCCGACCGGAAGCCGTTGCGGCGTCCCTCGCGCAGCGGGACAAGTTCCCGACTTCGGAGGGACTCTATCGCTGGCTCGTCTACAATACCGAGCTCGTCAATGGCATCGGCGATCATCCCGTGACGATCATTCCCTACGACACCTGGTTCACCGACCCCTTGAGCAACATGAGGCTGCTGGCCGAGGTGGCGATGCGGCCCGATGAGGACACGCCTGCCTTGCGCAAGCTCCTTGGCATGGCCTTGGATCCGACACTCCGCCACCATGACCTCGCCGGGACGCCGCAGGCGACCGGTGTTTGCGCGCAAGTCCACGATCTGCTCCGGGCCCATGCGCGCCGGGCGCCTCTGAGTACGGAAGTCCGCTTGGCGGCCCATCTTTGCGAAGGCTTTAGCGAGATTCTCGATCCGCTGCAGGCGGAGATCACGCGTCTCGGCCGGGGCGGGGAAACCAGCGGGGAGGAGCAATCCTCGTCGTGCAACAAGGTCAGCCACTCTGGCGCAAAGCTCGAAGCGGCCGGCTAGCGGCCCCTCCCCTTCGGGTCAGTCCGGGCTAAACTGCGGCCACAGCTGGAGGAGAAGCCGCCATGAACACGATCTTCGTGCAGATCAAATGCGAGCTCGGTCGCGCCTATGAGGTCGCGGCCGAACTCGCTGACGAATTCGACAATGCCTCCCAGATCTACTCGACCTCGGGGCATTGGGATCTGCTGGTGCAGTTCCGGCTGGAAGATGGCCAGGACCCAGGGCTTTTCGTGAATGAACGGCTGCACGCGGTACAGGGCATCAAGGACACCTATACCATCATGGTGTTTGACGCCTTCACCCCCGGCGCCGTTTGACCCGCCGGCCCGACGGCCGGCGGGTCAGGCAGGCTTACGCCGCTTTCGCGATCATGCCATGCGGGTCGATCACGTATTTCCGTGCGGTTCCTGAATCGAAGGCCTCATAGCCTTTGGGGGCGTCCTCAAGGCCGATCACCGTCGCATTCACGATCTCGGCAATATTGACGCGGTCATAGAGGATCGCCTGCATCAGCGCCCGGTTGTAGCGCAGCACCGGGGTCTGCCCGGTATGAAGCGACTGCGCCTTCGACCAGCCCTTGCCGAAGCGGAGAGAGAGGCTGCCGACCTTGGCCGCTTCGTCCACCGCCCCTGGATCGTCCGTCACGTAGAGACCCGGAATGCCGATGCTGCCGGCGGCCCTGGTGATGTCCATCATCTGGTTCAGCACCACCGCCGGCTGCTCGCCGCCGGAATGGCCACGCGCCTCGAAGCCCACGGCGTCGATCGCCGAATCGACCTCCGGCACGCCTACGACATCGGCGATCATCTCGCCCAGCCGATCATGCTTCCCGAGGTTGATCGGCACGAAACCCATCTTCTCGGCATGGGCGAGACGCTCTTCGTTGAAATCGCCCACCATGGTGACGGCCGCGCCGAGCAGGCGCGCCGAGGCTGCCGCCGCCATGCCGACCGGGCCTGCACCTGCGACATAGACGGTGGAGCCGACGCCCACCTTGGCGCTGGTCGCGCCATGAAAGCCGGTGGGGAAGATGTCGGTCAGCATGGTGAGGTCGCGGATCTTCGCCATCGCCCGCGCCTTGTCGGGGAATTTCAACAGGTTGAAATCGGCATAGGGCACCATGACGAAGCGCGCCTGGCCGCCAATCCAGCCGCCCATGTCGACATAGCCGTAAGCCCCGCCCGCCCGGCCTTCGTTCACGGTGAGGCAGACGCCGGTATCACCACCCCGGCACGTGCGACAGCGCCCGCATGCGACGTTAAAGGGCACCGAGACGAGATCGCCCTTCGCGACCATCTCGACATCGCGTCCGGTCTCAATCACCTCGCCGGTAATCTCATGCCCAAGCACGAGGCCGGCCTGGGCCGTGGTGCGTCCGCGCACCATATGCTGATCCGAGCCGCAGATATTGGTGGCGACGATCTTCAGAATCGCCGCGTGTTCGATCCGCCGTCCGTCCGGCGCCTCGAGCTTGGGGTCAGGGATGTCCTGCACCTCGACATGCTTAGGGCCGAGATAGACGACGCCGCGATTTCCGCTCATGGGGTTGCTCCGTTCCGGCCAGTCTTCTCAACCGGGCGGGCTGCCCAGCGGGATGGCCTGGATGCCAAGGTCGCGCCTTCCGCGCCGCCGATCAATGACCTCTGCGACATGGGAGCAGCAGATAGCTGCCACTTTTTCGCGGGCGGGGTTGCCGGGGCCCGTGCTTGGTGCGACTTTGCGGCACCCGTTTCCAACCACGTCTGCGAGGACCGTCATGGCAAAAATCCCGGTGAAGACCCCCGTTGTTGAGCTCGACGGCGACGAGATGACCCGGATCATCTGGGGCTTCATCAAGGAAAAGCTTGTCCTTCCCTATCTCGACATCGACCTCAAATATTACGACCTCGGGATCGAGTATCGCGATCAGACGGACGACCAGGTGACGGTCGATGCCGCGAATGCCATCAAGCAGTATGGCGTCGGCGTGAAATGCGCGACCATTACCCCGGACGAGGCGCGCGTTGCCGAATTCGGCCTCAAGAAAATGTGGCGCAGCCCGAACGGCACCATCCGCAACATCCTGGATGGCACCATCTTCCGCGAGCCGATCATCTGCAAGAACGTGCCGCGCCTGGTGCCGCATTGGAACGAGCCGATCGTCGTCGGCCGCCATGCCTACGGCGACATCTACCGCGCCGCCGAGACCAAGATCCCGGGCCCTGGCCGCGTAACGCTGAACTATGTCCCGGCCGACGGCTCTGCGCCCCTGGAACTCGAAGTTCATGACTTCAAGGGCCCGGGTGTCGCGCTCGGCATCCACAACACCCTCGCTTCGATCCAGGGTTTTGCCCGCGCCAGCTTCAACTACGGCCTGGCCCGCAAATATCCGGTCTATCTCTCGACCAAGAACACGATCCTGAAGGCCTATGACGGCATGTTCAAGGATACGTTCCAGGAGATTTTCGACGCCGAGTTCAAGGCCGAATTCGACAAGCTGGGCATCACTTATGAGCACCGGCTGATCGACGACATGGTTGCCTCCGCCCTGAAGTGGGAAGGCGGCTATGTCTGGGCCTGCAAGAATTACGACGGTGACGTGGAGAGCGACATCGTGGCCCAGGGCTTCGGTTCCCTCGGTCTGATGACGTCCGTGCTGCTCGATCCCTCAGGCTCGGTGGTGGAGAGCGAGGCCGCCCATGGCACGGTGACCCGCCACTACCGCGAGCACCAGAAGGGCCGCCCGACCAGCACTAACCCGATCGCCAGCATTTTCGCCTGGACGCGCGGCCTCATCTATCGTGGCCGCTTCGACAATACCCCCGATGTCACGGCCTTCGCCGAAACGCTGGAGCGCGTCTGCGTGGAGACGGTGGAAGCCGGCTTCATGACCAAGGACCTCGCCATCCTCATCGCGAAAGACCAGCCCTTCCTGACGACCCAGGATTTCCTGGCCAAGATCGACGACAACCTGAAGCTCGCGATGGCGAAAGCGTAACAGCGCCCTCGTAATCGGGTCCACGCCACCTCATCTCTCTCCCGCAGGCCTTCCGCCTGCGGGAGTTGAAAGAATGGCGCGCCGTAAACGTTCTTCGGCCGGGTTGGCCGGCCTCAGCCTTGCCTGGAATGTGCCGCAGGTGATGGCGCTACGGTTGGCCAAAATTGCCCGCGGCGGCAAACGCGGTCAGGCCGAATCTCATCTGATGATTTCCGAAAAGATCGCCGCCGCCGTGCAGGCCCAGACGATCATGGCGCGGTCGATGCTCACGGGATCGCCCGAAAAGGGCAGTAATGCCATCACGCGG
>NZ_DATJJK010000046.1:0-21319 GCF_035492295.1 Acidisoma sp. | reverse complement strand
AAGTCCACGATCCCGGCATCCGAGCCGAGACCGCCTGCGACCAGCGCACCGCAGGCGCCGGCAAAGCGGGCCGCACGCTCGATGTCCCAGCCATGGGAGAGAGCGGCGATGAGGCCGCCGGTAAAGGCGTCGCCGCAGCCTGTCGTATCGACGACCCTGATGTCATGCGCGGGAAGCGTGAAACGGGTCTCACCGGTCGAGATGAAGGCGCCGTCGCCACCCATGGTCAGCACGCAGGTGCCGACGCCGAGGTCGTGGAAATACTGCGCAGCGTCCTCCGGTTTCTCGTGCCCGCAGAGGGCGGACGCCTCTTCGATGCTCGGCACGAAGTAGTCGACATGGGCCATGGCCGGCTTGATCTTCTCCATCAGCGCGGCTTCCGCGAAGATGAGATCGAATGTCGTGATGCGGCCGGCGGCCTTCGCCGCGGCCAGCAGGGCGCGCGTCGGCTCGCCGTCCATTTTGCCGAGCAGCCCATTGCCGCCCATATGGACGAAGCGGGCATCGAGCACGCGGGGATATTCCGCTTCGGTGATGAGCAACGCGTCCGAAGAGCCGCGCACATGCAGGCAGGGCCGCTCGCCATTCGGCCGTACGGCGAGGATGGAAGCCGCCGTATGCACGCCCTTGTAGCGCTGCATGGCGCTGGTATCGATGCCGAAGCCTTCCAGCGTCGCGCGGACGAAGAAACCCTTCTCGTCCTCGCCGACCGCGCCGACGGCGAGTGCCTTGAGGCCGAGCTTTGCGCAGTCGACGATGGTGCCGCCGGCGGTGCCGGCAACCGTCATGCGGATTTCATCGATGAAATCCGCGTTGCCGCCATCGGGGATGCGCCGCACGGGGCGCCCCAGGATATCGATGCAATAAAGTCCCACAACGCTTACGTCATAGGTCGGCTGTACTGTCTCGGACATGTTTCCGTTCTTTTGCCGTGAATTCTGTGATCCATCGGATAGGCGCAACGGTGTTTATTGTCTCATCATCTCAACATGGCGGCCACATTGCCGCCGTCGACCGTGATGATGTTGCCGGTAGTTTTGGTGAGCAGGGCCGAGGCAACGAAGGCCTGCGCCACGTCATCGGCCGTCACTTCCTCGCCGAGCAGGTTGCCGGCCATGTAGTCCGCCTCGGTCACGCCACGAGCGGCGGCGCGTGCCTCGATCATCTCCGGAGAAAGCAAGCCGGAGCGGATGCGGTCGGCATTGATGCCGTTGGATCGGATGCCGTCGCGGCCGTGCTCCAGCGCATATTGCCGGACGAGGGCGAGAAGGGCCGCCTTGGCGGTGCCGTAGGCTCCGAAATTGACCCCCGGATTGACCGCCTGCTTCGAGACGTTGAAGAGCAGGACGCCCCCGAAGCCCTGGGTCTTCATCGCCGCGACCGCGCCCTGCGCCATGGCCTGATGGCCGTAGAAGTTGAGCGCGAAGCTCTTCTGCAGCGTGCTGTCCGGCATCTCCGCCATCATGCCGGTGAGCGCTGACCCGGCGTTCGAGACGAGAATGTCGAGTCCGCCGAAATGGGAGAGGAT
The DNA here is from genome assembly GCF_035492295.1 of Acidisoma sp. GTDB lineage: Bacteria > Pseudomonadota > Alphaproteobacteria > Acetobacterales > Acetobacteraceae > Acidisoma. Next base: position 19,791 of record NZ_DATJJK010000046.1, on the reverse strand, counting down.
CGCCGCGATGGCGCGGGCGGCGCTCGCGGGGTCCGTCACGTCGCAGCCGAGCGCAAGGGCGTGGCCGCCGATCGCGCGGGCCGTGGCTTGTGCGGCCGTCTCGTCCAGATCGAGCACCGCGACCTCGGCGCCCGCGGCCGCGAAGGCACGGGCCGTGGCGGCACCGATTGCGCCGCCGCCACCGGTAACGGCGACGATCCGGCGCGCCAGCGGCTTCTCGGCGCCCTTACCGAGTTTCGCCTGTTCCAGCGACCAGTATTCCATGTCGAAATGGTCGGCCTCGCTGATGGACTCGAAACGACCCACGGTTTCCGCGTCGAGTACGGCGTCGATCCAGGCTTCGGCGACGTCGGAGGAGACGCGGGCCTCCGCCGCCGTCTTGCCGATGCCGACAATGCCGAAGCCGGGAATTGCGAGGACGCGGGGCAGGGGATCGAGCGGCTTCTTGATGCCGCCCACGCGGGCATTGTGCCGCTCGAAATAATCCCTGTAGCACGCGATGAAGTCCGCAATCGCGGCCTCGGTCGCAGCACTCCAGATGGAAAGGTCCGTTGCATCGGCGGCGGGCAGGATGGCGGGGCCCGACTTGATGCGGATGACCTGCTCGGGGGTAGCGACCCCCCGCCTGCCGTAATCCGATAGGCCCGCACCATCGACGAAGCGCCGGATGCGGTCGCTCGTGCGGTGGTTGAGCAGCCACCGTTTGGCCGTGCCGGAAGGCGCCATCTTCGCCAGAATGCCCCGTAGGACAGGGAAAATGGCGCTGGCCCGCGCCGGCTCTGCGGGTAGCGAGACAGGGGCGAGCGCCGGGGTCTCCCGCGCGTTCTCCACGACGTAGCGCTCCATGAGCGTGACCATTTCGATCATCAACTCATAGGCCGCGCGGGCGGTTTCTCCCATGGTAAAGATGCCGTGCTTGGCGAGCAGCAGGCCTTGCACGGAGGGATCGCGGTCGAAGACCTCGGCCGCGGTCTTGGCGAGCTGAAAGCCCGGCATGATGTAGGGCACGAAGGCAACGCGCCCGCCGAAGATGCGCTGGCAGACCTCTTCCGCGTCCGGCAGACAGGCAATCGCGGTCGAGACCACGGAATGGGTATGGTCGATGAATTTATGCGGCAGATAGGCATGCAGCAGCGTCTCGACGGAGGGATTGGGCGCGCCCGTGTCGAGCAGGTTCTGACGCTGAGCGTTAACCATCCCTTCGTCCGAAAGGCGATCGAGGCCACGCAGGCGGTCCAGCGGCGCACGGCGCACGGCGGGATGGCCGTCAGGCTCGATCACCGCGAGGTCGCGGCCGCTGCCCTTGATGCAGAGCACGTCGACCATGTCGCCGTAGAGATCGGGCAGGCGGGTCTTCACCGAGGTATTGCCGCCGCCATGCATGACAAGCCAGGGCACGCTGCCGAGCAGCCGCGACGTGTAGGTGCGCAGCGCCAGATCCTCACCGATGCCCTGGGCGGCGTAATGTGCGACGCAGGCGCGTGCATCCTCATCGGACCAAAGACTTTTCATGCTATTCCACGCCGTGTTCCAAAACCCGCTTGCCGCGGCTGTTCTTCTGCGCCGAGACTAGGAGCGGCTGTAGACAGATGTCAATCTACTCTGACAAAGTTGTGCGGTGATGACGGAGCCCTTCATGCCCGACGCCAAGGACGCCGAAACAAAAACGCAGGCGCCCGTCCGCATGCGGCGGAACGCGCTGAGTGTGCCTGCGGAATTCGCGGGTGATGCAACCGTCTGGGCAGCCTGGCTCTATTACGAGGAAGGGCTGACGCAGGAGGAAATCTCCCGCACGCTCGGCATCTCCCGTGGCAGCGTCGTGACCATGCTGCAGGAAGCGCGCGAGAACGGCACGGTCTCGATCTCCGTCGCACCCCGCCATCTGCAGAGCGTGACCCTCGCCCGCGCGATCATGGAACGCTTCGGAATCGCCGAATGCCTTGTGGCGCCGGGGGATGACGGGCGCAGTGCCGACCACGAGCGGGTGGGCCGCGCGGCGGCGCGGTTGCTGGCGGAGAAGCTGCAGCCCGACGACGTGCTCGGCGTCTCCTGGGGGCGGACGGTGCTGGCACTCTCCCAGGCCATGCCGCAGCGGGATTTGCCGCAGGTCTCGGTGGTGCAGATCACCGGCAGCGCCATTGGCACCTATCGCTTCTCGGCCGAGGCCTGCGCTTCCAACATCGCCAACCGCATCGGCGCGCGCTGCATCTATCTGCATGCGCCGGGCATTGTCTCGAGCCCGGGCGTCAAGAGGATGCTGATGAAGGAGCCGACGCTCATCGAGCAGTTCCGGATCATGAGTAGCTGCAACCGCATCATCTATGGCGTGGGCAGTGTCGCCGCCTCCTCCACCGCCTTCGACACCGGGTTCCTGTCGCCGGAGGAGGCCGCACCCTATCTCGAAAAGGGAGCGGTCGCCGTGCTGGCAGGGCGCTTCATCGATGCCGCGGGTCGGGTGGTGCCGGGTGCGCTGGATGGGCGGCTGATCGGCATGACAGTGCCGGAGATCGCGCGCATTCCGGAACGCATCTGCGTTGCCGCGGGCCATGACAAGGCAGCGCCGATCAGCGCCCTGCTCACTGGTCGCTATGTGACGACGCTGGTGACGGACGAGCCCACGGCCCAGGCGCTGCTCGCTCTGCCGGGGTAAAGCCCGTCCGATATCGCCTAAACCCCGTGGCTCTCTTTAACCAGAGCCGTGGTCTCCGTGATCGTGATCGGTTCCCAGAGAATGCGTGCCAGCACGCCTGCGGCCAGCCCACCGAGCAGGGGCGCGAGCCAGAACAGCCAGAGTTCGCTCGTATAGGCACCGCCTGCAAACAGCGCAGGCCCGGTGCTGCGGGCCGGGTTGACGGAGGTATTGGTGATCGGGATCGAGACCAGATGGATCAGGGTCAAGGCGAGGCCGATCGGGATCCCGGCGAAACCCACCGCGGCGCCTTTGGACGTCGTGCCGATGATGATCATCAGGAAGAAGAAGGTGAGGACGAATTCGGCCAGGAAACAGGCTGGCATGGCGTATTTGCCGGGGCTGAGATCGCCGTAGCCATTGGCGGCAAAGCCTTCCGGGACCCAGCCCGGCTTGCCGGAGGCGATCAGATAAAGCACGGCGGAGGCGAGGAGCGCGCCGAGAACCTGCACCAGGATATAGGGCACCACGTGCTTGTTGGAGCAGCGCCCGGCGGACCAGAGCCCGACTGTCACCGCTGGGTTGAAGTGGCCGCCTGAGATATGGCCGACGGCATAGGCCATGGTGAGAACCGTGAGCCCGAAGGCCAGGGCGACGCCCAGGAAACCGATCCCGAGCTGCGGGAAGGCTGCCGAAAAAATAGCCGCGCCGCAGCCACCGAAGACCAGCCAGAATGTGCCGAAGAATTCCGCCGCCAAGCGGCGCTGCATGTCGGTCTGTAGCAAGACGGTCGCTCCTCCCTCCGCGGAAATCCCGATCAGCCTGCTTTTGGTTCGTGGGTCCGTCGCTGCCGCATGAGGAGGTTCAGCACTGAGACCATGCGGAATTTCTACCCAGGTCTTTTGCTACCGTAACAGTTGCCCATTTTGGTTAGGTCTGAGCCGGATATGAAAACTCCCTGCGCGGGAGCCGCGCAGGGAGGGAGAAGCCGGTCGGCGGAGCGGCGTCGTTCCTGACGAAGAACGACGCCTCAGGCTGGTCTCGGTCAGCTCAGGACTTTGGACTTGCTGTCGATCGCCGCCATCAGTTCGTGCCAGGACTTCACGAAGCCCTTGGCGCCGGCGGACTGCAGTTCCGTGGACAGCGCCGTCAGATCGACGCCGGCATCCTGATGCGCTTTCAGCACCTTCGAGAAGTCTCCGCCATCCGGCGTCAGCACGCCGGCCACTTTGCCGTGATCGGCGAAGGCGAGGAGCGTGCCTTCCGGCATGGTGTTGACGGTGTTTGGCGCCGCGAGACCGCTGATGTAGAGCGTGTCGGAGGCGTTCTTGTCCTTCGTGCCTGTGGAGGCGAAGAGCAGGCGCTGCGGACGGGCGCCGAGGTTCTCAAGGCGCTGCCAGCGGTCGCTGGCGAGCACATCGCGATAGGCCTTGTACGCCTGCTGGCCGATGGCAAGGCCGAGCGTGTTCTTGATCCCGGCCGGGACCTTGTCGGCGACCGAGGTGTCCCAGCGGCTGATGAAGAGCGAGGCGACCGAGCGGACATCCGGCGACTTGCCTTCGGCCACGCGCCGCTCGAGGCCGCGCATATAGGCTTCCGCGCAGGCGAGGTAGTGGTCGGTCGAAAACAGCAGCGTCACGTTGATCGGCACGCCGGCATAGATCGCGTCTTCGATCGCCGGCAGGCCTTCCGGGGTGCCCGGGATCTTGATGAAAAGGTTCGGCTTTGCCGCCTGGGCGTGCAGCTCCTGGGCCTGCTTCACCGTCGCCTGGGTGTCGTAGGCGAAGAGCGGCGAAACTTCGAGGGAGACGAAACCGTCCACCGTGCCGGTGCGCTCGTGGATCGGCAGGAAAAGGTCGGCGGCGCGGGAGAGATCCTGGATCGCCATGTTGAAGAAGAGCGTCTCGCCCTTGTGTCCGGCGTCGAGTTGGCGATGGATTTCCGCGTCGTACCAGCTGCTCTTGGAGATGGCGTTGTCGAAGATCGTGGGATTCGAGGTCAGGCCGGTGACGGACTTGGTCTCGATATAGCTTTTGAGCGTGCCGCTATCGAGGAGGTCGCGGGTGATATTGTCCAGCCACAGGCTCTGGCCGAGGGCGTTGAGGTCCTTGGGTGCGGTCGAAACCATGGATCGGGTCCTTCATCGGTTGCCGAATGGGCGTGTCGTCTCGTCTGGGTCCGGCACGTTGCAGCGCTCCAGGGCAGATTACACCCTTCGGGCGGCGATTACGACGCCGAGGCCGCCTGCTCCAGCCCGTAGATGGCGGCGCCAAGCAGGGCGGCATTGATCATGATGACATGTACCGGAACGGCCCTCAGCATATTGGCAAATCGGCCCTTAGCCGAGAAAGCCTGCATGAAGGCTCCGTCCTGCAGCTGCGGCACGAGGCGCGGCGGCATGCCGCCAGCAAGATAAATGCCCCCGGTAGCCATCACTTTCAATGCCAGATTGCCAGCTTCCGCGCCCCAGACGTCGATGACGATGCGCAGCGTCTCGGCGGCGAGCGGGTTGTTGTCCGGGTCGTTCAGCGCCGCGTCGACGATCAGTGGCGTGCGGTCCCGGGCGCCGTGCAGAGCTGTCGCGAATGCCGGCAGTTCGGAGGCCGGATCGCGGGAGCGAACGAAATCGTAAACATTGGGCAGGCCGGAGCCGGCGCAGACCCGCTCGTAGGCCGCGTGGCGGAAACGGTCCGTCAGATAGGACCAGAGGCCGTCCTGGATGTGATTGGTCGGGGCGAAATCGGTGTGGCCGCCCTCGGACTGGCAGGCGATGTATTTCTCGCCCGACCAGATGAGGAAGGCTTCGCCGAGGCCCGTGCCCGGCGCCATGACGCCGATCGCGGAATGCTCGACCGCGCGGCCGGCATTGATGACGGCGGTCTCCTCCGGCAGGAGATGCGGCACCGCATGGGCAATGGCCTTGAGGTCGTTAAGCAGCGTCACGCGCTCGAGCTTGAGGTCGCGCGCCAGGATCTTCTCGTCGAGATTCCAGGGGAGGTTGGTGAGATGGGCATGCCCATCGATCACCGGCCCGGCAACGTCGAAACAGGCGGAGGTCACTTCCGCGCGATGGGTCGCGAGGAAGGCCTCGATGATCGGTTGCAGCCCGGGAAAGTCCTGGCTGGGATACTCTTCCTCGGCGACGAATTCGCGTGGGCCTTTATCGGCCGAAATAAGGGCGAGGCGGGTTTTCGTCCCGCCGACGTCACCGGCAATGAGCATCAGGCAAGCTCCTCTCAGATCGGTGCGATCTGTATCCGTGAGCAAGCTTACGACTCAGGCACCGCATGGTTCGTCCACATCCGATCAGGCGGGCACCATAGCGCGAAGCGGCTGCAGGTCAAACGGGCGGCGGGCGCCGTTGTCAGGGGGTTTTCCGCCCTTTTCGGGCCATCGGCAGACCCTCTGCGCCGGCCATGACCCCCGAGGCGCGGAGCAGCATGGCGGCGAGCTGAGCCTGGGAGGAGGTGCCTGTCTGCTGCAGGAGCTTCTTGAGCCGGGTGCGCACCGTGCCGATAGGCAGGCTTTCGGTGGCGGCGAATTCGGCGAGGCTGCGACCGACGGCGAGGCTCTCGGCAAGGGCGGCGTTCTGCGGCGAAAATCCAAAGGCGGCACGGGACCAGCCGGCATCGAGTAGAAGAGGCGCGCGCAGTTCGGTGATGCAGGCGGTGACCATGTCTTTCCCCGCCAGCGGTTCGATGCGCATCAGCGCACTCGCCTCCTCCTGCCGCGTGAGGAAGCGCAGCAGGACCGGCTCATGCTTCTCGGCGCAGCGCTGCACCGCCTCCGTCAGCGCCGCCTCGTCATTGGTGCGACGGATAGCAAGCTTGCCGTGATTGTCGAAGAAGGCTGGCGAGCGCTGGAGAAGGAGCCTGCCCGCCGTGTTGCGGGCGAGGATGCGAGTGTCCGCGCCGAGCAGGAAGGCCGGGATGGCGAGCATGTCGAGCGCCCGATCGGCCGTGGCGGCGACGCCAAAGGTCTGCGCCGCCGGTTGCACGGCGGCTTGATGAACCGGGGTCGGTTGCCCGGATTCTTCGCCGGTCGGTCGCGTCGCGCGATCTGGCAACATTTAAATGGCCCATTAGGAACTGCCATCCTGCGACGCGACTTTCGCTCAAGGCAAGTCTTGGATCGAAGTTGCGCGGCAGAAGCATAACCGAGGGGCGAGATCGGCAATCCCATTTCGCGCAGGAGGCTCTATATCAGGCGCCGCGCCGCGATCCGGCGCAAGCCTTGACGCAACCCGCACGTGCCGCGAGCCCTTTAGGGCACAGCAACGACGTAACGCGTCCTTTTTGGTCCAACCGGTCCCAATACTGACCGGTGTCCTGAAGGGAAACGGATATGTTTTCTGTTCCGCACGGCGCGATGCTCCCTCATCGCACAACCGTCTGACGTTCCTGCCGGTCTGAGACCGGCCTGACCGTCTGCGCCCTCCGTTGCCGCCCGCGCTCTGCGCGCGGCGCCGGGTCCCCCTATCCACCGAACCTTGTTCAACACGTCACATTCGCAGGCAATTGCGGGTGTTAGGAGGATTGTCCGATGAGCCATTTCCGCCCCCGGAACCTTGCCCTTCCGCTGCCCGGCTCCGTTGCCACCACCCTCCGGCCGATGCGGGTGGAGGATGCCGTGCGCGTCCTGCAGCCGGCCGATCCGGTGCATTGCCTGCGCCCTGGCCTGCTCATCGCCACCGCCGAGCGCTTCGTGCAGAGCTTCCCGGGCACCACCCTCTATGCCGTGAAATGCAACCCGGAGCCCGCCGTGCTGCGCGCCCTCTGGGAGGGTGGCGTGCGCCATTTCGACTGCGCTTCGGCCGGTGAAGTGGCACTCGTGCGCGGCCTGTTTCCGGACGCGATCATTCATTTCATGCATCCCGTGAAATCTCGCCCGGCCATCGCCGACGCCTATCTTCGCCAGGGTGTGCGCGATTTCGTGCTGGATAGCGCGGCCGAGCTTGCGAAGATCCTGGAGGAGATCGGCGGTGCCGCCGATCTCGGCCTTGTCGTGCGCTTGGCACTGCCCAAGGGCGGCGCGCTCTACGATCTGTCGGGCAAGTTCGGCGCTGGCTTCGAGGAGGCAGTGGATCTGCTGCGCGCGGCGCGGCCGCTGGCGGCGCGCCTCGGGGTATCCTTCCACGTCGGCTCGCAATGCATGGAGCCGCTCGCCTACCGGCGCGCGCTGGCCCTTGCCGGGGACGTCATCCGCGCGGCCGGCGTCGCCATCGAAATCGTCGATGTCGGGGGCGGCTTTCCGGTCAGCTACCCTGATCTCGACCCGCCTCCGCTCGGCGCCTATTTTGCCGAGATCGAGGCAGCGTTCGATGAGTTGGATCTGCCGGCCGCCGAACTCTGGGCTGAGCCGGGCCGCGTGCTCGTGGCGGCCGGCACCTCCGTCGTGCTGCAGGTGCAGGCGCGGCGGGGAGAGGCGCTCTATGTGAACGACGGCGTCTATGGCAGCCTTTCCGATGCTGGCGCCCCAGGCTTCCGTTTCCCGGTGCGTCTTGTCCGCGCTGAGGGCAGCACCGCCGCCGCGCTCGCGCCCTTCGCTTTCTGGGGCCCGACCTGCGACAGCGCCGACTATATGAAGGGCCCCTTTTGGCTGCCCGAGGATATCCGCGAGGGCGACTGGATCGAGGTCGGTCAGCTCGGTGCCTATGGCGCTTGCCTCGCGACCCAGTTCAACGGCTTCGACCAGGCCGAAATGGTAGAGGTCACGGACGGGCCTATGCTGCAGACGCCGGGCCATCCCGGCGATGACCTGCCTCTGGCACTTGCCGCCTGACGGCCGCTTTTTGCCTTTCTTCCTCTTCGGGAGTCCGCCACGTGAAGCACGTTTCCTTTTCGGCTCGTCTGGTCATGGTCGGGTGCGGCAGTATCGGCCAGGGTGTTCTGCCGCTGCTGTTGCGCCATATCGACTTGGCGCCCAGCCAGATCACCATTGTGAATTCCGACGAGCGCGGCCGCGCGGTGGCTGAGTCCATGGGCGTGACCTATCTGGTCTCGCCTCTGACGCGGGAGAATTTCCGGGAGATTCTCTCGCCGCTTCTGGGCGCGGGCGATTTTCTGCTCAACCTCTCGGTTGATGTCTCGTCGGTCGCCCTCATCACATTCTGCCGGGAGCTGGACGCCCTTTATCTCGATACCTGCGTCGAACCCTGGGCCGGCGGCTATACGGACACCACACTTTCGGCGTCGGAACGGTCGAACTATGGCTTGCGCGAATCCGCCCTCGCCCTGCGCGAGAGCGGCAATGCCGGGCCGACCGCGCTCATCACCCATGGCGCCAATCCCGGCCTCGTCTCGCATTTCGTCAAGCAGGCGCTGCTGAACCTCGCACAGGACACGGGGCTGGTTACGACCGTGCCGACGACGCGGGCGGAATGGAGCGCGCTTGCGCAGACACTCTCCGTCAAGGTCATCCACATCGCCGAGCGCGATACCCAGGTCGCCGATATCCCGAAGGAGCGCGACGAGTTCGTGAACACCTGGTCGGTGGACGGTTTCGTGGGCGAGGGCTGCCAGCCGGCGGAACTCGGCTGGGGCACCCATGAGCCGGCCTGGCCCGCCGATGCGCGCCGCCATGCCTTCGGCTCGGGTGCCGCGATCTATCTGGAACGTCCCGGCGCCTCGACCCGCGTGCGCACCTGGACACCACTGGAAGGTCCTTTCCACGGTTTCCTGATCACCCATAACGAATCGATTTCGATCGCCGACTACTACACCGTGAAGAACGGCGAGGATGTCGCTTATCGCCCGACCGTTCATTACGCCTATCACCCGGCCGATGATGCCGTGCTCTCCGTCCATGAACTGGCGGGCAAGAATTGGCAGATGCAGAGCCGCACCCGGCTGATGATGGATGAGATCATTTCGGGGACCGACGAACTCGGCGTATTGCTGATGGGCCATGCCAAGGGCGCCTATTGGTACGGGTCCCGTCTGACCATCGACGAGGCGCGGTCCCTGGTGCCTTACAACAACGCGACCAGCCTGCAGGTGACGGCCGCGGTGCTGGCGGGCGTGATCTGGGCGATGGAAAATCCGCGCGCCGGCATCATCGAGCCCGACGGTATCGACCATGAGCGCATTCTCGAGATCACGCAGCCCTATCTGGGCGAGGTGGTCGGCGTCTATTCGGACTGGACGCCGCTCCGGGATCGCGGACGCCTGTTCCCGGAAGTGCTGGACGAGGCCGAGCCATGGGCCTTCGGCAATTTCCGCGTGGTCTGAGGCTCGGTCTGCTTGCTTCGGTGATGGCCGAACCATGGGCGCGGCGAGGGTGCTAGGTTCGGTCACCGGAGGACCCTCGATGGTGACCACAGTCTCTATCGCTCAGATTGGCGCGCTTGTCGGAGATCCGGCGCGCGTCGCGATGCTGCAAGCCTTGATGGACGGCCGCGCCCTGACGGCATCCGAGCTGGCGGAGGCCGCGGGTGTCACGCCGCAGACGGCAAGCGGCCATCTCGCCCAGCTTGCGGGCGGTGCCGTGGTTTCTGTAACCCGGCAGGGCCGCCATCGCTATCACCGTCTTGCGACACCCGAGGTCGCGCGCCTGCTGGAAAGTCTGATGCTGGTGGCCGCCAATGCCAGGCCGCTGCCGGTGCAGACGGGCCCGCGCGACGCCAAGCTCCGCATGGCACGAAGCTGCTACGACCACATCGCCGGCTGGCTCGGCGTGAGCCTTGCGGACGTCATGGTCGCGCGCGGCTGGGTCGAAGTCGCGGAGGATGGCGCGCTCGTCACGCCGGAGGGGCTGCACCGGCTTGCTGGCTTCGGCATCGGCGCGGCCGGCGTTGGCGCGGCCGGCGCCCGGCCGCTCTGCCGACCCTGTCTCGACTGGAGCGAGCGGCGGCCGCATCTGGCTGGCCGGCTTGGGGCCGCGCTCTACCGTCATGCTTTGGGAGAAGACTGGGTGCGGACGCGCGAGGGCTCGCGCGCGCTTGAGATCACGCCCGCCGGGTGGCGTGCGCTGCACGACCAGTTCGGCATCGGCCATCCGACGGGTGGCTGACCTTTCTCCCCGAGACGCCTCCGCTTCGGTCCTGCCCGAAGCATTGAGGCCGCAGAAGCGGTTAGGAAAGGCCATCAAAAAAGGGAGGCCCCGATGATCACCTGCTTCATCCGTTACGAGATCGACCCCTATAAGACGGCCGCCTTCGAGGCCTACGCCCGCAACTGGGGTCAGGCCATTCCGAGTTGCGGCGCCAATCTGATCGGCTATTTCGCCCCCCATGAAGGCTCTGCGACGACGGCGTATGGCGTCTATTCCGTCGAGGGTCTCGCGGAATACGAAGCCTATCGCATGCGGCTCAAAGATCATCCGCTCGGGCGGGAGAATTATGCCTTCAGCCAGCGAGAGCGGTTCATCCTGCGGGAGGATCGGATCTTCCTGCATCTCGCGTCCGCACCCCACGCACCCCTGGTGCGGCCATGATCGCGGTCATCTTCGAGGTCTGGCCGGCGCCGGGCGAACAGCCGCACTACCTCGACCTGGCGGCGGCGCTGCGGCCGGAACTGGCCCGCATCGATGGCTTCATCTCGGTCGAGCGGTTCGAAAGCCTCGCCCAGCCGGGCAAACTCCTGTCGCTCTCCTTCTGGCGTGATGAGGCGGCCGTCGCGGCGTGGCGCAACACGGCCGCCCATCGCGACACCCAGGCGAAAGGACGTGACGGGGTCTTCAGCGACTATCGACTGCGTGTGGCGGCGGTTCTGCGCGACTACGGGATGACGGAGCGCGCGGAAGCGCCGGCCGACAGCCGGGCGGCCCATGAAGGCAGGTAGGAATGAATTTCGGGCGCTTGCGGTCTCCGCCTGAAGGCGGGTATTGAGAACCGCATGGGCGGGCGTAGCATAGTGGTAATGCTCTAGCCTTCCAAGCTAGCTAGGAGGGTTCGATTCCCTTCGCCCGCTCCAGCCTTTCCGTTCTTCAGAACCGCCAGGACCGGACCCAGAGGGTGACATCCGCGCCTGCGGTCTCGCCGGCCGCCATGCTCGGTGGTGACGGCAGGATCGGTTGCCACGAAGATCAAGCCGTTTAACGCGACCATGGCGACCTCCTCTTCCCACAGAGGTTACAACAGGTGCCCCGCCGGGGGGTGGTGTTCGCCGGTGGCTCGCCTGCCGCGCGGTTTCTGGCTAGACCCGAGGCATGGCCAGCCAACCCATTGTGATCTTCCCCGACCCGCGCCTGCGCCAGAAGGCGGAGGCCGTGACCGCCTTCGACGACGGCTTGCGCGCCTTGGCGGACGACTTGCTGGAGACGATGCGCGCCGCCCCCGGCATTGGCATCACCGGGCCCCATATCGGCGCGCCATGGCGCGTGACCGTGCTGGAACTCACGCCCGGCGCGGTGCGGATCTACGTCAATCCCCGTATCCTCTGGCAGTCAGACGAGACCGCGCGGCATGAGGAAGGCAGCGTCTCGATGCCGGGTGTTTCCGAGATCGTGCTGCGGCCGGCGCGGGTGCGGGTTGTCTATCAGACACTCGACGGTGTCGAGGAGACCGAGGAGGCGGACGGCCTGCTTGCGGTCTGCCTGCAGCACGAAATCGACCAGCTCGACGGCATCTTCTGGCTCCAGCGCCTGTCCCGGCTGAAGCGCGAGATGGTGGCGAAGAAGTGGGAGAAGCGAGTCGTCAGAGGTCGCACGACGATACTCGCTAAGTGACAAGGCACGGCGAAATGCCGGAGGACTTGGACAACTGGTGCCGGAGTCGCATCGTCAGCAAACGGACGTTTTTGGGGGCGACCCTTTTTGAAAAAAGGGTCGCAAAACACCAGGGTGTTGATATCCGAGCGGGTCGATCCCCGGGACAAGCCCGGGGATGACCAATCAAAGAACGTGGAGGCTTACAGCCCGCCGCCCTTACGCCCGGCGGCAGCGCCGAGGCGGAGACGGAGAGCCTGCAGCTTGATGAAGCCCTGGGCGTCGACCTGATTATAGGCGCCCTGGTCATCCTCGAAGGTCACCACCTTCATGGAATAAAGGCTGTTCGGGCTTTCGCGGCCGATCACCGTCGCATTGCCCTTGTAGAGTTTCAGCGTCACGCGGCCGGTGACGGAGGCTTGGCTGGTATCGATCAGCGCCTGCAGCATCCGCCGCTCCGGGCTGAACCAGAAGCCATTGTAGATCAGTTCGGCATAGCGCGGCATCAGGCTGTCTTTCAGATGCGCCGCCTCGCGGTCCAGCGTGATGCTTTCCATGCCGCGATGGGCCGCGAGCAGGATGGTGCCGCCCGGCGTCTCGTAGATGCCGCGGGACTTCATGCCGACGAAGCGGTTTTCGACGAGATCGAGCCGGCCGATGCCGTTGGCCTTGCCGAGCGCATTGAGCTGGGTCAGCAGCGAGGCGGGCGAGAGTGCAACGCCGTTGATCGCCACCGCATCGCCCTGGTGGAAGTCGATGGTGATGGTGGTCGCCACATCGGGCGCCGCTTCCGGGCTGATGGTGCGCTGATAGACGATCTCGTCCGCTTCCACCGCGGGGTCTTCGAGGATCTTTCCCTCGGAGGAAGAGTGCAGAAGGTTCGCGTCGACCGAGAAGGGGGCCTCGCCGCGCTTATCCTTCGTCACGGGAATCTGGTTCGCTTCCGCGAATTCGATGAGCTTGGTGCGGCTGGTGAGATCCCATTCGCGCCAGGGGGCGATGACCGTGACATCCGGCTTCAGCGCGTAATAGGCGAGTTCGAAGCGCACCTGGTCATTGCCCTTGCCGGTGGCGCCGTGGGCCACCGCGTCGGCGCCAACTTCCTCGGCGATCTCGATCTGGCGCTGGGCGATGAGCGGCCGGGCGATGGAGGTGCCGAGGAGATACTGGCCCTCATACAGCGCATTGGCCCGGAACATCGGGAAGACGAAATCCTTCACGAAGGTTTCGCGCAGGTCGTCGATGAAAATCTGCTTCACACCCGCCATCTCGGCCTTGCGGCGCGCGGGCTCCAGCTCCTCGCCCTGGCCGAGATCGGCCGTGAAGGTCACGACCTCGCAGCCATAGGTCTGCTGCAGCCATTTCAGGATGACGCTGGTGTCGAGCCCGCCGGAATAGGCGAGCACCACTTTCTTCACAGACTTCGCGGCCATCTGGGTCTCCGGTCACTATCGATTGCGCAGAGGCATAAGCGCCGGGCGGGGTGGCGACAAGCGTCAGCATCGCGATATGGATGTGCATGAAGAAGCGGCGAAGCCTCAAGCGTTTCCTGGTCCTGCTCATCCTGCTGCTGCTGGTCGCGGGCGGGGCCTGGACCGGCATCTGGTACATCGTCAGCGGACGGCTGATCACCCACGTCCTCGCCTGGGAACAGGCACGCCAAGCAGAAGGCTGGACGATCCGCCACGATCCGCCGCGGCGGACCGGCTGGCCCATGGCGGCGGGGGTCGCGCTGGCCAATGTCTCCCTCTCCGGCGGCAGCGCCTATGTGCCCGGCGGGATGAGATGGGCCGCTGGATCGATCACTCTGGCGCTGGATATCCGGCATCCGAATGCTCTTTCCCTTGCCGTGACCGGTCGCCAGGTCCTGACCATTGACAGCGGCCAGCCGCTCGCCTTCCAGGCCAAGCGTTTCACCGGGCAGGCGGCGCTGCTGCCGGGGGATCGGGTCGGCCTCATGCAGTTCGCGGCCGAGGATCTTCTGGCCGCCGTGCCCGGCCAGGACCCGCACCAGGGCCAGGTGCGGCCCGCTTCCATCGCCCGTCTCGCGGCTGCCCTGCGCTTCCATGCCGCCGCCGATGCCAAGGCGCCGGCCTTGGCCGTCGCCGCCGAGTTCCACGACATCCGCCTGCCGCCTTCACATATGGCAGCACTCGGCAATCCCTCCCTGCTCGCGTTCGATCTCGCTTTCTCCGGGCCGGTGCCGGTACAGGCCGCCGCAGCCAGTGCCGCGAAGAACGGCGCCGCGTGGGTGCGGGCCGGCGGCAGCATGACCCTGAACCGGTTCCACCTCGGCGACGGGCCGCTGACGCTCGATGCCCAGGGCCTCTTCGGCCTCGATTCCAGCCTTCGGCCCGAGGGTCAGATCACGGTGCAGGCCCGTGGCCTCGGGCCCACGCTGGACCGGCTGGCGGCCAGGCATGTCATGACCGTGCCGGAAGCCCGCGCCATGATTGCGGTGCTTGGTATCCTCACCCCTGCTTCGGGAACTGGCGTGCTCGCGGCGCCCGTCACGCTTCATGACGGAGACGTCAATCTTGGGCCCATTCCCCTGTTACGGCTGCGGCCTTAAAGCCTGTCCCATGCGCGGGGAGCGGGAATTCGCGCGAGGCGGATGGCGAAACGGCGCGAGGCCCCTTAATTGGGATGGTTATGAACGAATTTCCTGCCTTCCTCGATAGCAGCCGGCCCGAAGTGCCGGATATTGTCGTGCCGCGCGGTGTCACGCCTTTCTTCCTGCCGGGCCGGCCCGTGCGTGGCCGGCTGGTGCGGCTTGGCGCCCTCGCGGATGCCCTGCTTACGCGGCATGAAAACGAGGACCGGGTGACGGAGCTCGCTGGCCGCGCGCTGGCGCTGACGGCCGCCCTCGCGACCGCGCTCAAATTCACCGGCACCTTCAGCCTCCAGACCAAAGGGGACGGGCCGGTCAATCTGCTGCTGACGGACTGCACTGACCAGGGCACGCTGCGCGGCTATGCGCGCGCCGAGGCCTCGGCTTTGGCGCAGCTTCCCGATCTGGAGGCAGCAACGGATGCCGATCTGCTGGGCCAGGGCTATCTCGCCTTCACCGTGGATCAGGGACCCGAGACCGAGCGCCATCAGGGCATTGTCGGCATCGAGGGGCCGTCCCTCACCGACATGGCGCTGCATTATTTCGAGACGAGCGAGCAGCTCAGATGCGCGCTGCACCTTGCCTGTGGCCGGACCGCGAATGGCTGGCGGGCGAGCGCCCTCATTCTTGAGCGCATCGCCTCGGGCGGCGAGGCCAATCTCGACCTCTCCGAGGAGGAGCAGGAGGAGGCCTGGAACACGGCGGTCACCCTGGCCTCGACCATCTCCGAGCAGGAATTGCTGGACGACACGCTGCCGGCGGAGACCGTGCTCTACCGGCTTTTTCATACCGAGGGCGCCGCGGCCGACCTGCCGCGCGCACTGGGCTACGGCTGCCGCTGCTCGCGCGCCAAGCTGAACGGGATTCTCGAACGCTTTTCCCCGGATGAGCTGGATGAGATGGCGACCGGCGCCGATATCGTCATGACCTGCGAGTTCTGCAACATCGACTTCCGCTTTCCTCGCGCCGATCTGCGCGGCGGCGCCCCATCCTCTTCGCCCGATCAATAGGAGACTGCCACGGTGAGACGCTCGATCTTCCGCCCCATGCTGCTCGGTGCCAGTTTCGCGCTGCCGCTCCTGCTAGCCGGATGCGGCGGCGATGAGGGCGTGCCCCAGACCTTTCCGCCGCTGCGCTATAACTACCTCGCGCCGATCTCGCTCAACGTCGCCACTATTCAGACGAATGTCCGCTACGTCCCGGCGCAGGACGGATCCAATCTGGATGGGACCAGCCCCGAGGCGCCGCTGCAGGCGCTGGAGCAGATGGTGCAGGACCGGCTTGTGGCCGGCGGATCGGGAGGCACGGCCGTCGTCACCATCAATGCCGCCTCGCTCAACCAGGTGAATGACACGGTTGTCGGCAACATCTCGCTGCGCCTGAGCGTGACCTCGGCCGATGGCCGGCAGCGCGGCTATACGGATGCGAGCGTCACCCGCACACGCACCATGCCGGACGACACGAGCCCGGATGCGCTGCGGGCCTTCCTCTATTCGATGACCCAGGATCTGGTGAACGCCGAGAATGTCGAACTCGAATATCAGATCCGGCAGAACCTGCCGGGCTGGCTGGTGGGTGGGAGCTCGGCCGTCATCGGTGGGCCGTCCGCGCCGACGCCGGTGCAGGCCGTGCCGCTTGGCGGACCGGGCAGCGGGCCCGCGACCGGCAGCGTCACGCCCAGCGTGGTAACGCCGATGCCGAGTACTCTCGGCGCTCCCGCCGGCATGACGGCGCCAGCGCCGATGCCGCCGAACACGGAGACCATGCCGGGTGGCAGCCTCGGCATCCCGGAAGGCAACCCGGTGCCGACGGACCAGAACTTCTCTGCCCCGGCCGCGACCAGCGCGGCTCCCGGCGCGCCGATGCCCCTGACCCCGGCGGTGCCCGCGACAGCACCGGCCGCTGGAACCGCCGCCGGCAGCAGCGGCAACACGACCTATCGCCTGGTGCCGGCGCAGCCCGGTGGGACAGCGGCCCCGTCAGTACCGGCGCCTGCTGCCCCCGCCCAGACGACCACCACCACAACGACGACGAAACCTGCGGCCTCGCCCTCCTCCTCGGGCACAAGTGCGCTGCCGCCGCTCCCGGCCGGCATCACCCCCTGATCCATCACGGGTGCAGCGACGCACCCTTGATGGCTTTGTCCACGTCCCGGCGTGGGCCGCGCAGCGCGAGGCCCACGAGATCCGGCGCCTCCGCTGGCTCCGCCCGAAAGGCGGCGCGATTGGCGGCGTCGTGTCCGGTCTCGAACATCGCGCGGACATAGGCGGCACGGTTCAGCCCCCGCTCCATTGCCTGGGCGAAGGCGCGCCGCAGGACCGGGCTCGTCGCTGCGAAGATCAGAATGGGCTGGCCGAGTAGCCGACCATGCGGCCGGCCGAGGGCATCGTCATACACTTCCCCCATCGCTTCCGGTGCCGCCGCCGCAATTCCGGTCGCGAGAAAGGCCGTGACGTTCAGCTTCTGCCATTGTGCCAGATCCTCCAGCACCAGAATGGCGACCTTGGTATCGAACATTCCCTCTCCCTTCCTGGGAGGCGGGACTTCAACCGATCGCTGGGCGTTTGTCTGGAACGCCCGTGCAGAGCGCGCGATAGGCACCGGGTGTTATGCCAAAGGCACCGCGGAAGCGGCGGCCGAGATGGCTCTGGTCTGCGAAGCCGCAATCGGCGGCGACGACGGCGGGGCTGAGGCCTTTGGCCAGGAGCCGCCGGGCGCGGACCAGGCGGATCTGCAGGTGATAGGCATGAGGCGCCGAGCCGAAGGCGGCACGAAAGGCGCGAGCCAGCTGGAAGCGGTCAGCCGCACCCGCCGCCCGGGCCAGGGCATCCGCACCGATGTCTTCGCCGATCGCCTCGTGCAGCTTTGCGCGCGCCCTGCGGGCGATACGCGGCGCGGTGTGGGTTGGATTCATCCGGCTCGGCCGCAGCAGATGGGGACGCAGATGGGCAAGCACGGCATCGAGTGCGGCGTCCCGGCGCAGCTGCTCATTGGGGATGCGTAGGCTGTCGCAGGCAATGCGAATGGCGTGGCCGAGGGCCGGATCGTCACAGACGCTCGCGGCAAAGCCGGGATCGTTTTCCGCTTCGTCCCTGAGCGCCTGCTTCAGCCAGGTGCGCGGCAGATAGAGCATCCGGTAGGAAAATCCATCTGCCGAGCCAGCCTGACCGTCATGGGCCTCCTCCGGCTCGATGAGGATGACACGTCCAGGGGTGCTGACCCGGCGCGCACCCCGGCAGTGGAAATCCTGAATACCGTGATCGGTGACGCCGATCAGCCAATCGTCATGGCGGTGGAGGTCATAGGCATGGCCCATGAAGCGCGCGCGAATGGCTTCGATGCCGCTTGCCGCGTCCCGCGCCAGAGTGAGGCGATCTCGCGGCAGCACGGAGGTCGGGCCGCTTAGCGGGCCGTGCCGCCCACCGTGAGGCCGGCCATTTTCAGATGCGGCTGGCCGACGCCCACTGGCACGCCCTGGCCCTGCTTGCCGCAGGTGCCGATCCCGGGGTCGAGCGCCATGTCGTTGCCGATCATCGTGACTTTGGTCAGCGCGTCCGGCCCGTTGCCGATGATCGTCGCCCCCTTCACCGGGGCACCGACCTTGCCGTCCTCGATCATGTAGGCCTCGCTTGCCGAGAAGACGAACTTGCCGGAGGTGATATCCACCTGGCCGCCGCCGAAATTCACGGCATAAAGGCCGCGCTTCACCGAGCGGATCATCTCCTCGGGTGTGTGTGCACCGTTCAGCATGACCGTATTGGTCATGCGCGGCATGGGCGCATGGGCGTAGGACTGACGGCGCCCGTTGCCGGTAGCGCGCATCTTCATCAGCCGCGCATTCAGCCGATCCTGGATATAGCCGACCAGGATACCGTCCTCGATCATCACGGTGCGGCTGGTGGGCGTGCCCTCGTCATCGACCGTCAGGCTGCCGCGCCGATCGGGGAGGGTACCGTCATCGACGACCGTGACGCCGGGGCTCGCGACCCGCTGGCCGAGAAGCCCGGCAAAGGCCGAGGTCTTCTTGCGGTTGAAATCGCCTTCCAGCCCGTGGCCGATCGCCTCGTGCAGCAAGATGCCGGGCCAGCCGGCGCCCAACACCACTTCCATTTCGCCGGCAGGGGCGGGGACACTGTCGAGGTTGAGCTTCGCCTGGCGCAGGGCCTCCTCGGCCGCCGCGCGCCAGACGCTGCCGTCCATGATCTGAGCATAGGAGAAGCGCCCGCCGGTACCGAAGCTGCCGGTCTCCCGCCGCCCGTCCTGCTCGACCACGACCGAGACGCTGAGCCGCACGAGCGGGCGGAGATCGGCGACCCGTCCGCCATCGGCGCGCAGGATCTGCACCGCCTGCCATTCGCCGGTAAGCGACGCCATGACCTGGGTGACCCGCGGGTCGAGGCTGCGAGCGAAGGCGTCGATTTCGGAGAGGAGGGCCGCGCGGGTGCCAAATTCAGTGGAGCGCAGCGGATTGTCGCCGCTGTAGAGGCGCTGGTTGGTGGCCTGAGGAGCGACGCCGATCTCTCCGCTATGGCCTGAGCGGACGGCGCGTACGCTGTCTGCGGCGCGGCCAAGGGCGGCTTCCGAAATCTCGCCGGCGTGGGCGTAGCCCGTCGCCTCACCCGATACCGCGCGCAGGCCGAAACCCAGCGCGGTATCTGAACTGGCGGTGCGGATGCGCCCGTCTTCCAGCGCCAGCGCCTCGCTCTCGCGGTATTCAAGGAAGAGTTCGCCGTCTTCCGCGCCGGCGAGCGCCTCCTGCACCAGCCGTTCGGCGGCGGCACGGTCGAGCGTGCTGCTCTCCTGGCCGAAGAAGAGGCCGTCCGTGGTTTCCAAGGGGGTGGCGGAGGGCAGCATGGCGAGAGACCTTCAATAATGGGCGAGGGGGCGCTGATCTATGCGCCCGCCC
>NZ_DATJJK010000045.1:0-8238 GCF_035492295.1 Acidisoma sp. | reverse complement strand
CGGCGTCAGCAGCGAGAAGATCACGCCGCAATAGACGAGTGCCAATTTCCTCAGCATTCTTGTCGCCCCCATTTGTCTCGGCTTATTCTGCCGATGAAAGAAAAAACTATCGTGTCTGTTGCGATCTTACAATAAGCAATGCGTCAATTTCAATCGCCTGTCGTTTTGCGAGGAAGACCGAGAGTGCTCGAGCGGTCTCTAGGATCCTTTGTTCTGTATTGGGTACGCCCGGCCTGCGCAGGCCCGTCACGCGTGTCGGGCCGGGTGTCGTCTCTGAGATGGAGGTCACGCTCATCGAGCGCAGCGATATGGAGATTCCTGGGATGCCCGGCGTCACGGGCTTCCATCACAGGCGCAGAGAGTCAGAATGGCAGAGCAAAATCACCGATATGATGACATTCTCAACCTAAGCGACGGAAGAAGGGCGTCCAGCTTTAAGGCCGTGTCGCGGCCAATCATATCTATCACCGGCCTCCGCCGCGCCCGCCGCCGCCACCACCACCGTAGAACGACCCTGGTCCTCCCCGAATCACCCCATAAGTACTGACGGCGCCCGTGTCATTTGGGAGATGACATCCGTTCACTAGCATGACAGCCAAGGTAGCCATGGCTGCCGTCATCATCACGGTTGCGTGTCTCATGATTTTACCTTTCATGTTCTAATGAGGTGCGTCCTGCTGGTTGCTCGCAATTCGAACGATATGAATTATTTGCGGCCGATTGAGCGAATTCGCCGGTGCCCATGCAGCGTCCGCGCTCCGCTATCCCTCTAACCAAGTCACGGCAGGGTTTGACCCGTTCATGCCGCCTGACGCACAGCAGGATGACATCCCGGTCCAAGTGGCGGCTCGCGAACCGCTCATCCAGACCCCGGACTCCCGGCATCCTCACGCCCCCGGCCTACCGGAACCCCAGACGACAGGCGGACCAACAGATTGAACCACAGCCACCAATCCTCTATTTTTGCACTAGACTCCGATGCGTGAATGGCAATGCGTTGTCGCGGGAGATAGGCCGATGCATCCAGAACTTTCAGGCATTCGTGACTATCACGCGCATATCTATTACGACCCCGGTGTCACCGAAGTTACGGCCGCGCGCCTGCGGAGCAGAGTTGCCGAGGCCTTCCCAGACGCCAAGCTTGGCCGTTGGCATCCGTCGCCGGTGGGACCACATACCAAGGCCATGTACCAGATCGCCTTCCCGGTAGAGCTGTTCGCCACTATGGCGCCTTGGCTCATGCTCAACCGGGACGGGCTTGACGTGCTGCTCCATCCAGAAACGGGCGATGACCCACGCGACCACACCGTCCACGCCGCCCGGCTCGGCAACAAGCTCCCGCTCCGGATGGAAGCTTTTTCGGGCCACGTTGACGACTAGGGGGTGAGACGGCTGCCCGCGGCGCGGATCATCGCCGTGGAGGCGACGGTCCGACACTCGGAGCGTTCAACGCTGTTTGAACCAGTCTCTCATACCGGGATTCGCGGATCACGACCCATGCGCCCAGCTTCGTATCCCCCACCGTATGATGCGGTAGCGTAGCGATGGCGAAAGTCGCACGTACCTGCGGCAGACGCTGAGCGAAGCTCGGGCGCGGAAGCTACACTCGTCAATATATGCTTCTGGTGTGCTTTTGGAATGTGAGCTTCGCAGGCGACCATCTGGACGAGAGGGCCTCGGGGTTCATGTCACTTACCCATGCCAAGGAACGGCATTGGCGCGCCGGCGCCGAGATAGATCGGCAGCACACCGTTCCATCGCTCAATTGCGAGTTGCTGAAGGATCGAAGGACTCAGCGTCGCCGTCACCATCGTGTTGGCTTTCGCCTGGCCCTCGGCAGCAGCAACCTGCGCCGTCGCATGGGCTTGCGCCTGGAGAACTTGCTGTTGAGCGTCCACCCGGACCTTGTCGAGCGTGAAGGCCGCCTGCTGAGCTTGCTGCTGCGCCACCTGCTTCGCCTCAATGGCAGCCGTATATTCCTGAGAAAATTGGAAGTCCGTGATATTCACTGCGTCGATGATAACTCGGTAGGACTGGAGCGCTCTTCGCAGGAGTGTGTCTATTTCCAGGGCGACCTTATCCCTTTGGACGATAAGGTCCGCCGCATCGTAGTGAGCGGTTGCGGCCTTGACGGCGTTAGAAATAGCCGGAGCGATGACTCGGCTCTCGACCTCGGAGAGAGTGCCGACGTGCTGGTATATCCACGCCGCGTCGTCGGGCGTGATGTGATAGTTGATCGCCACCTCCGTGTGGACCGTCTGAAGATCACGAGAGGCCGCCTCTTCCTTGTTTTGGAAGTTTTGCACCTGGACGTTCATCTGCACGACAGACTGCGCAATCGGCAGCACGAGGTGCAGGCCAGGCGCCAACACATTGGGTTGGACGCTGCTGAAGGTCATCAGGACGCCGCGGCTACCTGGACCCACCTCGCGAAAAGGATTGAGGGCAAAAAAGCAGACGACGATCGCGAGGGCCACACCGCCATATAAATAGCGGCGATCTATGCCGCGGGATGATCCAGGCCCCTTCCGAGGCCCAAACGCACGATCCCCGAGCAGCGGCGTATTAGGGACACTGGCCATTAGCGGTCACCTCCTGAAAAGCCATCCACAGTTCTATCACGGTTCCGGAGGTCGCCGCCGTGATCCGGTGGGCCTTCACCACGCCCAGAAACCGTTCGAGTTCCACCATGGCCCCCACCGCAGGCCTTTGGCTGTCGGACGGGCTTACCGGGAAGAATAGTAGGGAGTGCCGCGACACAAGCGCCAGCCAATCAGCGCGAAGCGCGAGAGTCACGCGGCTCGAGAACCTCTCCCAGGCCGTCATGAATTGCTTGGCTAGGTTGACGATTGAAGATCAGGCTTGGCCGGGTAGCCCGAGCGTTGCAGACAGATTTCAAGGACCTCGGCCCCTGCCCTTTCCGGTCGCTTTCGGAACAGCCCAGACGCAGCGCCAGGCCCCGGCTGGAACCCAGCTCCGTATGAACGAACGTGACCAGTTCCGCCCGCGGCAGCCCGGCGGGGCGCTGAAGCGCCGTCCCCACAAGGGTGACGCTGCCATCAGCCGCTCCAACCTGCCCGTTCCCTGGCGTGCCCCAAACTAGCGGCGGCTACGAAAAGCATCGATCAGGCGTGGCACCACGCGGTGCCACGCTCAATCCTCAGGGTTGGCGAGTGGTAACTTTTCCGTCTTTCCCAACCATAAAAAAGCCCTTGGCGGCGGTGCCTCCCATCCAATTGCAATCCTTGTCTTGGGTCAGATTAGTCGCGGGCGCAAAGCCGGCAGCATCCGCAGCATACCTTGCCTGGGCCTGGCTCAGGCCACCCTTACAATTCGGGTTTGTCTTGGCTTCGGTGGGAGGCGTAACTTGCGCCAATGCAAGACTGGTGCTTCCAACAAAAATCATAAGAGCTAATGTTATCTTCACTAACTTTCTCCCCGTTGGCGTTTTTTGTTTAGTTTTGGACGCGAGGGATTATTACACCAAACGCTGAAGCCCGTGTAGGCCATTATGGATTGAGTAGACGACCCTCTGACGACTCGACGATCATCGACCAAGAACATTTGGCGCATCAATGGATCTACGGCAGACATAGTAATAATAGATGATCTCATGCGTCGACCCGCTCAAAAAGTATAACCAAAGACCGTTGCTGTTACAATATTTCCTACGCCCCCATGGGCTAAACTGTCACCCTGTGCGGCCGTTTCAGATGTATAGCCTCCGTTTTCGGGACCTTGAGCTGAAGGGACCGGCCATCCGGCACGTCGCGCGCTGAGGCTTCGCGCGAAGTCCGGTTGTGACTGCCATCGCCGACCAGTCCACGGCCGCCGCCCGTGCCGATCCTGAGAGCCGCGCCGATTTCGCCCCCTGGGGATGAATTTACCCCAGGCGCACAATCTGCACCTACAGGCCGGATATCCTGACACCGGCCAAAACCGCGAGAGGCGATCCCCCTTCCCGGCTAGCTTTATTCCCCAGCCTGCTAGACAACCTGCGCTGGGCAGAGTTTATTCTTCCCAAGGACTCTGAAAATCGGCGCCCATCACGCCTGCACGAAAACTTGGGTCCATGAACCGAGGATTAATCCAAGATTCCACAGGGTCCGAGAATGACCACGAACAAGGAGATTGCAGTAACGACGATCTTTCTACTGTCTGATCGTGCCTCCCACACTGCGGGCCAATGGCTAATCGCTGATGATAGTAAATCCATCAGGACTGCACCTTAGCCCGACCTAAATCCTTCAGCCTTTGTGCCTAGAAAAACAATAATAATAATCGGGGGACATTCCATGAAGACGCTTCAAAGCACACTCCTCGCCGCCAGCCTATTCGGCGCGCTCTGCGCCTGGCAGGCCCCTGCCAATGCACAGACCATTCCGGTTATCGTGAAAGATACGACCTCCCAGTATTGGCAGATCGTGCTCGCAGGCGCGCGGGCGGCAGGTAAGGAACTGCACATCAAGGTCCCCGAACTCGGCGCGCAGAGCGAGGCCGATATCTCCGGCCAAATCACCGCCCTTGAGAATGCCGCCGCTGAGAATCCTGCCGCGATCGTCATCGCCCCGACGCAATATACTGCTCTGGGTGCACCCATCACCTCCGTTGCCCAGAACATCAAGGTCATCGGGATCGATTCCGCTGCCGATACCACCGCCTGGACGTCGTTCCTCTCCACCAACAACGTCACCGGCGGCAAAATCGCGGCCGACACGCTGGCCGAAGGCATCAAGGCGAAAACCGGCAAAGCCGCCGGTGAAGTCGCCATCATCACCTCGCTGCCAGGTGTCGGGTCACTCGATCAGCGCGCCAAGGGCTTCAAGGAAGAGATCGCAGCGAAATATCCGGACATCAAGATTATCGCGAACCGCATCGCTGACGGTCAGCCAACCACAGGCCTCAACATCATGACCGACCTGATGACGGCGCATCCGCATCTGGTTGGCGTCTTCGCGAGCAACCTGATCATGATTGAGGGTGCCAGCCAGGCCCTGTCCGAGTCAGGCAACAAAACGATGACCCTGGTCGGTTTCGACAGTGACAAGAACCTGGTCGCCGACATCAAAAGCGGGGTGATCTATGCGCTGATCGTGCAGGACCCCTATCGCATGGGCTATGAGGGCGTGCAGATCGCGCTGAAGGCCAGCAAGGGCGAGGCGGTGCCGAAGATGATCGACACCGGCGTGACCGCGATCACCGCCGCCAATCTCAACACGTCCCGCGCCCAGGCGCTCCTGAACCCGAAGATCTGAGAGCTCTCGTGGACAGTCTCGCGCCCGATACGCCGATTCTGGAGCTGCGCCAGGTCGACAAGCGCTTCCTCGGCACTCATGCCCTGAAGCAGGTCGACCTCGCCTTCCGGACCGGCGAAATCCACGCCATCGTGGGTGAAAATGGCGCGGGAAAGTCCACGCTGATCAAGATCCTCACCGGCGCGCATATCCGAACGGCGGGCACCATCCTGTTCGAGGGGCAGGAGGTGGCGCTGGCCTCGCCGCTCGAGGCCATCGACCTCGGCATCAACGCGGTCCATCAGGAGGTGGTGCTTTGCACCCATCTCACTGTCGCCGCGAATATTTTCCTGGGCAACGAACGCACAAATGCCGGTCTGCTGAAAGACCGCGCCATGGTCACCGAGGCGCAGCGCCTGCTGGATGATCTCGGCTTCGATCTGCCGGCAGGCGCGGTGCTGGGCGACCTCGCCATCGGCCAGCAGCAGTTGGTGGCGACGGCGCGGGCCGCCGCCCGCGGTGTGAAATTTCTGATTTTCGACGAGCCCACCGCCTATCTGACCCGCCAGGACACCGACAAGCTGTTCGCGCTCATCCGGCGGCTGAACAGCGAAGGCGTCACGATCGTCTATATCAGCCATCGCATGGAGGAGATCTTCCAGCTGGCCGACCGCGTCTCGGTTTTGCGGGACGGCCAGCTGGTCGCCACCCATGTGGTGGCCGAAACCAATGAGCGCGAGCTTATCCGCGACATGGTTGCCCGCACGATCGAAGAAATCCATTACAAGGAGCCGATTGTGGCCGGGGACAGGCTGCTGGAGGTCACGGGCCTGAGCGGACCCGGTTTCCACGATGTCTCGCTGACCGTGCATCGCGGCGAGGTGGTAGGGCTCTATGGTCTCGTGGGTGCCGGCCGCAGCGAATTCGTCCAGTGCCTGTTCGGTCGCACCAGACGGACGGCCGGAGCGGTCAAGCTGAAGGGCGAAACCATCGCTATCCGACACGAGAGCGACGCAATCGCGCGCGGCATCGTCCTGGTGCCCGAGAGCCGGCGCGACCAGGGCCTTTGCCTCAACATGGGCGTGGGCTTCAACCTCAACCTGCCCGTCTTCAACCGCATCAGCCCGCTGGGGCTCGTCGACACCCGGGCCGAGAAACGCGACGCCGCCAAGCAAATTGCTGACCTCCGCATCGTCGCTGCCTCGGCGTTCGTTCCCGCGGCGACGCTCTCGGGCGGCAACCAGCAGAAGATCGTGGTCGGCAAGTGGCTCAACCATGGCGCCGAACTCTTCATCTTCGACGAGCCGACGGTCGGCGTCGATGTCGGCACCAAGGTCGAGATCTACAAGGTGTTTGCGGCACTGCTAAAAGCCGGCGCCGGCATCATCCTGATCTCATCCTATCTTCCCGAGGTCTATGACCTTAGCGACCGGCTGCATGTCTTCAGCCGGGGCACGATCGTGGCCAGCCATTCGGCGAAGACCGCGCATCCCGAAACTATTCTGACGGAGGCTATCGGTGTCTGAATCCAGCGCGGCCGCTATCCCGACGCCGAAGCGCCCAGCCCTGAAAAGCCACCGCTTCGGCTTTCTGCTCAACCTGACGCTGCTCGCGCTGCTTGTTGTGCTGTGGCTGCTGCTGTCCGCTTTCACCGATAGCTTCGCAACCTTCGGCAATTTCGAGAATCTGCTGCGTCAGGATTCGATGTGGTCGATCATGGCGGTCGGGCAGACCTTCGTGATCATCACCGCCGGCATCGACCTGTCTGTCGGTGCCGTCGTCGGTCTCACCAGCACGATCATCGCCATGATGCTGGCCGGTGGCGTGCCGATATGGGCCGCGATCGTCCTCACCCTCGTGATCGGCATCGTGCTCGGCGCCATCAACGCCTTCGGCATCGTCAATCTGCGGCTGCCACCCTTCATCATGACGCTCGCAACCATGACCGCGCTGCGCAGCTTTGGCCTGCTCATCACTGATGGTCAGACCGTCGGTGGATTGCCGAGAAACTTCATCCTCTTTTCCAGCCATCGCACGTTCGGCATTCCGAACCTCTTCATCATTGTGATTCTGATTGCCATCCCCTGCTATTTCCTGCTGCACCGCAGCCGATGGGGGCGGTACCTCTTCGCGGTTGGCAGCAATGCCGAGGCCGCGCGCCTTTCCGGGGTCAGCGTCAATCGCACCATCTATCTCGCCTATATTGTCTCTGCCCTGCTGGCCTCGGTTGTCGGCGTGCTGGTCGCATCCCGCATCGGCATCGGTGTTGCAACAACGGGACAAGGCTGGGAGTTGCAGAGCATCGCCTCCTCAGTCATTGGCGGCACCAGCCTGTTCGGGGCGGTCGGCAGCGTCATCGGCCCGCTTCTTGGTGCCATGCTGCTGACAACCATCAACAACGGTGCCAATCTGATGAACGTGAACCCCTTCTGGCAGGGGATCATCACGGGACTTCTGATTATCGTAATCGTCTATTTCGATCAGCTTCGCCGGAGGAAGACCCGCTAGCGGATTTTCACGGTTGTCGGCTCTGATAGCCAGAACGGCGCTGACCGTCGAGGAGACCATGTGGATGAAGTCCATCAGCGCCGGCGTTCTAAAAGTCGCCTATTTCGAAACGGGACCCGAAGACGGCCAGCCGGTTATTCTGCTTCACGGCTTTCCCTATGACGCACGTGCCTACAGCGCGGCTTCAGCCCTGCTCGCGGCCAAGGGGTTTCGCTGCCTCGTTCCCTTCCTGCGCGGCTATGGGCCAACCCGCTTTCTTTCCCTGGACACAATGCGTACCGGCCAACAGGCGGCGATAGCCGCTGATCTCCTGGCCTTCATGGACGCCCTCTCCATCAGCCGGGCGCTCCTCGGCGGTTATGATTGGGGTGGCAGGGCGGCCTGCATCGTGGCGGCACTCTGGCCGGAACGGGTCGAAGGTCTCGTCAGCTGCGGACAAGCCTATAATATCCAGGATATCGCCAATGCTTGGCAGCCAGCCGCACCCGAGGCAGAG
>NZ_DATJJK010000044.1:0-15871 GCF_035492295.1 Acidisoma sp. | reverse complement strand
CCCAGCGTCAGCGTGCCCTCGGTATCGAGCATGTCGATGCCGGCCGCGCTGCCGAGCACGACGGTCGCGTTGTCGAAAGTCTCGCTGTCGTTGAATTCCAGCGTCGCGTAATCACCGTCGACCGTCACCGTGCCCGGGCTGGTGCCGTCCGCGGCCAGCACCGTCAGGCCCTGCTGCACCACGGCCGTATCCGAGCCGCCGATCTCCATCGGGCCCACAATGGTATCACCCTGGTAGAGCCCGTAGCCCGAGGAGAGCGTGCCACCGTCCAGCACCAGCGTCGCATCCGCAATCGTGCCGTCATTGGCAAGCGTACCGGCATCAAGCGAGATTGTCTCGGCGTTGAGCAGTCCGTCGATCTCGAGCGTCGCATTCGTATTGTCAAGGAGGATGCCGCTGACCGCGGCCGTCTCACCGCCACCCAGGATCACCGAAATGGTACCCGTGCCGGCGATGGTTGCGTTGTCCCCCGATGCGGGGACCTGGGCGGGCGTCCAATCATCCGCCTCGGTCCAATCACCAGAGGCGCCATTCCACGTGATGTCTGTCATGCTGAATTCCCGCGCGAGATACAAGCGACAGGCCCCGCAGGATTTGAGCCCCGGGATGCCTTCGTTTTCTAGAAGTGACCAATTGTCGCTTCCTTATCAGGCCGTCTGCGCGCGGCGTGCGGCACTTTCGTTAACATTTTGACAGCCGTTGCGGCGCGGGGACAGCGGGGGTGCAAAGCGCCGATGCGTGTCCGGATTCAGCGTTGCGCAGATGCTGCGGTCGTGAAAAGGTTTCGCGCGGTGCGCAGCGCTTGAGCCTGATAGGCGGCGTTCAGATCCTTTGAATGCGAGTGATAGTCACCGATCGCGGGAAGCAGCGCACCGCCGGTTTCCGCCAGATAGTTGCGCATGACGAGTGCTGCAGCGGCGATGTTGAAACAAGGTTCTTCGATCATGCGGCGTCGTGTTTCGAGTTCCGTCAGGCCCGCACGCGCGGCGAGAACCGGAATCCAGATCGTGTTCACCTGCATGACGCCGAGATCGGCCGTACCGTTTGCATCCTCCCGCACCATGCCCACTTTGCCGCCCTCCATTGCCTGAAGAACGGGCAGTACGCGCGGTGGCAGGCCGACAGTCGAGGCCACAACCAGCATGCACTTTATATAAGGAATCACCATCGCCAGATCAGCACGCTAGGTTCCGCCATCATCGGCGGGATGCTATAGCTCGCCCCCGCGTGCAACCGGGCAAGAAATTATGAGCGACACGAAACTGTCATATAACATCAACAAGATTGCGGAACAGCCCAGGCGCGACGCCGGCTTCACATTGCTTGAACTGCTTGTCGTCATCGTCATCCTCGGCCTGCTCATCGGCTTTGTGGCACCCGCGGTGCTGCGCCAGCTGGGCCATGCCAAGGATTCGGTCGCCAAGCAATCCATCGAACAGCTGGGATCGGTGCTCGATCTGTACAAACTCGACGTCGGTTCCTATCCGAGTTCGCAGGACGGGTTACAGGCGCTGATCAGCAAACCCGACGATGCCGACAGCTGGTCCGGTCCCTATGTCAAGAGCGGATCCACGCCGCTCGACCCTTGGGGACATCCTTACCTGTATATAGAGCCGTCGACGCGAAACGGTCTTGACTACGATCTCTGCTCGCTCGGCAGCACAGGCAAAAGCGGCCAGCCCGGAGACCCCGGCCTGATCTGCAATCACTGAGCGTCGGTCAGCGCCAGGATGCGATAGGGCGTCTTGGCCTGGTCGCCTGGCAGGCTGACCACGGCCTCGCGCCGCACGAGAATCCGACCAGGCCCACGCGCATCAGCCTCGATCGCGACCACCGGAAAATTGCCGTTAAATTGGCCGGCCTGCGACCCGGTCTGGCCCGCAAGCTTCAACGCCTGGCGCACCATCGGTGGCGCGATATCCGGATCAGGATCACCGGACTGATAGAGGCTGAGCGAGGGCGTGATGGCTGCCAGAAGCGCGGGCGTCATGCCCATCACATGACCTAATTCACTGACATCCCTGAAAGGCCTGCCGGGCGGCGCGAAGGGCAGGCCGGCCCGGCGGTAATCGGCGATGCGCGCCGCTTCCTCCGTGTGGGTGGCGGGCGCGCTGCGCCATGCCGTTACCGCCTGGGCGAGCGTCGTCGATTGTTGCGCGGCCAAGCCTGCCGCCTGGAACAAGCCCGCGAGCAGCGCCGTCGACGCGAGATTGGGGTTGATGCGCGTGGCGAGATTGCGCACCTCGACCGTCACCGCCGAGGCGCCGATGACGAGCACGTGGGCGGTACCATCGGCGGACCAGCCCCCCTCATGGCCGAGCAGGTGAAACACCGCAGCAGAGATCGCACCATCCGCCGCCGCCTGGCCCATGGCCGTGTCGCGGGCGGTCTGCGCCAGCGCCGTCGCGCTGCGGCCGGAAGCCATCACCTGGCTCAGAATGAGTGAGACCAGAACGAGGCTCCAGAGCACGACGAGCAGCGCGAAACCGCCGTCACGTTGCGGCTTCACTGCGAAAGGCGGGCGCGCAGGCGCGCATTGGGATCGGCGGAGCCGCTGATCGGCGTGCTCTGCAGGCTGCTCTCGACCTGGGCGGCATTAGGCATCTGCTGCTGCATGTCGGCCGTCAGATCGAGCGCCTCCTGCTGCGAGCGGATGACATGCGGCGTGATGAGCACAAGAAGCTCCTCCCGCGTGCGCTTGTTGGTCTGCGAGCCGAAGAGGGCGCCCAGCAGCGGCACGTCCTTCAGGACCGGCAAGCCCTGGTTCTCATGCGAGTCGTTGTCCGAAATGAGACCGGCGAGGCCGATCGTCTGGCCGTCCTGAATGGCGACGCGGGAGGTGACGCTGCGCTCGGTGAAGGTCGGCGAGTTGAGGCCCGTCGTCGTGATGGTCGGCGAAACGCCGCTTACTTCCTGGCGGACATCCATCACCACCAGCCCGCCGCTGCCGACATGCGGTGTGACCCGCAGGATGACGCCCGTTTCGCGATAATCCACCGAATTGATCACCTGGGAGGTCGAAGTCAGCGTGTCCTGCGAGGTCTGCGTGAGGTAGGGCACCACATCGCCCACCTGAAGACTCGCGGCCTGCCCGTCCAGCACCATCAGCTCAGGCGAGGACAGTACTCGTACCTTGGTCACCGCCTGCAAGGCGGAGATGGCGATCGGTGCGGCGTCGCTGCCATTGCCTGACAGCACGAAGCCGGGGAAGCTGGTTGCAAGCGCCGATGTCGAGGCCGTGCTCAACACCGCATTGATGTCACCTGACTTGAAGAAGAATTGCGTGCCGTATTGCAACTGGCCGGTGAGATCGACCTCGGCAATGGTCGCGTCAATCCGCACCTGAAGCGGCTGAATGTCGATCTTCGCCAGCATGCCGGTGATCTGGTCATCCTCGGCAGCCGTCGCATAGACCAGCAGCGCGTTGTTTTGCGCATCGGGAATGATGCGCGGGCCGTTACTGGTTGTGTTGCCGCTGGTGGCCGAGAGTGGCCCGAGCAGCGCGCTCGCACCGGCCGTCGCATTCTGGCCCGAGCCCCCACTGCTCTTGGCGCTCTGGTCCGCGCCGGTCTGCGTGCCCGAACTGGTGGTGGTGCCGCTCGTACTGCCGGAATAGCTCGACCCCGTGCTCCCACTGCCGTTGCTGCTGCTACTGTTGCTGCTGTTCATCCCGGAATCGTCACTCTGAACGGCGGCGGGTGTCGGTTGCGCCGTGACATTGTCCGGCGTGATCGCCTCCTGCAGCAGATAGGCGGCGTCATTGGCGCGGGAGTTGCGGAGGTAGAAAACATGCCAGCTGCGCAGCGTCTCGATCTGGCTCTGATTGAGCACGTGATAGACGCGGGCGGCATCCGCCAGCAGGCCCGGCGTGCGGGCGATGACGAGCACCGCGCTGATGCGTTGCAGTGGCACGATGGTCACCGCGTCGCGGCCCTTGCTCTGCCCCTGGCGGCTGAGTGCCGCGGCCAGCGCGTCGCCGACATCTTTCGCATTGCCGTTCGGCACCGGATAGAGCGCATAGGACTGGCCCGCCAGCGCATCGGTGTCGAAGGACTGCGCCATGCCGCTCAGGGCATCTCGCGTCGCCGGATCACCCTGAATGACCAGGGCGTTGGAATCAGGGTCGGCGATAATGCGGCCACCCTTGGCGACGAAGGGCTGCAGCACCGCCGCGAGCTGCGGCGCGTTCGCGTACCGAAGCGGCACGAAGACCGAACCGCCGAGGGCAGAGCCGCCCGCGCCGCCCGCTGGCATGACGCGGTAAAGACCACCGTTTTGCACGAGCACGGCGTTATTCTGTGCGAGCAGCGTCTGCAGGGTTGGGAGCACCTGGTCCCGGGACAGCGGCGCCACGGTATGCAGCGTCACCGTGCCGGAGACGGACGGATCGATTGTGTAGTTCACCTTGAGGATCGTGCCGAGGATCTGCGCCACGGCGGTGCGCAAGTCGGTATCGGCAAAGTCGAAGGAAATGTCGCCCGTACCGGTCTCGGCAGTGGCCCCGGCCGCGGCCGGCGGGACCACAGCACGGCCATAGCTGAGGCTCGCGCGCGGGGGCGCCACTGGCGCGATACGGCCGTCGATGCGGTCATTGCCCGGCGTGAGGCTGACAGGACCCGCGGGCAGCGTGGCCGAGGCCGGCAGCGCCGGTTGACTCGCAGTCGGGTGGGAGGAGCAGGCGCCAAGGGTCAGCAGGGCGAGCAGCGACGAGGCACGAAGGCGGCACATCATTATGATTCGTTATCGTAATCTACGGCGGAGGGAGGAGGCGCGGGGCGTGCCGGTGGGCGCGGGGGCGCCACAACGTGGAATATCGGATGCAGGGTCAGGGTTCCGGCGGTGCCACCGAGCTGCACGGAATCGCCGGTGATGTGCAGCAGCTTGTAGCCGCCAATCTCGCCGCCTTCCGGCACGATCCTGGGCTTCTGGCCATCGGCTGCAAAGATCGCCCGGCGGGCGCCGTCGGCGATGACGATGGCAGTCAGTCGCGCCAGCCCGGTGGTTGCCTTGTCGTCCTGCTGGGGCCTGCGGTCTGCGCTGAACAGTGGTCGCGCCAGGGCCGTCGTGGCCCAGCGCTCCACCATCGGCTCCTGTGCGGCTGCAGCCCTGCGCGCGGCCGGCAGGCCGCCCAGGCTCTGCGGTTCGGTCGTCTCCGGCCCTGCCAGCAACTCAGCCGCCAGCACAAGACCGAGCACGCCGGCCAGACCCGGCAGGGTATATCTGGTCCAGCGCATCACGGCCGGCCCTCGGCCCGGAAGCCGGTGACGGAAAGAGTGGCCTGCAGAGTGCTGGGCTGGCCGCTGCCCGGGATGCTGGCGGTATTGAGGCTGATGCTATCCACAATCATGCGCGGCTGGGCGGTTTCAACCGCGCGCAGGAAGGCAACGAGCATGGTCCAGCGGGCCGTCAAGGTCACCTGCGCCGTGACGAGGCGCAGAGCATGAAGCGACTTCGCCGGTTGCATGCCGATGCTGTCCAGGCTGGTGCCCGCCTGGGCCGCAAGCGCCTGCAGCGCCGATTGCAGATTGGCGCCTGCGATCGCGTCACTCGCGCCCGCGAGCAGCATCCGCGCCGTGCCGTCATCTGCGCCGAGTTGAGCGACAGCGCGCCGCAACCCGGGCAGTTGCTGTTCCACCGCCTGCATATGCGCGGCCAGCGTCCGCTTTTGAGCGAGCGCCGAGTCCCGCGCCTGATACCAGCCGATTAGCGGTGAAACGACGGCAAGCCAGATCAGCAAGGCAAGACCCGCCGTCACCCCAAGCGCCACCACTTGGCCACGCCGGCCGTCTGGCAGGTGAAGCGTCGCGCTCGTCATTCGCCCACCATGACGTGCAAAGAGAACTGGTCGGTCCGATTGTCGGAGCTGCGTGTCACCGCGGCTGTGAAGCTCGGGCCGTGCAGGTCCGGCACGGCGGCCAGCAGGCTGATCAGCTTGGCCGCGTTGTCGGACTGACCATCCAACGTGAGATCGCCGGCACGGAGCGAGAGATCGTTCAGCCAGGTGCCGTCGGGCAGGGCATCCGTCAGCTCCGCCAGAACCAACAGCGCATCGCCGGAGCGGCGCGCCTGGGCAATTGCCCCGCGGCTGGCATTGGAAATGGCGATCTGCCGCCGCAGGGCCTCGCCGAGCCGCGCCGAGGATGCGTGCGCAGCGATGACGCGGTCAGCCGCGTCCAACGCCGCCTGCTGGCGCAGAAAGGGCAGGATCACGCAGGCGATGGCGAGCAGGCCGCAGGTCCAGCACCAGAGGTTGCGCGGCAGGCGCTGGCGGCGGCCCCCTGCGGCGGTGAGCGGGATGGTTCCGCCCTCGGTCTCGATGCCTTGCGGCATCAAGGATCGGCGGCCAAGCGCCGCGAGCACTGGATCCACCTGTGACCGCAAAACGATGGAAAGCCGCAGGCTGAGCTTCTCCAACCCGCGATTGGGCGTGACACCTGAGACGCCCCAGATCAATTCCTCGGCCGCAAAGGGGGTCAGCCGGTTCATCTCGAACGCGAGGACCGTCTCCAAGTCGCGCGCCGCGGCCAAGGGTAGAACCACATCCCGGGTCAAAACCATGCCCGGGGGCAGCCGCAGCAGGACGGGCAGGCGAGCGGCCGCGGGCGGGCGGCCGCCGGCTTCCGCGATGGGTTGCAGACGGGATTCCACGCCTCCCTTGCGCATCAGCAGCACGCCGTCCGGCTGTGGGCTCGCCAGGTGCGCCACGACGACGATCAGCGCATCCGGCCTTCGGTCCGGGGCAGCCGCCCCGCTGCGCACGAGGGCGCGCATCTGGGCCGCCCACCAGTGGAAGACGTCAGTCAGGATCGGCAAGATTGAGGAGGGGCCGCGCAAGCCCGTGGCGTACATGAGCGCGTGCCTAGTGAGTTTGCCGGGGGTTGAACAATGAAGCTTTCAAGTCATCCTCCCTCATCCACCTTGGGGGTCGACCGCGATGACGAGATCGGGCCAGTCGCGATTGCCAAGGCGCATATGCAGCCGCACCAGGGCGGGCGGTCCCTCCTCCAGCCAGCGATCCGACCACGCCGGCGCCTGTCGGTTACGCGGACCGAAATAGGAGATCGCGAAAGCGGTAACGCCCTCGGCCAGCGGTTCCGTCTGTGTGGGAGGCGGAGCGCCGAGCGGAATGCCCGGCGGATGCGGCCGGTAGAGGAGCACGAGAACGCCCCCCGGGTTCAGGCGGATGGCAGCATCCGCCAGCCCCTGGCCGATGCCCGCCCCCGGAGGTAGATGGCTGGTGAAGAAAAGACCACCCGGCTCGCCATGCAGGCTCTCTGGCAGCGCGCTGCCGATCATACGCGTGAGTGCATGATCAAGGGAGGCGAGGTTCTCCGGCGCAACGCCGCGGCTGCCGCTCGCCGTGAACGCCGCAAGGCCGAAACGCATTGTCTGGGCGACGCCCGCCATGACGAGGCCGAAGACGACGAGTGCCACCAGCATTTCAAGCAGCGTATAGCCCGCCTGCCGCGCGCTCATCGGGCGGGCGGCCCTAGCCGCTCGGTGATCAGCGTCACATGGCGGTTGCCGAAGCTTTCCACCACGCGCAGCGCATAGAGGCCCAGACCATCGCGCGATCCTTCCGGTACGATGGTGATTTGCCAATGAAAGCCGCCGCCATCGTCGCCGCTCAATTGCTCCGCCTGAAGGGTGGTCAGGGTGCCGAGGGAGGCGAGGCGTGACTTCGCCCGCACCACCGCTTCCTGATAGCGGGCGGCGGTGGCGGCGGCCGCCGCACCGCTGAAGCCGGCTTTGTAAAGGACGATGCTGGCGAGTGCCGCAATGACGAACGCAACCATCACTTCGAGCAGCGTGAAACCGGCCTCGCGACCGGAATGGCTAATGTGCGGCATGGATATCCACCCGCCCCGTGAGCCAGTCGGCGCTGACCTCGGTCGCCTGTCCGTCGCCAGCCAGCAGCACGCCTCCGCCGCTCGAACTTCCGTCTGGCGCGAAGACGATGCCGCCCTGCGGCGCCCGCTCGGCGACCGTCAGCCAGCCCGGCAGCGCGGGCAGCGCGAAAGTCACCGGCGTGCCGCCCGAAATGGCTGTGCCGCGGGCCGCCCGCATCGCCCGCGCCACGTCGCGCGCGGCGGCCTCCATCTCCAATCGGTGGCTCTGCGGGCGCGTGAAGCCGGCCAGCACAGCGAGCACGATCCCCATGACGGCGACGGTCACCAGCATCTCGAGAAGCGTGAAGCCGGCCTCGGCCTTATTGTGCGATATCATTGAGGCTGAGCATCGCGAGCAGCAGCGAGGAGATGATGCCCGCGACGGCCGCACCCATCAGGATGGTAATAGCCGGCACCAGCAGCGCCACGAGCCGCTGCAATCCAAGGCGGGTGCGCTCCTCCAGCATATCGGCGCCGCGCAGCGCCAGGGGCCCGAGCTGCGCCGTCTCCTCACCCAGCCTCAGAAGATGCAGCAAGCGGGGCGGGAACAGTCCGGCGGCGGCAAGGGCCCGCGTCATGCCATGTCCGGTCTTGGCGGTTTCCGCCGCCGCCTTCACGGCCGTCCGCGCAGCGAGGTTGCCCAGCACATCCTCCGTCACGGAGAGCGCGGCCAGCAGTGGCACACCGTTGATCAGCAGCATGCCCAGGGTGCGCGCGAAGCGCGCCGCCACTACCTCGCGCGCGAGGCTGCCGATGATCGGCAGCCGTAGAAACAGCCGGTCGGCGACAAGCCGTGCCCCGGGGCGCTGCAGCAGCCGGTTGACGAGGATCGCCAACGCCACCAGCGTGATAAGAGCGTAGATGCCGTAGTCCGCGACAGCCTGGCCGAGGCCGAGCAGAAAGGCCGTGGAGGCCGGCAGGGCAACGCCGTTCTCCGCGAAGAGCGGCACGAATTGCGGCAGCACCTGGGTCAGCAGCAGGACAATGGAGCCGCCCGCCGCCACCAGCAGCACGGCGGGATAGATCATCGCCGCTTGCAAGTTGGCGGCGAGGCTGCGCTGCCGTTCCAGCAGGTCGGCCAGCCGCGCCAGCGTGCCTGCCAGATCACCGCCCGCTTCGCCCGCCCGCACGAGACCGATGCACAGGCGCGGAAAGCTTTTCGGCTCGCGCTGCATGGCAATCGCGAGTGCCGAGCCACTCCGCACCGAATCATGCACACGCCGCATGACGGCGGCGACGCGCCGGCTTGGCGCTTCCTCGGCCGCCAGACGCAGGGCTGCATCAAGATCCTGCCCCGCGCCGAGCAGGCTGGTCAGTTCGCGCATCACCTCGGCGAGTTCCGAACGCCGCAGCGCGGGACCACCAGCGCCGATCGACAGCAGTCTGCCGCCGCGGGCCGGCGTGAGGCCCAGCACCATCGCACCGCGCTTCTGCAACTGCAGCACCGCCTCCTGCGGGCTCGCTGCCTCGATCTCGCCACGGGCCAGGGCGCCATCGCTCAGGATGCGGTAGCGGAACAGCGTCACGCGTCCTCCGCCCGCACGGCTCTGAGGATTTCTTCGACCGTGGTTTCGCCCCGCGCCACCGCCTCCATCCCGGCGCGCCGCATCGTCTTCATGCCGCCGGCGACGGCCGCGCGCTCGATCTCCGCCTGGTCCGCGCGGGCGAAAAGAAGGCGCTCGATTTCAGCGTTCGGGGTGAGGAATTCGGCGATGGCCTGGCGCCCGCGATAGCCCGTGTTGCGGCACGCGGCACAGCCGCAGGCGCGAAAAAGAGTGTCGCTCTCGATGCCGAAGCGCTGGCGCAGATCGGACGTCGCGGCCAGGGGCTGCTTGCACGCCTCGCACAGGCGGCGGACGAGGCGCTGTGCCTGCACGCCGCGCAGCACGGCGGCGAGCAGGTAATCCTCCATGCCCATGTCGCGCAGCCGGGTGATGGCGGCGGCGGCGGAATTGGTGTGCAGGGTGGAGAGGACGAGATGTCCTGTCAGCGCCGCGCGCGCCGCGATTTCGGCCGTCTCCAGGTCGCGGATCTCACCCACCATGATGATGTCGGGATCAAGACGGACGATGGAGCGCAGCAGGGACGCGAAGCCCAGTCCGATCTGCGGCTTGACCTGCATCTGTGAAATGCCAGGCAGCTGGTATTCGATCGGATCCTCGACGGTGATCACCTTGCGCTCGACCGCGTTGAGCGAAAGGAGCGCGGTGTAGAGTGTGGTCGTCTTGCCGGAGCCTGTGGGGCCCGTCACCAACATGATGCCATTCGGGGCGGCCAGCGCCGCGCCCATCTGCGCGATCACCTGTGCGTCATGCCCCTGTGTCGCAAAGTCGAAAGAAACGGCACTCCGGTCGAGCACGCGCAACACGACGATTTCGCCGTGCAGGCTGGGCGCGGTCGCGACGCGGAACACCACCTCCTGTCCGCGCACGGCGATACGGATGCGACCGTCCTGCGGCAGCCGACGCTCCGCGATGTCGAGCTTCGCGAGGATTTTGAGGCGCGAAATGATCGCCGGCGCGAGGCGGGCCGGATGCGTCTCCGCCTCGTGCAGGTCGCCGTCATAGCGGTAGCGGATGCGCAGCCGATCCTCGAAAGGCTCGACATGAATGTCCGAGGCCATGCTCTCGACCGCCCGGCCGATGACCTGGCTTACCAGGCGGATGACCGGCGCTTCGCTCGCCATGTCCTTCAGCCGCTCGGTATCGTCCTCCAAGGCAGGGGTATCGGTGGTTTCAGCCGGCGCGCCGTCTTCGGGGTAAAGCCGCTCGAGCGCCGCCTCGAGTTCGATGGGCACCGCGACCGTAACGCGCACCCCGAACCCGGTTGCGAGCGCCGTGGCAGCCGCGGCAAACCGGTCGAAGGGATTGGCCATTGCGAGGACAAGAGTTTCCGGGCCGCCTTCTTCGCGCCTGACCAGAAGTGGCAGCGCATGGGCGGCGCGGAGGAAGCGAGGTGACAGGCGTTCCGGCAGGACGGGCTCGGCCGGGTACTGATCCTGCGTGACGAGATCGAGCCCGAGCACGGAGGACCAGGCGTGCGCAAGATCGCGCTCCGGCACCAGTCCAAGCTTGACGAGGGCTTGTGCGCTGTCGATGCCGGCATCGCGCGCACCGGCACGGGCACGCTCCACCGCAAGCGTATCGCAAACACCAGAAGCAACCAGCAGGTCCAGCGCCGTATCGGCGTCAGGATGCGAGAATTCAGTCATGATAGCGGCCGGTTCACAAAGGGCAGGCAATCGCGTCTAGTGACGGTTTCGGGGGTGCCACAGCAAGTGACAGAATGATGTCGGTTGCCCGCACGCGACGCTGCGAATGAGTCTCACATCCATGACGGAAAGTTAATTGGTCATCAACGCGTCACACGCGAGCGCCCCGGTCTGTCCTACGTAGCGCTCAGCTGTCCTTCGGCATCTCCAAAACAGGTATAGGTCCATGTCGCTTCGCAAGACACTTCTCTGCGCAACCATGTGCGTCCCGTCATTGTTGATTGGCTCCATGAACGGTGCGTTCGCGCAAAGCCCCACCGGGGCCAAGGCACCCGCCTCGATCTCCGCTACCGCGAACGCCGCGGATGCCTTCACGACGGCGACACCGATCAAGCATCTCGTCATCATCTATGACGAGAACGTTTCGTTCGACCACTACTTCGCGACCTACCCGACGGCGACGAACCCGGGCGGTGAACCGCGCTTCACGGCGCGCGCTGCTACTCCGCAGGCGAACAATCTGGTCTCGGCTAATCTGCTGACGAACAATCCGAACGATACCAACACGACGAATGGTGCGAACGCCGCCAACCCGTTCCGGCTGGACCGCACCCAGGCGGCGACGGCCGACCAGAATCACGCCTATACCGCCGAACAGCAGGCCTATGACGGCGGCAAGATGGATCTGTTCCCGACCTATACCGGCACGGCAAGCTCCGGCGGCGCCGGGGCCTTCGGCACCAAGGGCCAGGTCATGGGCTATTATGACGGCAACACCGTCACCGCGCTCTGGAACTACGCCCAGTATTTTGCGATGAACGACAACTCCTTCACGAACACCTTCGGCCCCTCGACCCCGGGTGCGCTCGAAGCCGTCTCCGGCAACACGGACGGCATGCAGATCGTTCACAGCAGCAAGACCTCCTACTACGTGAACAATACGGTGGGCGGCACCGTTGATCACACCATGATCAACGACGTCGACCCCGGCTACGACACCTGCTCCAGCACGACCGATGCGGCGATGATGAGCGGCAAGAACATCGGCGATCTGCTGAACGCAGGCGGCATCACCTGGGGCGGCTTCATGGGCGGCTTCAACCTCAGCCTGACCAATGCCAACGGCACCACCGGCTGCTCGCGCAGCACCCCCTCCAGCACGGTGAGCGAGACGGTCGCCGACTACATCCCGCACCATAACTGGTTCCAGTATTTCGCCTCGACCGCCAACCCCACGCATGCCCGCCCGGTGACGCTTGCTGATGTCGGCTACACCTTCGAGCACAGCGGCACCGCCGACCCGGCGAACCACGAATATGATCTGAACGACTTCTACTCTGCGGTCGGCGCTGGCAACTGGCCGGCCGTTTCCTACATCAAGCTGCCCGCCTACCAGGATGGCCATGCCGGCTATTCCGACCCGTTGGACGAACAGGCAGGCATCATCAAGATGGTCAATTTCATCCAGCAGCAGCCTGACTGGAAGAACACGGCCATCATCATCGCCTGGGATGACTCCGACGGCTGGTATGACCATGTCTTCGGCGCCACCACCAGCAGCTCCTACGACGCCACCGCCGATCAGCTGAACGGCGCCGGCGTCTGCGGCACCGGCACAGCGCCGAAGGGCGTGGGCGGTTCTCCGGTGAACGGCCGCTGCGGCCCGGGCACGCGCCTGCCCTTCCTCGTGATCTCGCCCTATGCCCGTCCGAACTATATCGACCACACGCTGACCAGCCAGGCGGCGATCGTCAGCTTCATCGAAGACAACTGGCTGAACGGCGCGCGGCTCGGCGGCGGTTCCTTCGATGCGCAGGACCAGTCTCTGCTCGGCATGTTCGACTTCACCGGCACGTCCCATACGAAGTCGCTGATCCTGAACCCGACGACTGGCGTGGTCCTCTCCTACACCCACTCCTGATCCGCATTTCTGGCGGCTGACTGAAACGATGCCCAAGCGTCTCATCTCTGGCCTCGCCCTGATTGCGGCGCTTGGCATCTTCGCCGTCGG
This sequence comes from Acidisoma sp., assembly GCF_035492295.1. GTDB lineage: Bacteria > Pseudomonadota > Alphaproteobacteria > Acetobacterales > Acetobacteraceae > Acidisoma. Next base: position 2,760 of record NZ_DATJJK010000044.1, on the reverse strand, counting down.
GGCCGTGGTCGTCAGTAGCCCGGTTCCCGCCGGCACCTGGCTCTCCAACCCGGTGGCGAGCTTCAAGATCGCGGAAGGGGCCAACCCTTCCCCGGTCAAGCTGATACGGGCCGTGCCGCAACCGCTCTCGGCCATGGCGCAGTTAGGAAAGCTGGTCTTCTACGACACCAGCTTTTCCTCCTCCGGCAAGCTCGCCTGCGCGAGCTGCCACGAGCCCAATCATTTCTACGGCCCCTCCTCCGACCTACCGGCGGTGATGGGAGGGCCCGACCTTAACAGGCAGGGCGTGCGCGCCGTGCCGACGCTCACCTATCTCGAATTGCAACCGAATTTCAGCATCGGCCCCGATCCGGCCGGCGACAATGACACCACAACGCCGCTGCCGCAGCTGGCGGCGCAGGCCGGCACCGCCGTGCGCGTCACCAAAACGGCGCAAAGCACGGCACAAAGCGCCGCCAATATCGTGCCGCAGGGCGGCATGTTCTGGGACGGCCGCGCCGACACGCTGCAAATCCAGGCTCTGGGTCCATTGCTCAACCCGCTCGAAGTCGATGGCGGCAGCGCGCAGCGCGTCGCGGCCAAGTTGCGCGCCGCACCCTATGCCAGTCGCTTCGTCGAACTCTTCGGCCCAAGCGTTCTCGACGACCCCAAAATGCTCTTGTCCGAGGCTCTCTTCGCGGTCGCCCGCTACCAGGTCGAGGAGACAAGCTTCCACCCCTTCAGCAGCAAATATGATGCCTGGCTCGAAGGCAAAGCGCGGCTCTCGCGTGCCGAGATGCGGGGCTACATTCTGTATAACGACCCGGCGAAAGGCGATTGCGCGGCCTGTCATCTCGACCAGCCGTCTTCGGATGGCCAGCCGCCCCTTTTCACCGATCATCAGTTCGAGGCGCTCGGCCTGCCGCGCAATCCTCATCTCGTCGCCAATCGCGACCCTGCCTATTACGACGAGGGGATCTGTGGGCCCTATCGCAAGGACCTCGCCACGCAGACACAGTTCTGCGGCATGTTCCTGACGCCCACGCTGCGCAACACCGCAACCCGCAAAGTATTCTTCCACAACGGCGTCTATCACAACCTGCAGCAGGTCCTGGATTTCTACAATTTCCGCGACACGGATCCGGGCAAGATCTATCCGCATGCAGCGGACGGTCGCGTCGAGAAATTCGATGACCTGCCGAAGAAATATTGGGCGAATGTCGATAGCTCCGACCCGCCGCTGGACCGCCATCTCGGCGAAAAGCCGGCCCTGACGGATCAGGACGAGAAAGACATCATCGCCTTCCTGGGCACCCTGACGGACGGTTACGAAAAGACCGCCGCCACGCCGCAGCCATAAGGGCCTGGTCCAACGTCCGACCTTGCGTCAACGCCGCCGAACTGGCTGCTCATCCCGCTCGCGCTCGCCGTAGGCAGCCTGCTCGGCGTGCTCATCCGCCGGCTGCCGGCAGGCCGGCCCGTTGTGATCGCACGCTCATGCTGCGAGCATTGTGGCGAAGTGCTGCAGCCGCGCGATATGGTCCCGCTCATCAGCTTCGTCGCCCTGCGCGGGCGCGGTCGCTGCTGCGGCGGCGCCATCGGCTGGTTTCATCCTGCAATCGAACTCGCGGCCCTTCTGATCGCCTGTGTGGCACTGCTGGCGGGGGGGCCGGCATGGCATGTCTGGGTCACGGCGGGCCTCGGCTGGGCGCTGCTCTGTCTCGCCTGGACCGATGCGGCGGCGATGATTTTGCCGGATGCGATTACCTTGCCGCTACTCCTCGCGGGACTTGTCGCGACATGGTGTACGCAACCCCAAGCCGTGCCAGACCACGCCCTGGCCGCAGCATTGGGCTATGGCGGTTTCCGGCTGCTCGACCTCCTCTACCGCCGCTGGCGCGGGCGCCCCGGGCTTGGGCAGGGGGATGCAAAGCTGCTGGCGGCGGCGGGCAGCTGGCTCGGCCTCGCGGCACTGCCAGATGTTATTTTGCTGGCGGGAGTCATCGGGCTCGGGCAAGCGGCCGCGCTCATTCTGGCGCGAAGGCGGACCGCCGCTGAGGCACTCCCCTTCGGCCCGGCACTTGCCCTGGCGTTCTTCCTTTGGCGTCTCGTGCAAAGCTAGAAGCCGCGCGCTTCGCGGGCTAGGGTGATCCGACCTTGCCTCGTCCTGGAGCCCAGCGACAACGCCGCAGCTCTTTTCCAAATATGAATGGTCGCCGTCATGCCGGCGGCAAGATGAATGCCGGGCGGAATATGATCGATGACGATCCTGACCGGAATGCGCTGAGCCAAACGAACCCAGGTGAACACAGGATTGACCGCGGGCAGGCCTGCAACACCTGGAGCCGCATTGGGGTCCATTATGCCATAGGCAAGGCTCTCCACATGCCCCTCGATCGGCTCATCGGGATAGCCCATCAGAACCACCTTCGCCGGATCTCCCAGGTGGATCCTCCGGATTTGAGTCTCCTCAAAGTAACCCGCGATCCAATAGCTGTCGGAATCGATCAATGTCATCGCTGCCTGACCGATCGTCCCATAGGTGCCGGACTGCAGCAGCAGGTCACTGACATAGCCATTGACCGGTGATCGCACGTCAACACGCTGCAGATTGAGCTTGGCATTGGCCAGATCGACCAGCGCGGCCGCGTAGGCGGCTCTCGCTATGTCCGCCCTGCTATCAAAGGTCTGGCGAGACTCAATGCTCACCGCGTCATCATCGAGTTCGTTGCGTCGTGCCGCCTCGATCGTGCTGTTGATCATCTGCGCCCGGGCGCGATC
>NZ_DATJJK010000043.1:0-30055 GCF_035492295.1 Acidisoma sp. | reverse complement strand
CGGCAATTACGAATACGCCTCCTACTGGTATCTGCATCAGGATGGGCGCATCGAATACGAGATGAAAGCGACCGGCATCATCAATACCGCCGCCTGCCATCCGGGCCAGCCGGGGAAATTCGGCACCGAGGTGGCACCCGGGATCGTCGGCCATATCCACCAGCATATCTTCTCTGCCCGGCTGGATATGGAAGTCGACGGACCGAACAACACGGTGACGGAATGCGACACCCGCGCCCTGCCGCTCGGCCCCGAGAACCCGTATGGCAATGCCTTCCTGATGGAGGAGCGGCCACTGACGCATGAGTTGGAGGCGCAGCGGGACGTCGATTTCGCGAAGAGCCGCTATTGGCGCATCACCAATCCGGAGACCCGAAACTGGGTCGGCAAGCCGACGGCCTACAAGTTGGAGCCGATGTCCGCCGTGCAGCCCTATACACATCCGGACAGTCCTTCCGGCCGGCGTGGCCGCTTCATCCAGCATCAGCTCTGGGTCACCGCCTATGATCCGGAGGAGCGTTACCCGGCGGGTGAATTCGTCAACCAGTCCAGCACCAGGGAAGGCGGGTCCGAAGGGCTGCCGAAATGGATCAAGGCAGATCGCCCGGTCGAGAATGCGGATATCGTGCTCTGGCACAGTTTCGGCCTGCACCACATCACCCGCCCGGAAGACCATCCGGTGCAGCCTTGCGTGGTTTGCGGGTTCAAGCTGATGCCGTCGGGCTTCTTCGACCAGAACCCGGTGATCGACCTGCCGCCCTCCGTGAACAAGAAAAGCTGCTGCGCCTGATCAAAGATGCTGGTTGCGTGCCTGATAGCGCGCAACCAGTGCGGCATTGTGCTCCTTGGCACCGGGCATATTGGCACTGACATAGATCGGTGCGTCCTTCCCTGCCGCCGCGAGACGGGACACCGCTTCCGCCAGAAGCGCATTGAGGATCGCGGCGCCGACGACCGTGGATAGCGGCCCGACGGGGGGCTGGCCCGCTGCGGCCTCGAACCCCGCATCGCCCGGCACTGTGCGGTTGTCGATTGCGATATCGGCCAATTCGGACAGGCGCGACCGGCCGGCGGCCGCCGCCTTCGAATAGGCATCCGATGTCACAGCAATAACGGTCACGCCTCGGGACCGACCGTACCTGGCCGCTTCAACCGGCACAGCGTTGACGCCGCTATTGGAAAAAATCACGAGCACGTCTCCGGCCTCGATCGGATACTGAGCCAGCACCTTCGCCGCCAAGCCCATTTCTCTTTCGCGGCGCGTACTTTCCACCGCCCCTTCGTGCAGCATCAGCGCCGTCGCCAGAACCGGCACGACGGCCGCAATGCCTCCGGCCCGGTAATGCCCTTCTTCCGCCAACATATGGGAATGGCCGGTGCCGAAGAGATAGATCAACCGGTCAGTGGCGAGTGCTCGGGCAATGGCGCCGGACGCCGCATCGAAGGCGACCTCCTGCCCTTCAGCCAATCCGGCGAGGGCAGCGGCTGCCTGAGCAAGATAAGCGAAGGCGGCGGTCGTCACGGCAGCGTCCTCATCTCAGCGCGGGGATTTACAGCGGCGAGTGCGCCCGCATAGAGCCGGTATCGCCGATACGCCTCTTCATAGCGCCCGTTCCCCGCGGGTTCATGGGCATGGAGAATCCGGCAGGTGACCCGCGATGCCTCGGCAATCGAGGGAAACCAGCCAATGGCGGTGCCTGCGAGAAGTGCGGCACCCTTGGCGCCGAATTCACCGCCCATCGGAACCTCCACACGCCTGTTCAGCACATCGGCAATCATCTGCCGCCAAAAGGCGCTGCGCGCGCCGCCACCGACCAGCCGCACCCTGCCAAAGGCCAAGCTCGTCGCCTCAAAACAATCCCGGATAGCAAAGGCCACAGCTTCAAAAACCGCCCGCAGCAGATCCGGCCGCCGATGCCGTGGCGTAAGGCCGGCGAAACCTCCCCGCGCTTCAGATGCCACGATCGGCGCGATGATGCCGACCTCGCTGAGATAGGGAATGTATACGGCCCCCAAGGCCCCGGGTGGAGACTGCATGGCCAACGCGGCGAGGCGCTCGTAGGCATCCGGCGCCTCTGCGAAATCGCCGCAGAGCGTCGCCAGCGCCCACTCGATATTCGTCGTCCCCGCAACATTGACCATGGTGCGCAGCCACAGACCCTCCGGCAGGGTAAAGAGAATACCGAGATCGGGCGGCGTGAAGACAGGTTCCGCCACCACCACGCCGTTGAGGCAGGTTGTGCCGAGAATGCTCACCGCCGCACCTTCGGCCAATCCTCCCGCGCCGATCACGCTTGCCGCGACATCGCCGGCGCCGATGGCAACCGGCGTACCCGCCCGCAGGCCGGTGGCGCGCGCCGCCGCCTGCGTCACAACCCCGGCGATACTGTCGCATTCCTGTGGCTCGGGCAAAAGATGCGCCCAATCCTCGAGTCCGAAGAGGGTCAACAAAGCGCGAGACCGCCCCCGCGCCCGCGCGCTACCCGGGGCGACGGCCGCTTCCACAATGTCGGTCGCAATCCGCCCCGTCAGCTGGGCACGGATGAAATCCTTGGCCCCCACAACAGCCGTCGCCCGCGCCATGACATCCGGCTCGTGCAGAACCAGGTGCCGCAGCACCGGCAAGGTACAACCCTGCTGCATGGCCGAACCGGATTCCGCGAAGATGCGGGACATGACGGCAGGATCACGCGCGATCATGCCGTCGATCAGGGGCTGGGCACGGCCGTCGCTCCAAAAGATGCCGGGCCTCAGCGCGCGGCCCTCCGCATCCACCACCCAGGCACCGACCATCGCGCCGGAAATGCCGATAGCCGCGATCTCTGCCGCCGGGACCTGCCGCAGGACCTGGCCGATGACGGCACAAGTGGCGGCCCAGACTTCCTCCGGGTCAGCCTCGGCCCACCCCGGATGCGGTGAGGAGACATTCGTGCGGCGCGCGGCGGCCGCGACTTCCGCGCCATCGTCACGATAGATCGCCGCCTTGACGATGGATGTTCCGATGTCGATGCCGAGCAGCGCCGCGCTCACAATGCAGACCAGCCTCCGTCCACCGGCAGGATGACGCCATTGACATAGGAGGAATCGGACGACGCCAGATAAAGCGCCGCGTGGGCAATCTCCTGTGCCTGGCCCACGCGCTTCATCGGCGTGTCCGCGCCCAGGCGTGCGCGGTCCTCCTCAGTCGTGATAGCGCCCACCATCGGCGTTTCGATCGTGCCCGGGCAGATGCAGTTCACCCGAATGCCGCGGCTGGCCCAGTCCACCGCCAAGGTACGGGTGAGCGCGATGACGCCGCCTTTCGCGGCGGTATAGGCATCAGCCCCCGGGATGCCGGCAATCGCCATGATCGACGCATTGTTGATGATGGCGCCACCACCGCCCTCCAGCATGCGCGGAATGGCATATTTGCAGCCCATCGCCTGCCCCTTGAGGTTGATGGCGAGGATGGCATCCCAGGCGTCGCCCGGCGTCTCCACGATGCTCGCCATCTTGAAGCGGCCCGTGGAGCTGTAGCCGACGCCGGCATTGTTGAAGAGCACGTCGAGCTTTCCATAGGTCCGGCAGGCGAAATCCACCATTGCCGCAACCTGCTCCTCCTGTGCGACATCGACCGTGAACGGAACGCCGCCAATCTCGCTCGCCACGCGCGCCGCGCCTTCGCCGTTCCAGTCGGCGACGACAACATGCGCCCCTTCGGCGGCGAAGAGCCGACAGCTGGCCTCACCCTGGCCGGAAGCACCGCCCGTTACCACCGCCACCATGCCGCTCAGCTTCATCGCCCGCGCTCCCCATGCATCATGGGAGGTTATCCGTTTCCTGAGCGGCCGAGAAGCCGCGCGCATTGTCAATCCGCCTCATCTTCTCTAGATTTTTCCTAATAGACGAAGCGGAAGGATCAATACATGCGCCTGTCTCCGCAGATCCATCTCGTAGCGAGCGGCAGCATGGGCATCTCGCTGACCGATCCTTATGACTGCAACTGCTGGCTGATCGAAACCGGTGACGGACTGGTGCTGTTCGATAGCGGCGCCGGGCGCGATGCGAACGAGATCCTTTCTGAACTATCCCGCACCGGTCTCGATCCTGCCGATCTGCGCCATATCTTTCTCACGCATGCCCATGCCGATCATTCAGGCGGCGTCGCCCCCCTTTTCGCATCCTTGCCGCAAGTCGTATCGCTGCATGCCGGGTGGGAGGCCGCGTCCCGCATGCGGTCGAATGATGAAACGCGCATCAGCCTCGATACAGCCAGACGCTTCGGTGTCTATCCCGAGAGCTATCGCTGGCACGGTGCCGAGGTGGACGACGTGCTGGAAGACGGCGAAACGCGCCAGATCGGTAGCGCGACAATCGAGCTTCTGGAAACGCCGGGCCACAGCGCGGATCACTGCGCCTATCTGGTGACACTGGAAGAGACCCGCATCCTGATCTCCGGCGATGCCGTTTTCGCCGGTGGCACCGTCATCCTGCAGGACATTGCCGATTGCAGCGTTTCCGCGACACTCGCAAGCATCCGCCGGCTCGAAGCGCTGTCCTTCGAGGTCTTTCTGCCGGGCCACGGCCTTTTCGCGCTGCGGGATGGCAAGCGCCATGTCGCCAAGGCCGCCGGCTTCGCGCAGAAGGGCCTCGCACCGCCGCTGCTTGCATGACGCGCGACAGGTTCAACGCCTTCTGCGCCGGGCTCACCGCCACCAGCCACGTGGTGCAGTGGGGCGGCGCGGATGTCTGGAAGGTAGGGGAGAAGGTCTTTGCCATCGGCGTGCCGGAGGGGCGCCGCATGCTGATCACCTTCAAGGTCACCCCGATGGGGTACGAGCTGCTGCGGGCACAGCCGGGGCTGCGCCCCGCACCCTACCTCGCCTCGCGCGGCTTCACGTGGATCCAGCAGTACGAGGCCCCGGGCCTGCGTGACGCCGACCTCCGCGCCTATCTGCAGGACAGCCACCGGATCGTAGCGCTTGGCCTGTCACGTCGCCGACGCGGGATGCTGGGCCTGCCCGAGGGCTGACGCGCCGGAAGGAATGCGCTAGGTTCCGCGGATGAAAAAGATCGGTTTCCTGTCCTTCGGGCATTGGACCCCCTCGCCGCAATCCGGCACGCGCTCGGCCGCCGACACGCTGCTGCAGTCGATCGACCTTGCCGTCGCGGCGGAGGAACTGGGGGCGGACGGCGCCTATTTCCGCGTGCATCACTTTGCGCGCCAGCTCTCCGCACCCTTTCCGCTTCTTGCCGCCGTCGGTGCTCGCACCAAAAAGATCGAGATCGGCACCGCCGTCATCGACATGCGCTACGAGAATCCGCTCTATATGGCGGAGGAAGCAAGTGCCGCCGATCTCATCTCGGGTGGGCGCCTGCAGCTCGGCATCAGCCGCGGCTCCCCCGAACAGGTGATCGATGGCTGGCGTTACTTCGGCTACGCGCCCGCCGAGGGCGAGACGGATGCCGATATGGGGCGCCGCCACACCGAGGTGCTGCTGGATGTGCTCCGCGGACAGGGTTTCGCTCAGCCCAACCCGAGACCGATGTTCCCGAACCCGCCCGGTTTGCTGCGACCTGAGCCGATCTCAGACGGACTGCGCGAGCGCCTGTGGTGGGGCGCCGCCTCGAACGCCACTGCGGTCTGGGCGGCGCAGCGCGGCATGAACCTGCAAAGCTCGACGCTCAAGGATGACGAGACGGGCGAACCCTTCCACATCCAGCAGGCGGCCCAAATCCGCGCCTTCCGCGCAGCCTGGGCCGAAGCCGGCCACACGCGCACGCCGCGCGTCTCCGTCAGCCGCAGCATCTTCGCCCTCGTCAACGACCAGGACCGCGCCTATTTCGGCCGTGGCGGCAAGGAGGAGGACCAGATCGGCTTCATCGACGAAAAGACCCGCGCCATCTTCGGTCGCAGCTACGCGGCCGAGCCTGCTCAGCTGATCGAGGAGCTGCGCGCGGACGAGGCGATCGCCGAAGCCGATACGCTGCTGCTGACCGTGCCGAACCAATTGGGCGTCGAGTACAATGCCCATGTCATCGAGGCGATCCTGACGCAAGTTGCCCCTGCCCTCGGCTGGCGCTGAGGGCAGGCAGCGGGCAGACGTCAGACGATGGTATAGCCGCCGTCGATCACGAGATTTTCGCCGTTAATGAGACCCGCCGCCGCGCTCGTCAGAAAGAGCACCGCGTGGGCGATTTCCTCGACCTCACCGAAGCGGCCGACGGGGATCTTGGCGCGGAAGGCAATGCCCTTCTCCCCCGCCCAGACTTCCCTGCCCATGGCGGTATTCACCACCGTCGGCGAGATCGTATTGGCCGTAATGCCATACGGGCCCCATTCCAGCGCCAGAACCTTGGACATGCCGATGATGCCGGCTTTGCTCGCGGTATAGGCGATATGGCCTTCGAGGGCGACCAGCGCCGCCTGGGAGGCCATGCTGACAATCCGCCCGTAGTTCCGGGCGATCATGTGGCGCCCGGCCGCCTGGGAGAACATGAAGGCGGCACGCAGATTGATGGCGAAGGTCGCGTCCCACTGCGCCATGGTCAGGTCGGTCGCCAGCGCAATCGGCGCAATGCCGACATTGTTGACCAGGATGTCGATGCGCCCGTTCTCACCGGCGATCTCGTCGACCGCCGCGTGCACGGCGGCATCATCCCGCACGTCCACCGCGAGGCCGTAGCTGCCATTGCCCAGCCCCTCGGCGATATCCGAGACCTGCGGGTTCTGGTCGATGATGACGATGCGCGCCCCCTGCTCCGCAAGAAGCGTGGAGATGGCGAAACCGATGCCTTGGGCGCCGCCGGTAACGATGGCGACCTGGCCGGTCAGATCATAGGCTGTGGCAAGACTGGATGACATGGACCCTATCCCGTTAGGCGGGAAGCCGCTGCTGGCAGGACATCTATGGCTGCAAATCCGCCACAATGACCTCCAGCTTCGTCTCCCGCAGCTTGTTCAGATCGAGAGGTGAAATGCCGGAATCGGTGATGACGACGTCGAACTCCGCAACCGCGCCTACCCGGTGCAGCGCCGTCGCACCAAATTTCTGGCTATTGACGAGAAGTACCCGCTGGTCAGCGATGGCGAGCAGATCCTGTTTGCTCTTCGCCACCTCCTCTTCCGGATGATAGACCGTGTTCTCCCATACGCTTTGCGCCGAGATGAAGACGGTATTGGCGCGCAGGCCGCGCGTTGCCTGCTCCAGGACCAATCCGAAGAAGCCGTGATAGTGCTGCTTGTAGGTGCCACCCAGGCAGATGATCGTCTTGCCCTGGTCGGTGTGCAGCCGCTCCAGCGGACCGAGGCCGTTGGTAATGACAGTGAGGGGCTCGACCGCCGCCAGCTGCTCCGCAAGGATGGTGCAGGTTGTGGAATCGTCGAGGACGACGATCTGGCCGGGCTGCACCAGCGCCACGGCCGCCCGGGCGATGGCGCGCTTTTCTGCCACCGCCATTGTACCGCGCTGTACGAATTCAGTTTCCACGAGATGCAATGAACTGACCCGGGCGCCGCCATGGACCTTGCGGACAAAGCCCTGCTCGGCCAGCGCGTCGAGATCCCGGTGCACGGTCATCCGGCTCACGCCGAAGCGCTCCGCCAGCTCGTCCACCTGGGCCGAGGTCTCTCTCAACAAAAGGTGGAGGATGCGCTGGCGCCGTTCGTCGACACCACGGCCTCTTTGACTGTCCTCACCCATTCAGCAGACCCCGTGGAACAATGAAGGGACCCGGCCCAAAGCGCGGGCCAGGTCCCGCCAGCATTACTGGTGGCCGTAATCGCCAGACGCAAGGTTGGCGTTGATGAGCGCCGGCAGCGTGTTCAGGAAGCCGTTAAAATTTCCGTACATCTGCGAGTAGTAGTGGTTGACATTGTCCTTGGTCAGCTCCGGCATGATGAACATGGCGGTGGCCGGAACCTGCTTGCCCTGGGCATGGTTGATCGCGACCTGCTCGGCCATGCCGAGTTCCAGCGGACCATCCTGCAGGTTGCTCTCAAGCTCGGTGCCATCGCGAACCGCGCGCATGCCGTCCTTGATGCCGTCTGTGCCGGTCACCGGGATCTTGCCGGCAAGGCCCTTTTCCTTCAGCGCCTGGATGGCGCCGATGGCCATGTCATCATTCTCGGCGATGATGCCGTCGATCTTGCTGCCGTAGCGGGAGAGCCAATCCTGCGTGACGCTGTAAGCCTGGTTGCGCGCCCAGTTGCCGGGCTGAATGGCGAGCACCGTCACGCCGGGGTTCTGCGCCAGGACTTCCTTGATGCCCTTGGTACGGTCGATTTCACCCGATTGGCCGAGCGGCCCCTGCAGGACGACGACATTGCCCTTGCCATGGAGGGCGGCGACCATGTGCTTCGCCTCGTTGGCGCCTGCCTGCACGTCATCCGGACCGACATAGGACGTAATATAGGGCGTCGCGTCCGGGCTCGCCGTCAGGTTGGTCACGATAACGGCGATGCCGGCCGCCTTGGCCGCCTTGATCTGCGGCGTCAGCGTGGCGGAGTTCACCGGTGCCACGACGATCGCGTCAACCTTGCGGTTGATGAACTGCTGAAACTGCGAAATCTGGGCGTTCACGTCCATGCCAGCGCTGTTCCACAGCAGCGTCGCGTGATTGGCTTCCGCCACCTTTTCCACGCCGCGCTTGGCGAGCGAGATGAAGGAGGACATGTCGTAGACGGTGAAGCCGATCACTGGATGCGCGCTGTCGGCGAAGGCGGGCGCGGCGCCCGCGATACCCGCAGTCAGGGCGACACCGGCCAGAAGACGATTCAGAAGTTTAGACGGCATTTCTTGATCCCTTTGATCTGATCGTTTTTGCTTTTTACATCTCCGCCGCGGAAACACGGTCCGCAAGCCGCGGCGGAGCAGGCAAGGCACGTCCCCTTCGTCCTCAATCGTCGCTGCGGTTCATCACGCTGTCGACGAAGACGGCGCCGATGATGATCAGGCCTTTGACGATAAGCTGGTAGAAGGGTGAAACGTTGATGATGTTGAGCCCGTTATCGAGCACGCCGATGATCAGGAAGCCGAACACCGTGCCGATGATGGAGCCGCGGCCGCCGGCGAGGCTGATGCCGCCGATCACCGCCGCCGCGATGGCGTTGAGCTCATAACCCGTGCCGTTGGTGGCGATGCCCGCGGTCGCGCGTGCGGCCAGGATAACACCGGCAACCCCGGCCAGAAGTCCCGAGATGGTATAGACCGCGAAACGGTTGGCGCGGAGATTGACACCCGCGACCCGCGCCGCCTGGGGATTGCCGCCGACCGCATAGATATGCATGCCGAATTTGGTCCGCGCCAGGATGATCCAGGCGACGACCACAACGACTATCATCACCGCAACGGGGATAGAAATGCCGAAGATCGTGCCGCTGAGGGCCAGGAACTGATCGGAAAGACCCGAGATGGGCTGGCCGTCGCTGGCGACGAAAGCAAGGCCGGACGCGACCGTCATATTGCCGAGCGTTGCGACGAAAGGCGGCACGCGGGCGAAGGCCACGAGCAGGCCGTTGAAGGCGCCGATCGCGGTACCTGCAAGCACGCCGAGCACCACGGCCTCGGTGCAGGTGATGGCGCCGTCATCCTGGGCAAAGAGCGCTGCCACCACCCCGGACAGGCCTACGATACTGCCGACCGAGAGGTCGATCCCGCCGGTCAGGATCACGAAGGTCGCGCCCGTCGCCAGCAGCGCATTGGCCGCCACCTGGATAAGGATGACGTTCATGTTGGAGAAGGTCAGGAAGGAGTGATTCGAGACGGCGAGCGTCACAAGGAACAGCGCCAGGATGATGACCAGCGCATAGCGCAGCGCAAAACGCCCGACCTGGCGCGCCGAAATGCCCGCCGGCACCGCCGCCGAGGCGGCATCGGAGGTGATACTATTGGTTTGCATTGGACGACCTTCCCATCGCCAGACGCAGGATCGTTTCCTGCTCCAGCTCGTTCTTCTTCAATTCCCCCATGATCCGGCCTTCCCGAATGACGAGAACGCGATGGCTGAGGTTGATCAGTTCCGGCATGTCAGAGGAAGCGAGCAGCACGGCGACACCCTGCGCCGCCAGATCGTTGATCAGACGATAGAGTTCGCTGCGGGCACCGACATCGATGCCGCGCGTTGGCTCGTCGAGGATGAGGAGCCGGGGCGTTCCGGTGACAAGCCACCGTGCCAGCGCCACCTTCTGCTGATTGCCGCCGGAAAGATGCCCGACCTTCTGGCCGAGCGAGGCATAGGCGACGCGCGTGCGCTTCAGCACATCGAGCGACTGCGTGCGCCGCTTGGCATTTTCCAAAATCCCCCCAGAGCTTGTGAAGGTATTCAGATGCGGTAAGGAAACGTTGTCGAGAATGGAGAGCGAGGTCAGGATGCCGGAGCGCTTGCGGTCCTCCGGCACCATGGCGATGCCACGCTTGATCGACTCCTGCATATGGCCCAGCGGCAGGTCACGTCCGTCCAGCGTAACCTGGCCGGTCGCCCGCCGCATGCCGTAGATCGCCTCCAGCATCTCGCTGCGGCCCGCACCGACAAGGCCACCGAGACCGAGGATTTCACCTTCCTTGACGCTGAAGGATACGGAGGCGTTATAGCCGGAGACGTGGAGATCGCGCACCTCCAGCACCGGCTTGACACTTTCGGTAATGGTGCGATCAGGAAAAAGCTCCGTGATCTCGCGTCCCACCATGTCGGTGATGATCTCGTGCTCGGTGAGATTCCCGGTCGGCGCGTGGCGGATGATTGCACCGTCCCGCATGATGGCGACGCTGTCTGAGATCTCCTCGATCTCCTCCATGCGGTGGCTGGTATAGAGGATGCAGGCGCCGTCGGCGCGCAGGCGGCGGATGACGCGGAACAGCTGTTCGGTCTCGCGTTTGCTGAGGGAGGAGGTCGGTTCGTCCATCAGAATGATGCGGGCCTGGCGCGACGTCGCCTTCAGGATCTCGATCATCTGGGTGTTGGCGACGTTGAGACGTTTCATGGGCAGCGTCGGATCGACCGAGAGGCCGACGCTTTCCATCATCGCCGCCGCCTCATCCACCATCTGGCGGCGACGCAGCAGACCGAACGGGCTGCTCTTCTCACGTCCGATCAGCAGGTTCTGCCAAACTTTCATGTCCGGTATCGGCGCGAGCTCCTGTGGGATGATCGAAACACCCAGGCCTTGCGCGTGGCGGGCATCAAATCGGCGGACCGGCTCGCCAAAAAGTTTCAGAGCGCCGGAATCCGGGTGCACCTGGCCGGAGATGATCTTAAAGAGCGTGGACTTTCCGGCACCATTCTCGCCGGCCAGCACATTCACCGTGCCGCGCGCGAACCGGACCGAGATGTCACGAAGAACCGGGACGCCATCATAGGATTTGGTGATTCCGCTGCAATCGACGGCGATCTCGGTAGTCTCACCACCGGTCGCCGGAGCCATCGCGGCACTCACGCCCGCGCCTCTCGGAACTGCCCACGGCCGCACTTGAACGGCTGCATACTCTCCTCCCCTCTCCGTCGGCGCAGGTCAGCGCCGATGGGATTTGATCCCACTTCTTGAGATCAATTTATCATAGAGAACGGTTTCTGCAACCTGATTATCAGTCCGTGAGAGATTTTTGAGATATTTGTCACATTGCTCGGGAATGGTCCGCCGCCTGCCCCTCAAGATAGGCAAGAATGGCCTCGGCCCCGCGTTCCCCGGCCGGGCGGTCGGTCACCGAAAAAGTCTCGAGGACCGCCTGCCGCTGAGCCGCGGCAAAGGTATCGGGCACGGCAAAGGACTGTGCGAGGGCGCTCGGCAGCGCCTCCATGCCATCGATCACGCGGCCCAGTCTCCAGTGGCGGAAATCTGGATTCGCTGTCCGCTCGGGGCCGCCGGTATTGAAGAAGACCGCCGGCCGTGGCGTCTCGATCCATTCGTAGATCTGGCTCGAGACATCACCGAGATAAAGATCGGCCGCGCGCAGATAGCTCATGTCGATGGATCGTCGGCTGCCAGGATCGATCAGGATGCGCGGGTGATGACGGAGGGCCGCCGGCACACGACCGCGCCAGCCCATCTTGCGATGGATCAGGGACGTATGCAGCAGCCGCTGGAAAAGCATCACGTGCGGGGCGAAAATGAGGTTGTAGCGCCTGTCTTGCGCGAACCATTCCAGAACGGCGCGCCCGAAGGGATACCAGGATGAGATGCGCGGATTGAAATGCGGATTATAGACAACGGTTGGCAGGTCATTATCGAAGAACCGTTCGGCCGGGCGGCCGAGCGTCACGTCGAATTTTGGATAGCCGATGACGCTATGGTGGCCCGCGCGGATGAGACCCGCCGCAGCCATGCGGGCCCGCACCTTGTCACCCGAGAGGAGGACAAGGTCGAATTGACGTGTCACCGTTTGGAAGCCGGCCGCGCCGTCCCCCGCTCCGTGTGGAATGTAGATGAGCGGCACATCGGCTACGCCAAAGCGCGTGCGCAGCATCGTCGTCGTCGTCTCCGGCACTACAATCGCATCATAGGCGCGAAAGACCCCGACATTTTCCCGTAGGATCGCAATCCGTCGGAAGGGGGCGACATGCCGCAGCGCGGCATTCACGATGCGGCTCATGGGCCGCAGTTCCAGTTCGCGAAAGGCGACGGAGACATCGGGCGGGAGCAGCGCCCTCGCCGTCTCGCTCTGTTCAGGACTGGAGGCGAGAATATGGACATCGACACCCCGCCTGGCCAGCGCGGCCGCGACCGGCACGGTGTGCGGAATTTGGTGGATGGTGTCGTGGTTGTAGAGGAAGGCGATCTTCATGCCGCTTGGCGTGCAATCTTATGCTTGACGATGCCATAGAGGCGGGACAGCTTGCCCGCGAGCGAGGCATCCATCCATTTCGCATCGATCAGGCTCACCGCGCCGGCGGCGGAGAGCGTATGCATCCCGTCCAGGTAAGGCGCCATCCAGGAAACGGGTGCTAAGCCATCCCGCGCCTCCGCCGCAAACCCGGTCGCGTCGAGGCGGGAAATGTCCAGAAGGCGAAGGGCCGCACCATAGGTGCCCCGGCAATCCTGCACCGGCAGCACAATGCGCCCCCCGTGCAGAAACGGCGTGCCGCCGGGCCGCGCGCTCGACCGGTCAATGAGCACGGGATTGCCTGGATGCGGCGTCCAGGGCCCGGTCAAGCGGTCCGCATACGCCGCGTGCAAATGGCTTTGCTTGGCAGGCTTGGAATGGGACGGCGCATAGACGAGCCACCACCGTCCTTCGAACTGGAACGGTGTCGCGTCGATCGCCGGGCCATCCAGCGGCAGCGAGCACGCCGGCTCCCACTGGTCGGGAAAGCGCCGCGCGCGATAAAGGGTCAGCGTGCCCGACTGAAAGGCCTCCGGCAGCATCCAGGTCTCGCCCTCCGCCTCAAAAACGAATGGATAGGATAGATGCCAGGCTTCCCGCAGCACCGGCCGGCTGCCCAGAAGACGAAGATCAGCGTCATAGACGAGAACCTCGATCCAGCCACCGCGATCATGATAATCGAAACGCTCGACGAAGACATGCAGCTTGCCGTCCCGCCACAGCCCGAAGGGATCGGCCCAGAAACAAGCAGGCGGCAGTTCCGGCAGCCAGTGCAGGGAAGCCTCCTCAATCCCCTCGTCCAAGATGCGGCCGAAAGGCTTGGCGATGATGGCTGGGCGCCAGATATCCATCGGCCGTAACATGTCACCCATTCTCCTCACGGCCGCAAAATCGTCCATCCGAGACGCTCAAGCGCGTGCCATGCGCCTCGGATGCTGTTGATCAGGCGCATGCGTGATACACTCGTTCGCGATAGAGTTCGATGGTGTCGGCCCCTGCACTTGTACCGGAGCAGAGGGCCTTTGCGACGGAGACAGATGGTGGCCAGCGAAGAAGATGTGATCCGCAATATCGTGGGGGTCGCCCGCACCCTGGAAGGCGTTACCCCAGAGATGGCTGCCTCCATCACGCCCGAAACCAATATCGTGCGTGATCTCAGCCTCGATTCCATTGCCGTGATGGATTTCATCATGGAGCTGGAAACCGAATTCAATACGGTCATTCCGCTGGAAACGGTTGCCGAAATCCAGACGGTTGCCGATCTTGCGCGTGCGCTTGGCGCCGAGCCCGCCCGGGCCCCGATCTGATATGCTAGGCAAATATGCCCAGCTGAAAGATCAGCTCGGGACCCTCCGGGAAACCGGCGCCGATCCCTTCAACGTCACCTTCGACCGCATCCTTTCGCCGACCACGGCTGAGATCGGCGGGCGCGAGGTCTTGCTTCTTGGCACCAACAACTATCTGGGCCTGACCTTTGAGGAGAGCTGCGTCGGCAAAGCGGTGGCGGCCCTTCAGGCCGACGGCACCGGCACCACCGGCTCGCGCATTGCCAACGGCACCTACGGCGCGCATGTCGCGTTGGAAAAGCGCATCGCCCGCTTTCTGCACAGGCGCGACGCGATGGTCTTCACCACCGGCTACCAAGCCAATCTCGGCGCCCTTTCGGCGCTCGCGGGCCGCGACGATCAGCTCCTCCTCGATGCCGACAGCCATGCCAGCATCTATGACGGGTCCCGCCTGAGCGAGGCGACCGTCACGCGCTTCCGCCATAACGACCCGGATGACCTCTACCGTCGGCTGCGCCATCTGGCGGATCGTCCGGGCGAGAAGCTCATCGTTGTCGAGGGCATCTACAGCATGCTGGGGGATGTCGCCCCCTTGCGCGAATTCGCGGCCGTCAAGCGGGAGACCGGCGCCTATCTGCTGGTCGACGAGGCGCATTCCCTTGGCGTGTTGGGCGAGCACGGGCGCGGCCTCGCCGAACAGGCCGGGGTCGAGGAGGATGTCGATTTCGTCGTCGGCACCTTCAGCAAAAGCCTCGGCAGCATCGGCGGCTTCCTTGCTTCCAGCCTGCCCGGGTTCGAGGTCCTGCGCCTTATCGCCCGCAGCTACATGTTCACGGCCTCCCTGCCCCCTTCCGTCGCCGCCGGAGTGACCCAGGCTCTGGACGTGCTGGGCAGCCGGCCCGGCCTGCGACTCGCCCTGAACCACAACGCCGACAGGCTCTATGCGGGGCTAGAGGCGGCCGGCTTCAAGCTCGGCCCCACGCCGAGCCCCATTGTCGCCGTCCGTCTCGGCTCGGCCGAAACCGCCATTGCCTTTTGGAATATGTTGCTGGCGCGCGGTCTTTACGTGAATCTGGCGCTGCCGCCGGCAACGCCGGAGCGCCAAGCGCTGCTGCGCACCAGCGTCAGCGCGGCCCACAATCGCGAGGAGATCGACTTCGCGATCGCGGCAATCACTGCGGTCGGAGAGGAACTCGGGCTTTTGTCGGAGACCGGCGCGGCGCTCTCGCCGGCCAAATAAGGTTCAGCGCAGCGCGCCCATCCGGCGCAGCCGCCAAAGCAGGCCGGGTGCAGCCAGCAAGGGATGGCGGCGCTGCCAGTTGCTCAGCGACAGGCCAATGCCGGCATGGCGCTGCAACTTCCAGAGGATGTAATCGGCGCCGCCCGCGAAGGTGAAGGCCGCCTTGGCGAGCCGCAGCAGATTGAGCGGCCGGCCGCAAAGCCGGCGCAGTCCCCATCCACCGAGGGGCAGCGACTCCCCCTCCGGGGGCACCGCCGCCAGCAGGGCATCGAACCAAGCCGCATTTGTCTCATAGAGCAAGCCGGGCTGGCGGGCGCTTTCGGGCCGCAGTTCCGCCCGGTAGGTGCAATTGAAGAGTCCCTGCCAGATCCCGGCTGGCGCGGCGGCCGTGGGGCTCAGGGCGCGCGCCCAGAAGACGGCGGTGCGCCCCGCTTTCGCGACCAATGCCGCCGCCGCGCGGCGCGACGCCTCATCCCGCGCGTAGAGCAGCGAGCATGGCTGGGAAAAGCGCGTCCAGATCGTGGTGTCGACCGCTTGGCGCCGCGCCCGCCGCTGGAATTGCAGCATTGAGAGGGTTGCGACCTTGGCGCGCAGCCCGCCGGCGCTGATCAGCGACACATTGGGCGGCAGCAGGCGGTTCGCCACCGCCGGCAGCCAGCCGCCATGAAACGCGTGCGCGTCGTCATAGAGGACATAGAGATCGATGAGACCGGAAAGATCACCCGTGCGACGGCAGGAACCATAGAAGAGGATGACACGCACCGCTTCCCCGTGACGGGCGAGGATCGCCTCGACCAGGTGATCGAGAGCGGCCGGCTGCGGCCTCGCGAATTCCGTCGCGACCAGCCGATGCAGGGTTTCTGGTGCCAGGCTGCTCACGGCGCCACCACGGTGACGCTCCCGGCGGTGGAGAGCAGCACGCCGGCCCGCGCTTCGAAGGCTTCGCCGTCGAGGATGAAGGGCTGGTCGAACATCATCCGGATGGCGTTGCCCCGGCCGGAACGGTAGCCACTGCGGATCATCCAGGGCCGCGGGCGGCGCAGCATGACGGCAAGCAGACCAGCCGCGAACCGCCGCGGTGGCGCGTCGATATCGAGCCAGCGGATGCCGCCCGAACCGCGCCCCCAGAAGGGCCAGAGCCCGAGCATGAGGCTGTCCAGCGTCGTCGCCATGACGAGGAACCGCTTGCCCGCGATGGCCGGCCGCCCTTCGACCGCGAGCGACATCGACCAGCCCTGACGGATTGGGGAATTGCGTCCGACCAAAGCGCGCAAGGCAGTGACGAACAGGGTCGCCGCCACCTCCAGCCCATGGCTGAAGCCTTGCCGCCGCACCACGAGATTGGCGACCGTTTTGGCTTCCGTGAAGCCCGCGGTCCCGAACAAAAAGCCCACCAACGGTGGCCGCCCAGGCTCGTCCGGCCAGGAGACTTCGAGCACCGGGCAGGTCTTGCGGTGCAGTCGCCCGGCATGAGCGGCTCGCAACAGCCGGTCGAGCGCCGCGTCCCCGCTCCCAGCGCTGCCCAACACGCGGGCGGCGAGGTTGGTATTGCCGGCGGAGAGAATGGCGAGTTCTGGCGGCTGCGCGGCATAGGCCGGGGGGAAGGCGCTCAGCACGTCCCGCACGGTGCCGTCGCCGCCGGACACGACCAGGAGATCGACGCCCTCTTCCGCGAAACCGGCAAGGGTGTCGCGCAGCGCGCCGAGATCAGCGGGGGCTGCCACGCGCAGATCGGGATGGCGGGCCTGTACTGCTGCGAGATCAATCGGGTGGGACTTGTTGACGTGGCTGCGCAGATTGATGATGAGCCCGATACGCCGGGGCGCCGGGGTAGAAAAGGTCAGCTTAGCCAATGTCGTTCAGCCTCGCCCATCTGTCCGATCTCCACCTTCCGCCGCCGGTCGAAGCGATCTCGTTTCGGCAGCGGCATGTCAAGCAGGCACTGGCCGTTCTCTCCTGGCGGAGAAAGCGCCATCGCATCCATAGCTGGCAGCCGGAGACGGCACTGCGTGCGGATATCGCGGCCCACGCGCCCAACCATCTGGCCTTCACCGGGGACCTCACCAACTTTGCCCATCCGGCGGAATTTGCGGCGGCGCGGCGCTATCTGGAGGGTTTCGGCGATCCGACCGAGGTCTCGGTCGTGCCTGGTAATCATGATGTCACAACAAAATTGCCCTGGCAGGAGAGTCTCTGTCAATGGGGGCCGTGGTTCGCGGGTGACGCGGAAATCGAAAAACCCCATGGCACGCCCTTCCCTTTCGTCAGAAGGCGGGGGCCGGTGGCGGTTATCGGGCTGTCCTCGGCAATCCAGACGCGCGTTTTCTCCGCCGCCGGCGCCCTGGGCCCTGGCCAGATCGACTGCCTCGGACCACTGCTCGACCGGCTGGCCGCCGAGGGCCTGTTTCGCATTGTGCTGATCCACCATCCGCCGGTGATCGGCCCCGGCGGCGAGCGCAAGGCGCTCAGAGACCGAGTCGCGCTATGCGACATCCTGGCGCGCCACGGCGCCGAACTCGTGCTCTCCGGCCACCATCATGTGACACGGCTGCAACCGATCCCCGGGCCGCAAGGCCCCATCGCCACCTTCAGCGTGCCGGCGGCACTCGCCGCCAAACCCAGGCCCGAATATGCCGGCTGGCATCTGCATCGTGTGATGCCCAGAGCGGGAGGCTGGCAGCTCGAGACCGAACTCCGCCGCTACGACCCCCAAGCCGATCGCTTCCGCACCGTGGGCGACTGGCGGATCGGAGTCGCGGCTCAATAACGGAGCTGAATGGCGATCTGATTGACCCCGGGAGCCACCGTAAAGGCGACCTTGCGGAAGCCGGGCGGGGCCAGGAAGATCTGCGGGTTGTTCGAGAAGCCGTAGGCTTCTGCTGGCAGGCCAACCATGGTCAGGTCGAAGCGATGATTGCCATTGGCGTCATCGTAGATCGCGACCGCATAGGTGCCGGGGCCCGAGACGGCGAAGCAACCCTTGACGCTCGGCCCCGTCACCGGCACGCGGATCAGGCCGATCTTGCCGTGATGGGCCAGGAAGCGCTTTGGGTCCGCGCCATAAAGGGTGAAGGTGACATCGCCGGTCGTCTTGCGGATGTCGGGCACCGTCATGATCAGCCGCGGCATGGCCGTGGTAACCCCTGGCGCATCGCAGGCGAGACTGGACTGGAGGCTGGCCTCGGGCCTTATCTGGGCGGCGCGCGCCGCACCGCCGGCTGCCATAAGCCACGGCAGGGCAAGCAAAAGGAACCAGCGCAGCTGGAGGGGATGAAACATGATGCGCGGTTCTCGACTCCGTGATAATGAGACGCAATAGCATCCCGGCTCATAACTGCCAGCATCGCCGCGCATGGGCGCTCAGTCTCGCAGTCCCCGGGATATTCTGCAACAAGCGGACCGTGATGCGGTCTGAGGATCACCCCTGCGCGCGGCCGTTCCCGGTTTGCCGCATACATAAACGATAGGCCCATTGCGCTCCCTTTCCGGACACGGCCGGCGGCAATCCGCAGCGACGCTTGAGCGCTACCTGCTCAGCCTCTCCGCCAAGCCCTTCATCGGCACGCTGGCGATCGTGCTGCCTGCTCTGCTCCTCGAGCGCCTGCTCCGGCTGTTCGATCTGCTGGCGGACACGGACGTGCCGACGGGCTCCGTCGGCCGCATGCTGCTGGACCTCGTGCCGCAATATCTCGGTCTCGCGCTGCCCGCCGCCCTCTTCATCGGCGTCTATTTCGTCATCGCCAGGCTGAGCCGCGGCAACGAGTTGGAAGCGATGCAGAATGCCGGCGTCTCCATGGCCTGGATCAGCCGCCCCTTTCTGCTGCTCGGCCTCGCCCTCGCCATCGTCGCCTACGGCCTCTACGGCTATGCCCAGCCCTTCGCCCGCTACGCCTACCGCGCGGCGCTGTGGTCCGCGACCGAAAGCGGCTGGAACGCCACCATCCCGCCCGGGCGTATCATCCATGTCGGTCGCAACCTGATCGTGACCGCCGACGCCGCGGACCCCGGCACCGGTGAGCTCCGCAATGTCCTCATCCACCAGCAGGAGCCGGACGGCACCGAAGAAATCACGACCGGCGAGCGAGGCAGCCTTTTTCTGACGGATCAGGGCAGTCAGCTCGTATTGAGCCTGGAGGACGGCCACCGGCTCGTCATCCATCCGAATGGACGGGTCGCCACCATCACGTCGCAAAGCACCAGCATGTCTCGGCCTTTCGTCCTGCATCTTCGTGCCTTTCGCCCTCGTGGCGGCGACGAGCGGGAGATGACGACCGCCGAGCTCTGGCGCGCCCATCTCGCGCCGCATCCGACGCTGCCAATCCGCAGATTGGATGGCGAACTGTACAGCCGCATCCTGCGCGCGCTCTCGATGGCCGTGCTGCCGCTGCTCGCGGTGTCGCTGGGCATCTCCGGCAAGCGGTCGCGACGGCAATACGGCGTCCTTGTGGGCGTTCTGATCCTCATCCTTTACGATCATGCGATCCAACTCACAGCGGCACTCGGCACCGCTGGACTGATCGACCCGCGCCTGCCGCTATGGGGCATTTTCCTTGCCTTCACCGCCTTCTGCTTCTGGATGTTCGCCCGCGCCTCCCAGCACACGAGCGAAGGCCCGCTCGACCCCCTTTTCACCCTGCTCGAGGATGCGACCGACCGAGCGGCGAAGGGGCTGCGTGGCATGGCTCTCTTCCGGCCGAGGTCGCGCGCCGGATGATCCGCCTCTACCTCTCCCGCCTGCTGCTAGGCCGGCTGCTAGGCGCGCTCATCGGGCTTGCCGCCATGCTCCAGCTGCTCGAGCTCTTCGAGAAGGCTGGCACGATCTTCGCCCATGGCGGCTTCCTCGATATTCTGCATTTCATCGGTCTTCGTCTGCCTGCGATCCTCTCCGAAAGCCTGCCGCTGGCAGTGCTGATCGGTGCACTGCTCGCCTTCAGAGGGCTCGCCGCCGGGCTCGAGGTGACGACCCTGCGCGCCGCCGGCATGAGCATCGCCCAGATGGTGATGGCGCTAATGCCGCTTTGCCTCCTGCTCACGCTGGTCCAGTTCGGGCTGCAGAACGAGGTTGCCCCGCGGGCCGACCGCGCCTTCGAGGACTGGTGGGCACGGACCATCCCGCCCGCTGCCGACGCGCCCGTCCCGCCCCCGCTCTGGCTGCGCGCGGGGGGCGATGTCGCGGCGGTCAACCGCGTCTCTCTGGACGGGCGGCAGGTGGAGGGGGTCACGCTCATCGAGCGCTCAGCCAAAGGCGATGTCACCGCCGAAATCACGGCGCCGAGCGCCGAGGTCGGCGCCCGGGGCTGGGTGCTGGCGCAGCCACGCATCGCGCAGGCCGGCAATGGCAAGGTCCGTGAGGAGGCAAGCCTGACATGGCCAGCCGGTCCTTCACCGGCGAATATGGTTGCCCTCGTCCGGCCGACGGATAGCCAGACGCTGGAAAAGTTGATCGGCACGCTCAAGGGCCGCTGGGTGGGCATCCAGGGCCCCTCCTACTATCGGACTGCGCTTTATGAGGCCTTCGCGGTTCTTTTCGCGCCCGTCATCATGCTGCTGCTGGCAGCCCCCGTGCTCCTGGCCCCGCCCCGCTCGGAAGGCAACGGCATGGCGACCGCCACCGGCCTCGTGCTGGGTCTCGGCTATCTCGTCTGCGCCGGCCTGCTCAACGCCTTCGGCGAATCGGGCGCGGTGCCGCCTTGGCTTGCCGGTTGGCTAGTTCCTGTTTTCTCCCTAGCCTACGCGATTTTGCGTCTGATGCAGTCAGATGACGCCTGACATGACATTTATACTATCTCGAAGTTTATATTTTCTTGACAGTTCTGGGTTACCCGCCCCATCCGAGGGAGCCTAGGAGAAGGTGATGCAGACCCGCTCGCGGAAACACGGACGGATTTTCGATCTCGGGCACATGAATCTGGCCGATCCGATCTACGCCGGCGGGCGCCATCGCGCCTTCAGGCAAGGCTTGGCGTTCCTTCGTCGGATGAAGCCTCCGCACACCTCAACCGTTTCCAGGATGAAACGAGTTGTTCCGGCATCGGCTCCGCCTTTGGCGCCTCCGCACGCGGGGGGCGCCTTCTCTGCGCATGTTCCTGCCCCGGCTTGGAGACTCTGATAGACCATGACGACCGAGGCTGCCGGCGGCATCGACATCCTGTGTGTGACGGAGAAAGCGCAGCTCATGCGCTTCATCCGCCTGCCCGACCGGCTGCTGGCACGGGACCCGCAGTATATCCCGCCGCTGCATTCCGAACGGCAGGCCGCCCTCAGCCCCAAGGGCAACCCCTTTTTTAGCCATGCCGAGGCCGCCTTCTGGCTCGCACGCCGCGGCGGCAAGGATGTTGGCCGCATCTCCGCCCAGATCGACCGTCTGGCCAAATCCGATCCGGCGGCGCCGGTGGGCAATTTCGGGATGCTCTCGGCGATCGACGATCCGGCGGTCTTCGCGGCCCTGCTCGCGACCGCCGAGACCTGGCTCGCCGCACGTGGCATCCGCCGCGTGCAGGGGCCGTTCAACCTCTCGATCAACGAGGAAACGGGACTTCTGGTCGAAGGTTTCGACACGCCGCCGATGTTGATGATGCCACATGATCCGCCCTATGCGGATAGCCACGTCGCCGCCCTTGGCTATAGCAAGATCCGCGACCTCTACGCCTATCTTTGCGACACGACCGCCGCCCTGCCGAAAAGCTCGGCGGCGATCGTCAGCCGTGGCCTGCCCCCCAACGTCACGCTCCGCCACATGCGGATGGCGAATCTCAAGCAGGACATCGCGTCTCTCGTCAGCATTTATAATGATGCCTGGTCGACCCACTGGGGCTTCGTGCCGATCACGGAGAGCGAGGTCGACCATATGTCGAAGGCGATGAAGCCGCTGTTGCATGAGCGGCTGATCTGGTTCGCCGATGTCGACGGGGAGCCGGCCGCCTTTGGCCTCTGCCTGCCCGATCTCAATGCCGCAATTCGGGACCTGTCTGGCAGCCTGCTGCCCTTCGGCTGGGCAAAGCTGCTGTGGCGTCTCAAAGTCTCGGGTGTGAAGACGGGCCGCGTGCCGCTGATGGGCGTGCGCAAGCGTCATGGCGCGGGCATGATGGGCCGGCTGCTCGCGCTGCACATAGTCGAGGCGCTGCGGCGCGAGGCGCTAGCAAAGGGCATCACCGCGGTCGAAATGTCCTGGATTCTTGAAGACAATCTGCCGATGCGTCACCTCGCCGAAGCAATCGGCGGGCGGCCATACAAGACGTATCGCGTCTATGAGAAGACGCTCGCCGCATGATGGAAGCGAGTTCTCTCACCGTGCTCGTTCTCGCTGGCAGCCGGCATGGCGCGACTGATCCGATGGCTGTGGCAGCCCATGTCTCGCACAAGGCGCTGCTGCCGGTGGGCGGCACGCCCATGCTGCTGCGGGTGATCCGCGCGCTGCGGGCGACCCCGGCTGTCGGGCGCATCGTCGTCTCGAGCGAGCGCACCGACCTGCTCGACGGCTTTCCCGAATCGGCCGAAATTCTGTCCATCCGCGCGGAACCCTCGCCCAGCCGCAGCGTGGCGGCCGCGTTGGAGACCTTCGGCGCGCCGCTTCTCGTAACAACGGCCGATCACGCCCTGCTCTCCCCCGCCATTCTAGCCGACTTCCTGAGCCGTGCCCCGCAGAGCGCGGATGCCGTGGCCGCCGTCGCCCGCTCGGACGTCATCCGCGCCGGCTTTCCGGGCACGCAGCGCACCTGGATCAGGCTGCGCGACGGGGATTTCAGCGGCTGCAACCTCTTCCTGCTCCGCCGCGAGAAGGCCCTCCGCGCCGTCGCCTTCTGGAGGCGGATTGAGGAGCGGCGGAAAAGTCCGCTCGCCATGGCCTGGCTCATCGGGCCTGCCGCGCTGATCGGTTATGCGCTGAGAATCTTGACATTGGATGGTGTGGCACGGCTTTTGAGCCGCCGCACCGGTGCGGCACTCGCCGTTACTGCCCTTTCTCACGCGGACGCGGCCATCGATGTCGACAAGCCCGCGGACCTTGAACTCGTCGAAAGGACCCTTGCCGCACGCGCCGCGGCATGAGCCCAAATTTATGAACGCAGCATAGTTGGATCGCATCTTGGATCTCCATCTCACGTCAGGACCAACGCCTTCGCTTAGCGGACTTCCCCTCCGCGCCGGTGATTTCGCAACCCTGCCGCAGGCGCTGGACTATGCGGCCGAAGGACTGACGGGCCTCAATTTCTATTCCGGCCAAGGCGATCTCTCATCGACGTTGAGCTACCGCAATCTTCGCGCCGATGCCCGCGATCTGGCCTGCCGCCTGCACGGTCTCGGCCTCGCGCGCGGCGACAGCATCGCCGTCATCGCCGAAACCAGCCCCGATTTCGTGCGCATCTTTTTCGCCTGCCAATATGCCGGCCTCGTGCCTGTGCCGATGCCGCTGCCCTTCGCCTTTGGCGGGCGCGAAACCTATGTCTCCCATGTCGAACGGCTGGTGCAGGAGGCTCGCGCCAGCGCCCTCTTCGCCCCCGAGAACCTGGTGCCCTGGCTGGCGCCCATGGCCGAGGCGCAGGGGCTGCTTCTGTGTGGCACGGTCGCCGATCTCTCCCGCCTCGATGTGTGGGACGCGGATCTGCCCGAAATCGGACCTGACGATACCGCTTATCTGCAATTCTCCTCGGGCAGCACGCGCTTTCCGAAGGGCGTCGTCATCCGCCAGAAGGCGCTGATGGCGAATGCCGTTGGCATTCTCAATCAGGGCATGGAAATCCGGACGGCGGACCGCGCCGTCTCCTGGCTGCCGCTTTATCACGACATGGGCCTGGTCGGTTTCCTGCTCAGCCCGCTCGCTGGACAGGTGACGGTCGATTTTATCGCCACCCAGGATTTCGCCCGCCGCCCCCGCCTCTGGCTCTCCCTGATCAGCCAGAACCGCGGCACGGTTTCCTATAGCCCGAGCTTCGGCTTCGACCTTTGCACAAGGCGCGAGCGCTCGATAGGCAAGGAGAGCCTCGACCTCTCCACCTGGCGCGTCGCCGGCATCGGCGGCGACATGATCCGCCCTGGGGTACTCGCCAAATTTGCCGAGACCTTCGCGGTCTGTGGTTTCGATGCCCGCGCTTTCCTGCCGAGCTACGGCATGGCCGAGGCGACGCTTGCCCTCGCCTTCGCGCCGACCGGCCAGGGTTTCGAGACCGAGACCATCGACTTGGACCTCCTGGAGCAGAAGGGCATTGCCTGCCCGGCCGAGGGCGACGAGGCCCGCCGCCGCACCTTCGTCCTCTGCGGTCTGCCCCTTCTCGGCCACCGTATCGAAGTGCGCGGGCCAGACGGCGCGGCACTTGGCGACCGCCAGGTCGGCCGCATCGTGGCCAAGGGGCCGAGTATCATGCAGGGCTACAAGAACCGGCCGGAAGAGACGCGGGAGAGTTTGTCCGCCGATGGCTGGCTCGAAACCGGGGATCTCGGCTACCGCATCGCCGGGACGTTGGTCGTGACGGGCCGCGCCAAGGACCTCATCATCATCAACGGCCGCAACATCTGGCCGCAGGATCTGGAATGGACGGTCGAGCGCGCCGTGCCGCAGATCCGCACGGGAGACGTCGCCGCCTTCTCGGTAGAGGAAGATGGCCAGGAGGTGTTGGTCGTGGCCGTTGAGGCCCGCGGCCTCCGTGATTCCGACGAGGGCGAGGCGCTGGCTGCCGAGATCGCCGGCACGCTGCGCAGCCATCATGGTGCGGATGCCCGCGTCGTCCTATTGCCGCCCGGCAGCCTGCCCTATACGTCCTCGGGCAAGTTGAGCCGCGCCCGCGCAAGGCTGAACTACCTTGCCTCTCTCCTGCTGCCGGCGGGCGCCATCGCCGCGTGAACGCTCCCGCCGGGGCCGTTACGCGTCCGGTCGCAGCACTCACGGGAGGCACCGGCTTTCTCGGCCGCGCCATCGCCCAGGCGTTGACGGAAGCCGGCTGGCAGGTGCGCCTGCTGGTCCGCTCGGCACCGCTGCATCCCCAGTTGGAACATCTGCCGCTCGACCTCGTGCTGGGCGAACTTGCCGACCGGGTCGCCCTCGCCCGCCTCGTATCCGGCGCAGACATCGTCATCCATGCCGCGGGCCTCGTGAAGGCCCGCAACACCGCGGCTTTCCTGGCCGTCAACCGGGACGGTGCGCGCCGCGTGGCGGAAGCCGCCGCCGTAGCGCCCGGCGCACCCGGCTTCCTGCTGATCTCCTCCCTCGTTGCCCGTGAGCCCGGCCTCTCCGACTATGCCGCGAGCAAACGCGCCGGCGAGGAGGCCGTGATGGAGGTCCTCGGATCCCGTCCCTGGACCGTGCTCCGTCCCCCGGCGATCTACGGTCCGTGGGACCGGGAAGGTCTCGCCATGCTGCGGCTTGCGTCCGGCCGCTTCGCCCCTGCCATTGCGGCGCCCGAGCCGCGCATTGCCATGATCCATGTCCGTGACGCCGCGGCCGCCGTCCGCGCGGTGAGCAAGGGAGAATTGCGCCAGCAGACCTGGGAAATCTCTGATGCCCGGACGGACGGCTACGGCTGGCGGGAGCTTCTGGGCCGGATCGGGTCGGCACTCGGTCGTCAGCCGCGCCCCGTGCCGCTGCCGGATGTCGCCCTTCGCATGGCAGGGGCCGTGAGCGACGGTCTAGCTGCGCTGCGCGGCGAGGCCGCGATCTTCGGCCGCGGCAAGGCGCGCGAGATCCTGCACCGGAACTGGAGCATCGACCCTGGCCGGCAGATTCCGTCCAGCATCTGGCAGCCCGGGATCGACCTTGATGCCGGCCTGCGGGAGACGGTTGACTGGTGGAGAGAGATCAGCCGGCACGCCGCATGAAGCCGAGGATCGCCGCCGCTGCGCGGCCAGACGCACCCGCAACCTCGCCGAGGGACGCACGGGCCATCTCCTCCTGCCGTGCGCGATAAAGGTGATGGCGCGCAGGCGCGGCGCGGATCGCGGCCATCAGGTCGCTTGGCTCATCCACAACATCTCCCAGCTGCCAATGCGCGAAATTCGGATCGCCCCGCCATGTCGCGCCATGCGCGTTGAGAAACACACAGGGGCGTGGCCGGACGAGGAATTCGTAGACCTGGCTGCTGACGTCACTGACAAAGACATCCGCTGCCTCGGTATAGGTCATGTCGAGCAGCCGGTCCGAGCCCGTATCGACGAGAATATGCTTTGTGCCGCGAGCCTCCCAGGCGGCGCGCAAACTCTCGTCTCTGCGCCGGAACATCTTCACATGCGGCGCGACGATCAGATTGAACTCCGACTGCGCCGTGAAATCGGCGAGCATCGGCTCGATGAAGCGCCGCCAGGAACTGAGTTTCGGCGCCTTGTGGGCGTTGTAAAGAACAATGGGCCGGGGCTCCTCAAAAAGGGGTGCCGCTTGTCTCTGCAACGCCGCGCAGGTCTCGAGCTTGACGGCGCCCACGGCCGCACATCGGTCGGGCCGGACGAGCCCGGCACCGATCATGCGTTGCGCGCTTTTCGGACCCGAAACGAGGACAAGATCAAAGGGCTTGGCGTGATGCGAAAAGCTGCGCGCTCGGTCCCCCGCGCCATGGGGGTAAAGGATAAGCCTCGGGTGGCGAATGCCGAGCCGGCGGGCGAGAGACACCGTGTCCTCGACGGCGACAATCGCGTCATAGCCGTCGAGTTGCCGGCGGTTGTCCAGCATCACCAGGCTCTTGAACATTCCGAAGCGGCGAAGGCCCCGTTGCATCGCCCGGGTGAGCAGCGAGCGTTCGAGCCGGCGACAGGTCATCGGCGCGGCGCCCAGCGCGGTCGCGATGCGCTCCAGCTGGGCCAGCGATTTCGGATCGTTGTAGTAGCTGTGAACCGTGACACCCGGCTCGCTCGCCAGTGCATGGGCGATGCCGGCACCGTGGTAGCACTGATAGGCCTCGGCGATGTAGAGGAAGGCGATGTTCATCTTGCTGCGTGTCTATAGACGCCTCGCCCGGCTTGGCAACCAGAGCTGATGGCCCAATACTAATGGCCCAGAACTGGCGGGACGGGTCGCTCGGCCGCATCTTCCAAAATCTCGGCTGGCTGCTGGCAGGCAAGGGTGTGGGCGCGGTCCTCAGCCTGGTCTATTTGGCGCTTGCGGCCCGCACGCTGGGGCCGCGCGGTTTCGGCGAATTCACCCTCATCACCGGCGGCGCCCAGGCGGTTGCTGCCTTCGTCACCTTCCAGACCTGGCAGATCGTCGTGCGCTACGGCCTGCCGCATCTCAGGGCGGGCAATCGCGATGCCGCCGCCCGACTGGGTGGTTTCTGCCTGGCGATCGACCTGGGTGCGGCGCTCGCCGGCTGCGTAGTCGCGACACTCGCGGTCTGGTGGCTGAGCGACCGGCTCGGCTGGCCGCGCGGCCTCGCCCGCGAGGGCCTCGGCTTCTCCTTCGTCATTCTGCTCACGACCCGCTCCACTGCCGTCGGCATCCTGCGCCTGCATGACCGTTTCGGCACCGGGGCTGCGGCCGATGCGGTGACCCCCATTACCCGCTTCGCCGGCGCGCTCGTCGTGGTCGCGGTCGGCTCGACCGTTGGCGGCTTTCTCCTTGCCTGGACGGCCGGCGAAATCCTGACGGCCGCCGCTTACTGGCTCGCCGTGGCGCGCGTCGTGCCGGGCGGCCTCCTCTGGCCGACGCGGCAGCGACTGCAGACGGCGGTGCGGGAGAATCCCGGCATCTGGCACTTCACCTGGATGACCAACCTCAACACCACGCTGGATCAGGGGTCGAAACAGGCGGTGGTGCTGCTGGTCGGCCTCGCCGCCGGGGCGACGGGCGCCGGGCAATACCGCCTCGCCTCCCAGCTCACGCAGGCGCTGGCGCGGATTTCGGACATGGCCTCACGCGCCATGTTCTCCGAACTCGCCCGCGCCCATAGTGGCGGGTCTGGCCATGAGTTTCGCCATCTCATCCTGCGCGCGGCAGCCCTCGCCGCGGGCGCGGGCGCCGTCATCATGCTCGTCCTGCTCGTGCTCGGCCGGCCCCTGCTACATCTGATCGGGGGGTCGGCCTATCTCGGCGTCTATCCGCTACTGGTGCTGCTCGGCCTCGCTTCGGCGCTCGATCTCGCGAGCGTTGTCTTTGAGCCGACGCTGGTCGCCATGGGTCGCGCAGGGCGTGCGCTTTGGGTGCGCATCGGCGCGAGCCTCGCCCTCTTCGCGCTGCTGGGCGCCACCCTGCCGCTCTACGGCACTATGGGAGCCGCCGCCGCCGTGCTCGCCGCCTCGACGATCGCGCTCTTGCTCTTCGCGGTCGCCGTCTGGCGCGCGGTTACTGCCTCTGGGCGCTGAGCGTGCGCGTGCACTGGGTCTCGTCACCGGTATAAAAGCCGCGCAGCTTCTTCGGGCTGGCCATGACGGTCTCGGTGCCGGTCAGGCTGTTGCCCTGGATGGTGGCGGTCAATTCCGAGCGGCCGCTGTCATCCGCCATGGAGAGATGGCCGCTCCCATCAACCCGGCCCGTCAGGTGGTGATGATGGGTCCAGGCTTCACCGCCGGCGACCTCGATGGTGATCGATTTCTGCTGATTGCCACAGCCCTGCACCGCCCATTCAGGGGAGCTGGTGCCGCTATAGGTGCCGTCGAAGGGCGAGGTCGCTGCCCATGCCGGCACTGCCGCTAGGGCGGCTAATCCGCAAAGGGCAATCAAGGCGAAACCCTGGCGATGGCGCATCTTTTCCTCCGCGGTGCGGCTGCCCCCCCATAGCGGGGGGGCAGCCTTCCCGCCAGCGCCGAGAACGGCGCCCCGCCCTGCACCGTCTTGCCATCTCCCCGAAGCCGGTCTGAACTGGGTCGACCAATCGCCGCTGGGCGGCAGGAACTGGAGCGCGTGATGAAAGACCTGTCCTGGAACGATGCCGCCGCGCGCCGCGAATTCTCGCGGCTGAAGCAGATGAAGCCCTTCTGCTATGGTCTCACCAACTACGTCGCGGCGGGTCTGTCAGCGAATGTGCTGCTCGCGGTCGGCGCCGCCCCCGCTATCGGCACGGCGATGGACTGGCCGAGCGTCTTCGGCCGCCATGCCCACGCGGTCTGGATCAATGCCGCCTGCCTGATGAGCTGCGGACCGGAGGAGATCCGCACGGCGGCCCGCGCCGCGCATGAGGGCAATGTCCCCTGGGTTCTGGACCCGGTGGCCATCGGCGCCGGCGCGCCGGAATACGACGCCGTCATTCGCAGCCTGCTTGAATTCAAGCCGACCGCGATCCGCGGCAATGCCTCTGAACTCATCGCGCTGGCCGGCGGCCAAGGCGGCGGCCAGGGCGTGGAGACGACCATGACCTCGGATCAGGCGCTGCCCTATCTCCAGTCCTTCGCGGCCGAGATGGGCACCATCGCCGCCGTCAGTGGCCCGGTGGATTACATCACCGATGGCAGCGCCACGATTGCGGTGCGTGGCGGGGATGCACGGCTAACGCTGGTGACGGGTGCGGGCTGCGCGCTCGGTAGTCTCATCGCCGGCATGCTGGCCAATGCCGAGGACCGGCTTGAGGCCGTCGCCGCCGCGCACGCGGTCTATGCCGTGGCCGCCGAGCGCGCGTCCGGGGCGGTGGGCACCGGCAGCTTCGCCGTGCAGTTCCTCGACCATCTCTCCCTGCTCGACCCGACGGAATAAGCCGAAGCGCTCACTGTTTCCGGGTGGACGTCCAGTTGAGAACAAAAGCCAGCAGCACCTTCGTGAAGGTCACCAGCTGGTCGATCGAGACTTGCTCGTTGACGCTATGGGCATGGCGAAGTTCGCCCGGCCC
>NZ_DATJJK010000042.1:0-5542 GCF_035492295.1 Acidisoma sp. | reverse complement strand
TATTCCGGCGGTATCCCGCTGCAATTGAGCCATGCGATGTCCTTCACGGACATCGCCATCGGGCGCTTCTGGGGCGTACCGCATCTGGTCGTTGTCATGCTCGGGATTGTCGCACTGCTGTGGGTACTGCTCAACTGGACGGTGCAAGGGCAGCACATCAAGGCCATCGGGGTCAATGCGGACAATGCGCGACGAGCGGGCATCGCCGTCGATCGCAGTCGCATCGTCGCCTTCGCGATCTCCGGCACATGCGCCTCGATCACCGGCATCCTGATGGCGTCCAATCTCGGATCCGGCCAGGTTGCGGCCGGAGACGGATTCATGTTGACATCATTTGCCGCGGTATTTCTGGGATCCGCCGCCTTGCGCGAAGGTCAGTTCCATATTTTCGGAACTCTGATCGGCGTTGTGACCGTCGCCGTCGGCAATAACGGCCTTGCCATGATCGGGGCACCGATTTTTACGCAATATCTTTTTTCGGGTGGCCTGCTCGTCGTCGCTGTCGCGCTCGGTGGCATCGGCCGCCGCTATGCTCGCGGTTGATGCCGGTCCGGCACCGTCGCACGAAAGGACGCGCGCGTGACCTTGCTTAGTCTTCGCGGCATCACCAGGGACTTCGGCGCGATACAAGCGTTGAAAAGCCTCAATCTTGAGTTGAACGCCGGGGACGTTGTCGGTCTGGTCGGTGACAACGGCGCCGGCAAATCCACACTCATCAAAATCCTGGCAGGCGCGCACGAGCCGTCCTCCGGGGAGATCCTGCTCGAAGGTCAGCCCTGCTCGCTCTATCCACCGGTCCAAGCCCAGCGGCTCGGAATCGAAACCGTCTATCAGGATCTGGCACTGATCGGCGCATTCACTGTCGGCGAGAATTTCTTCCTCGGACGCGAACTCGCATGGGGCAAGGGGCCCGCCCTTCTGCGCATCATGCGGAAGGCAAAAATGGCGCAAGCCGCAATCCGCGGACTTGAAGAGCTGCACATCGATATTCCACGAGTACGCACCCAGCCGGTCGATCGCATGTCGGGCGGTCAGCGGCAGATGGCGGCAATTGCGCGAGGGGCATTCTGGGGCAGCAAGCTGCTTCTGCTGGATGAACCGACAGCGGCGCTCGGCGTGCGGGAGTCGGCCGAGGTCATCGGTCTTATCCGCACTTTGAGCCAACGCGGCCTGACCATTCTGATGGTGACGCATAATCTTGAGCATCTTTGGGCCGTGTGTAACCGCGTTGTCGTCATGCGACGGGGGGCCAAGGTCGCGGATATGGAAAGCAGCGACACCACGATGGACGAAGTGGTGGCCTATATCACCGGCGCCAAGGGCGAGTCCGACTGGATCAATGAACGCGGCGCCTTGGATGCCTCACCACCGCCGCAGCCTACTCCGTGACATGAGTCCCCCGAACATCCAGCCAGGGGCCGCACCCTGCGGGATACTCGACGTGCAAATGAAGGACCGATGATGATGGCCGACGAATTGACACGCCTGTGCTTTGTGCCGGCCACGGAACTTGCCGTGCGTATCCGTCGGCGCGACGTATCTCCGGTCGAAGTGGTTCAAGCCTATCTTCGGCGAATTGGCGAGCGCAATCCGGTCGTCAACGCCTACACGCTCGTTCTCGCGGAAGAGGCCTTGGAAGCGGCCCGCGCCGCGGAGCGTGCTGTTATGGCAGGCGGACCCCTCGGACCGCTCCATGGCGTGCCCATAGCGATCAAGGACCTTGATGACGTCGCGGGCATTCCGACCTCGATGGGGTCGCGCGCCGTTCACGGCCGCGTGCCCAGCCGCAGTTCTGCCGCTGTTGAGCGTCTGCTGGCCGCCGGTGCCATCATTCTTGGCAAAACCAATACCCCGGAATTCGGGCATAAGGGCATTACCGACAATCCTCGTTTTGGACCGACGAGCACGCCCTGGGCCATCGGCTACAACGCAGGCGGATCATCCGGAGGCAGCGCGGCGGCGGTCGCGGACGGACTTGCAGCCCTCGGACAGGGCACGGATGGCGGCGGTTCGGTGCGCATTCCCGCGTCCTTCAGCGGCACCGTCGGGTACAAGCCTTCCTTCGGGCGGATCCCCTCCGTCACCCGGCCCGATGCGTTTCTCTGGGGTCATCCTTTGGTGCATATTGGGCCGCTTGCCCGCACCGTGTCAGATGCCGCACTGATGACGCAGGTTATGGCCGGTCCCCATGCGCGCGATCCGCTCTCGCTGCCCGATGATGGGATCGACTATGTCGCGGGTGCCAGCCGCGCGGCTGGCCCGGTAAAGATCGCCTATAGCCCTAGGCTTGGCAGTTTTCCCGTGGATGAAAGGGTCGCCACGCTGATTGCTGAAGCCGCGGCCGCAATCGCATCCCATGGCATGGCCGTCGATGAGGTCGAACTCGGGCTCAAACCACATCACAGCGAATTGGCCGCGCTATGGGTGCGTACCATCTCCGTGCACTACGCCGCAATCGCCGAACACTGGAAAGCGGATGGCCTTGATCTTCTCGGCGACCACGCGGACGAACTCACGCCGGATTTCAGGGTCATGCTGGAATCGGCTGGCCGCGTTGGGGCGGTAGAACATGCGCTCGATGATGTCTTGAGAACGCATGTTTTCGACGCGCTGGAGGATGTTCTCGACCGCTATGATGTTATCATCTCGCCCACTCTCGCTGTGCCGCCTGTTCTGAACGCGACCGATGGAAATACCCGTGGGCCGTCCGAGATCAACGGCGAGGCGGTCGATCCCCTGATCGGTTGGTGCATGACATACCCGATCAATTTTACCGGCCACCCCGCCATATCGATTCCGGCGGGGCTGACCTCGGATGGGTTGCCGGTCGGGCTTCAAATTATCGGACGGCGCCACGCGGATGAAAGCGTGCTCGCCGTGGCGGCCGCTGTCGAACGGATGCGCCCGTGGTTCAGTACCTATCCTGGCTTGTCGTAGGCGATAGTCAGACCGGAAACTGAAGGAGATCGGACAGTATCAGGCCGGCTGCGCCGAGCATGGCGGCGCGATCCCTGGCCTCATTGACAACGATGGAGACTTCGCTACCTGGGCGCCCAGGTACGAAACGTCTGACGTGGCCCGTGATCGCGTCAATCATCATTTGGCCACCTAGCGCTACGTCCCCATGTAGCACATAGAGATTCGACGCCAGCATCTGCTGGAGATTAGCAATACCGATCGCCAGATTGCGGGCATATCGGTCGAGAAGTTCGGCAGCTCCTGTCGAGCCGGCGGAGGCCTGCTCAGCCAGCTTCTGGGAGTCGATAATGTCCGCATTGGGGAGCGAGGCCTTACGGGCCTCGCGACGGAGCCAACTCAGCGTCGCGATGGTATCCCAGCAACCGCGTTGGCCACAGCGGCATAGCTCCCCATCGACCTGCACAAAGGTGTGGCCAAGCTCGCCGCCTGCACCTCCCAGGCCGCGATGAAGTTGCCCGTTAAGGTAGAAGGCAGCGCCCAGAACCTCACCTGTGTACACCACCGCGAACGTCCGCACACCCCGGCCGTGACCGAACCAGCGATCGCCCACCAGTAGTGCGCGCGGATGGTGGTCAATCAGGACAGGCAGATCGAACCGACGGGTCAGAGCATCGCCGAGCATAAGGCCATCCAAAATTGGCGCCAGATTCACCTTGATGATACGACCAAGATCTGTGTCGACCATTCCGCCCACGGCGATGCCGATACCGAGCGGAGT
The DNA here is from genome assembly GCF_035492295.1 of Acidisoma sp. GTDB lineage: Bacteria > Pseudomonadota > Alphaproteobacteria > Acetobacterales > Acetobacteraceae > Acidisoma. The sequence continues at coordinate 1,845 of NZ_DATJJK010000042.1, read as the reverse complement.
CCGGTGCGCTTTTTTAAGCGTCTGCCCTATGGTGGTCATGATCATATTGAGGACGGAATCGCGGCTATTACCGCTTGGAGTCCAAGGCTGGGTCTGTTCGGCCTGAATCCTACCATCAAGTGTCACGAGACAGGTCCGAATCACCCCCGGCATAAGCAGTACGCTGCAGATCGGGCGTGCATTCGGCGAAAACCAAAGGGGCTTCGCTGGCTTGCCACTGCCTTCTGCGGTGTAGAGTCGATCACCTTCGACAAGCAGATGTTGATCAAGCAAGGGCTGTACAATGCCAGAAATCGTGGTTTTGTTCACACCTGCCTGTCGCGCAAGCTCCGCTCTGCTTGTGGGACCAAGATCAAAGAGCGCCTGCAGAACCCGGCCTCGATTGGCCGAACCAATGACGGTCGAGGATAGAAGGGCATGTCCCGTGGACGCGGATGGCGCATCTTTGCGCTCTCCCGCGCCACGATGTCCGGAACGAACTGTCGCGCGCCGAGCCGCAGCCGATCCATTAATAGGGCTACCCATTACCATATGTCCGGGGGCATCGCTCAGCCTCTTATACGTTGAACCCATTAGCGAGCGAAACCTCGCGACGGTCCGTGACCAACGCCGAATCACCGCTGAGACAATCCACTCCAGTATTCCAATCAGCCTTCTCAGCCCAAGCCATTCTAAATCAGCCACCCATCGCCAACTCGCCACTTGGCATGGGAACCAGCAGAACCTTCAGCGTGGTCTGCGTTCTACGCCACCAGCTTCAAGTTGCAATATTGCCGGACCTTTGGAAATACGTTTTCAATCAGCCGGCCCATGGAGCTCTGCCAGAGCGATTGACGGTCCCATTCGTGGAACGTGCAGAGCAGGCCGCCGAAGGGCCCGACCTGATCAATGAAATCAATGAGCCGATCGATGACGCGGCCGGCAGGCCCCGCAATCACCATCGCGTCCATCACTGCCTGCAGGGTCAATTCCTCTTCAGTCGCAGTCTTCTCTGTAAGGAAGATCTTGCGTGCACCAGCACGGCCAAGTTGAGTGAACAGATAGTTATAATAAGCATAGATGGCATTGCCCTCCTCCGCGAGATAGCTGCGCGCCTCATCTTCACTCTCGGTCACCAGCAGGCTGCGTGCGATACGCCATGTCTTCGGGTCCGGGCGGAGACCGGCCGCCTCGGCCCCGGCTTGATAGGCCTCCCATTGCGACCGCACGACCCAAGCCGCATTGAAATTCGCCGAGATCAGATTCCAGCCGCGCTGGCCGGCAAGCTTGGCGGTGCTTGAGAACGGGCTCATCGCGGAGGTGTAGAAGGTTGGAAAGGGCGTCTGGAACGGTGTCGGCATCGGCCCGATACCCATGTCAGGCTGGACAGAATCAACAACCCTGACCGTCCAGTATTTGCCCTTGATGTCGTACGGCGCGCCACCTCCCCAGATCGCGCGGATAATGTCGGCGCTCTCCGCCATCATCTCCTGGCGGTTTTTGTCGGCCGTCTGGAAAAGCTCAAAATCGGACGCGAGGCCGCCCGGCCCGATGCCCAAGATGAGCCGACCGTCGCACATGTGGTCCAGCATGGCAGCATCGGCGGCCACGCGCGCAGGGTGATGCTGCGGTAGGTTCACGACGCCCGTGCAGAGTTTGATGGCCTTTGTCTGGTAAGCGATAGCGGACAAGAACTGCAGAGCGCTGGACACCGGCTCCACTTTCGCCGCGACGTGTTCGCCGATCCAAAACTCATCATAGCCGAGCCGCTCGGCCAGAAGTGCGGCCTCCACGTCCTGGTCGTACATCTCCTTGTAGCCTAGCTTTTGCGTATGCAGCGGCATCATGAACAGGCCGAGCTTCATT
>NZ_DATJJK010000041.1:0-27333 GCF_035492295.1 Acidisoma sp. | reverse complement strand
GTTCACCGGCACTGTGTCGCTGGTCAGCGTCTCTTCCGCGGCAAAGCCAGTCGTGATCACGCGCTGATCGATCCACGCGGAAATGTTGTCAACGAAGGGAACAATCCAGAACAGGCCCGGTCCGCGCAAACCGGCGTACTTGCCCAGGCGCAGCACAACTGCGCGCTCCCATTGCCGCGCGATTTTGGGGGACTGCGCGAGTAGCAGACCGAGCAGCAATCCAACGAGTACTCCCGCGGGACTCCATGTTAGCAACGTTGCCAGCGCGCCCAGCGCCAGCGGCGCGAGAAACGCGACGCCCTGTACGAAATTTACACGCGGCCCCGACGGGGACGGCAGATTGCTGATGCGATTCTCAATGAGTTGAATGTTGGCCATTGTTGATTCTCCTTCCGCGCTCTGTGGCGCAAGTTGCTGATTTGCGAACCGTCGCAAATCACCAAGTCGCACAACTTAATTCGCGCGTCGCTTCCTGCGACTTTCCAGGTGTTCGATCACTTCATCAATCGAGAAGCCGCGCGAATGGGTCTCGGCAATGAAATGATCCGACAGCTCACGGAGATGTCTTTCACGATCCCGACGACTGAATGCGACTTCGGCCGGCCGATCGTGCACAAACGTGCCCACGCCACGCCGCGTCTGCAACACCCCGGAGCGTTCCAATTCCGCGTAGACCTTCGCGACGGTATTAGCGTTAATCTTCAACTCCACCGCCAACTGCCGTACGGTCGGCAACTGGTCGCCGATCCGCAGCTTTCCCGTGGCAATCGCGAATTTAATGGATCGCTCAAGCTGGTGATAAAGCGGCGTCGGATGTTTGGTGTCTATATGGAACATCGCTTACACCATTGTACTACGACAATAGAACAAGTTAGGTTTCAAAAATCTTCACCGGTCTTTTTGTGACTTTTCGGCACGGCCGAGGCATCTAATTGAGGCAAATAGGCCGGTTTTCGCGGTTTGAGAAGGAGGTCGAGGCTATGTTATCTTCTCAATCTTTAAAACCCTTCCAGTTCTTATCTGTAAGGCTTCTGCTTTCAATCGAAGGAGTTGACTGAACTGAATATGGCTACGCCCAACGGAACCAGCGCGAACGGACACGTCGGCAAAGTGGTGCAAATTATCGGCCCGGTGGTCTATGTCGAATTCGGAGAAGACTACCTGCCGCCGATTTACCAGGCGCTGCGAATTACCTCTGATGGCTTCGAAGTGCCCGACCCCATCGATGTTATTGCGGAAGTGCAGCAGCACCTGGGCGAACGTCGCGTGCGCGCCGTCTCGATGCTACCCACCGACGGCATGGTGCGCGGCATGAAAGCAACTGACACCGGAGGGCCGATCACGGTGCCGGTGGGCGAGGGCACCCTGGGTCGCGTGATGAACGTGATTGGCGACCCGGTCGACAACCTCGGGCCGGTGCCGCACCAGCAACGTTATCCGATTCACCGCCACGCACCTTCGTTTGACGAGCAGTCAACCGAACTGCAGATGTTTGAGACGGGAATCAAAGTCATCGACTTGATTCAACCCTTTCTACGCGGCGGCAAAATCGGTTTGTTCGGCGGCGCGGGCGTCGGCAAGACCGTCATCGTGATGGAGCTCATCAACAACATCGCGAAGGCGCGTTCCGGATTTTCCGTGTTCGCCGGCGTCGGCGAGCGCACCCGCGAAGGCAACGATTTGTATCACGAGATGGTCGATGCCGGCGTCATCAAGCTGGGTGAGAACACCACCGAAGGCTCCAAAGTGGCGCTGGTCTATGGCCAGATGAACGAGCCGCCGGGTGCGCGCATGCGCGTCGCCCTTTCCGGCCTCACCATTGCGGAATACTTCCGCGACGAGGAAGGCCAGGACGTGCTCTTCTTCGTGGACAACATCTTCCGCTTCACCCAGGCGGGCGCGGAAGTTTCCGCGCTGCTCGGCCGCATCCCCTCGGCGGTGGGCTATCAGCCGACGCTCGCGACCGACATGGGCGCCCTGCAGGAGCGCATCACCTCCACCAAAAAGGGGTCCATCACCTCGGTGCAGGCGATCTACGTGCCGGCCGACGACTTGACTGACCCGGCGCCCGCCACGTCCTTCGCCCACCTTGACGCGACGACCGTGCTTTCCCGCTCGATCGCGGAGCAGGGCATCTATCCGGCGGTCGATCCGCTCGACTCGACCTCGCGTTCCCTCGATCCGCGGATCGTCGGCGAGGAGCATTACCAGGTGGCACGCGACGTTCAGAAGATCCTGCAGACCTACAAGTCGCTCCAGGACATCATCGCCATTCTCGGCATGGACGAGCTTTCGGAGGACGACAAGCTGGTCGTGGCCCGCGCCCGCAAGATTCAGCGCTTCCTCAGCCAGCCCTTCCACGTGGCCGAGGTCTTCACCGGTTCTCCGGGCGTCTTCGTGCAGGTTGCGGACACCATCAAGGGCTTCAAAGACCTCGTCGCCGGCAAGTATGACGATCTTCCGGAAGGCGCCTTCTACATGGTCGGCACCATCGAGGAGGTCATCAAGAAGGCCGAGACGATGCGTGAGAAGGCCTGAGCGGCTTAGGTAAGGATAGTCAGGTGTCCGTCTCCCTCGAGATCGTCAGCCCCAGTAAGCTTCTCGTCTCCCAGTCCGTGGACATGGTCGTGATCCCGGGCCTGGAAGGCGATATCGGCGTGCTGCAGGAGCATAGCCCCATGATCACCGTGCTGCGCGGCGGCGAGGTGATCCTCTATGAGGGCGAGCGCGTGACCGCCCGGTACTTCGTGACCGGCGGCTTCGCCGAAATCACCGAGGAGCGCGTGACCGTTCTGGCCGATACCGCGGAACCATCGTCCAGCCTCAACCGCGCGGACGGCGAACGTCAGCTGAGCGATGCGATGCGCGAATTGGGGGAGGCTGAGAAGGCCGGCCGGTTGGACCGCCTCGTGCCGCTGATGGAGAAGGTTCAGGTTGCCCAGGCGATTGTCGACGTGACCGGTTCCTCGCACTGAGAAAGACGTTCCAAAAGAGCCGCGCCGGGGCAACCCGGCGCGGCTCTTTTGCGTTCAGGCAATAAGCGAGAGCAGCAGGGCTTCCAGGCTGCGGGACTGGGCGCGAGCGTCGAAGGCGCCTTGTGCCAGGGCGCGACCGGCCGTCCCCAGGCTCATTCGCCAGTCCGGCGCCGTCACGAGATCGGCGATCGTGCGGGCCAGGGCCTCGGCATTGCCGGCGGGCAGGATGGCGCCCGTCCGTCCGGGAAGAACGACCCCTTCCAGCCCCGCCGCATCGGTGCCGATCACCGGCAGGCTCTGCGCCATGGCTTCCACCGCGACGCTCGGCAGGCCCTCGGCATCGCCATCCTTGGCGCGGACACTGGGCACGACGAGCAGAGAGGCACGGCGCATGAGGGCGGCAACCTCCTCGGGCTTCTGCCAGCCGAGGAAGGTGAGGCGTTCGAGACCGGCCGCCGCCGTCCGCAGTTCCATGGCCAGCGGCCCGTCTCCTACGATCAGCGCCTCCGGCTCCTGACCTTCGGCATGCAGCATCTTCAAGGCCTCGATCAGTACCGGCAGGCCCTTCTTGGGGACGAAACGGCCGACGAAGAGCAGCGGTCCCGTGGCCCGTGGTGACGGGACTTCGGCCGGAATATCGGTCCCGATCGGGTGGACGAGGAGCTTGCCGGGCGGAAAGCCGCGCTGAAGCAGTTTTTGCCGAACGCTCTCCGAGACGCAGATGAAGAGGCGTGCCTCTTCCTTCAGCGCGGCGAGGCGGCGGGCGTAGACCCCCTGGGTCAGGCCGGTGCGGTAATGCTTGTCCTTATGCGCGTCGCCGCCATGAAAGGTGACGGCCAGCGGCAGGCCGAGCTTGCGGGCGAGGGGCAAGGCGAGTGCGCCGCCGCGCCCGAACTGTGCATGGATCAGCAGCGGGTTCATCGCCCGCAGCGCTGCCGTCTCCGGCACCAGGCCGAACTCCTTGAACGCGGCCCGGTTCAGATCGCCCAAAGGGCCATTGCCACCGAGCCGCCGGGCGACCAGACCCATCTCCGCCGCGACCGGCGTGATGCGACGCCCGACCCAGACCGGGTCGAGGCGGGAGAAGCCGATGTATTGCCGCCGCATGAAGGAGGCTTCGGAGGCCGGTAGGATGACGTCGCGGTAGACGAGGAAGCGGGGTCTCATACGGGCAAGGTCAAGGTCACGCGAGCGCCGCCTTCGGGCCGGTTGCCGAGGATGAGATCGCCGCCATGAGCGCGCGCAATGTCGCGGGCGATGGCAAGGCCGAGGCCGACGCCTCCGGTCTCGCGGTTGCGGCTGTTCTCCAGCCGCTGGAAGGGCTGCAGCAGCCGGGTCATGTGTTCAGCTGGAATGCCCGGTCCCTCGTCGTTCACCTCGATCCGCAGGGTCCCGCCCTGGCGGCCGGGCTGCAGAAGGCGGATCTGGGCGCAATTGCCGTATTTGACGGCATTGCTAACGAGATTGGTCAGCGCGCGTTTGAAGGCCTGGGGGCGTACCCGCACCGTCCAATGGTCGGGCCCTTCGTAGCGCAGGCGATCCGCGATCTCGGGGGCGGCATCGCCGGCCTCGTCCAGTACGGTGCGGAGGAGCTCGGCGAGGTCGATGGGGGAGACGGGTTCGTTGGGGCTCGCGATGCGACCGAAGGCGATGGTCGCTGAGACCATCGCCTCCATCTCATCCAGATCCTGCAGCATCTTCGCGCGTTGCTCGTCATCCTCCATGAATTCGGCGCGCAGTCGCATGCGGGTAATGGGCGTGCGCAGGTCATGGCCGATGGCGGTCAGCAGCAGCGTGCGGTCCTGAACGAAACGGCGGATGCGGCCGGCCATGGTGTTGAAGGCTCGGGCGGCGGCGGCGATTTCGGAGGGCCCGCCCTCAGGGAGGGGTGGCGCATTCACGTCGCGTCCCAGGGCTTCCGCGGCGGCGGCCAGGGTGCGCACGGGCGCGGTCAGCCGCCGCACCGCCCAGAGCGTCATGGCCGCGGCCAGGACCGTCATGACGATGAAGGCGATCAGAAATTCGGTGCCGCGGATGGAATCGGGGCTCGGCAGCAGGCTGGAAATCACCAGCCAGCGCCCGTCCGGCATCTGCAGCGCGGTGTATTCGTGTCGGGTTTCCGGGTTCACCCCAAAGTGCACGTGCTGCGGCCGCAGCTCCGGCGGCAGGGGGAAGCTGTCCATGTTGAGAAGGATGCTGTGCCGGATGGGTGGCGGCGTCGGCAACAGGTTGGAGAAGAGATCGTCGGTCTCGTCCATCAGCGTGACCGAGAAGGTCGGCGGCAGCTCGATTTTGCGCAGCCGCTGCGCGCGCTGAGGTGGCTGGACCTCGGCCAGGTCGCGATAGATGCTCATGACCCGGAAACTGAAGACCCGCACGGCGGCCAGACGCACGAGGTCGTTGCGGTCCAGCGTATGAATGCCGAGACCCAGCGTCTGCACGACGACGAGACCAGTCAGCAGAACGAAGGCCGTCCGCGCCGCAAGGCTGCGCGGCCAGAGCCGGATACGGCGATACCAGGGGCAAGGCGGTCGCGCCGGTGGTGCCGAAGTATTCTCTGCCGTCACGCGCGCTCGACCGTTGCCGCCAGCACATAGCCGCCGCCGCGCACGGTCTTGATCAGTTGCGCGCCGCCGCCCTGGTCATCCAGCTTGCGCCGCAGGCGGCTGACGGCCACGTCGATCGCGCGGTCGAAGGGGCCGGCCTGTCGCCCGCGCAGCAGGTCGAGCAGCATGTCCCGCGTCAACACCCGGTTGGCCCTTTCGAGAAGCGCGAAGAGCAGATCGTATTCGCCGCCGGTGAGCGGCACTTCGACACCGTCCGGGTTGAGCAGGCGGCGCCGTGCTGGGTCCAGTGTCCAGCCGGCAAAGCGCAGCGGCCGAGCCGTTCGATCTCCATTGGAGCCGTTTCCCTGAGTGTCCGTGGCACGCCGCATGATAGCACGGATACGGGCGAGAAGTTCCCGCGGGTTGAACGGTTTGGCAATGTAATCATCCGCGCCCAGTTCGAGGCCGATGATACGGTCGGTATCCTCCCCCATCGCGCTCAGCATGACGATGGCCACGTCCTCCTGGTCGCGCAGCCAGCGCGCAAGGTCGAGGCCGCTCTCGCCCGGCAGCATGAGGTCGAGCACGACGAGTTGGAAGGCGCCGCGGGTCCAGGCGCGGCGTGCTTCGCGCGCATCGCGGACGGCGGTGACGCGGAAGCCGTGCTTTTCCATGAAGCGCGTCAGCAGGTCACGGATTTCGTGATCGTCGTCGATGACGAGAAGGTGTGGCCGGATATCCATGATCAGAAGATAGGCGAATGATGACAGATCGTGCAGGTGCATTGAGCGCTTGTTGCACTTTGTCGCGTTCGGGACCTCTCTCCGTCACAGAATCGCGGGACAAAGGCGTCGTTGGCAGAAACCAGAAAGGTAAATCCAATGGGACGCATTACCACGGCCGCCATCATCACCGTCGCCCTGGCGGGCGCGACCGTCCAGAGCTTCGCCGGCGACCTGCCGAAAGGCGCGTCAAGCGCCGACCAGCCGAAGAACGCGGTGCCGGTCGCGCAGCTCTTCGCCGACATGGCGGCGCCGCCGCCGCCCGCCGCCAGCGCCGGTCCGGATGCGGATGTGCCGCCGCCTGGCCCTATGGGCCATATGCCGCCCCCCGGCATGGGGCCGCACGGCATGGACGGGATGGGCATGCCGCCGCATCCGGGGATGCACGGCATGATGGGCCGCATGCGTCATATGGAGATGACCTGGGGCCTGTTCTTCAACCAGAATGACAAGAAGCTGAGCGCGAGCGACGTGCAGACGCTCGCCCAGGCGATCCTGCTGATCCATGGCAACCATGACTGGAAAGTGGCGGACGTTACCTCGGCGGCAGATGGTAGCATCAGCTTCGCCTATACGACCGGGGATGGCTCGGTCATCGCCCGCTTCTCGGTCGATCCCCATAGCGGGCGCATGACCCGTATTGGCTGACGATCGCCTCCCGCCGCTTTCCGGCCGGGCGTCTCCGGCGGAAAGGGGCGGTCCGGCTTGTCCTGCACGCGGGGGTTGATCACCCGGGTGTGAACCGGCGATAGAGGGAGCAGACCGGGGGCATTCCGATGGCGAAGAACTCTAGGCCTGCACATCCTTCCGCGGCGGCGGAGCCCGCCCGGCCGGATGCTGTCCTGCCTGGGCTCGGCCTCCGGGAGGGGGTCGCAACCCTCACGCTGCCGCAGAGCCGGACCTTTCGCCCGGGCATCTACAACATCCTCCTGGACGGGCATGCGCTCGCCCAGATCTCGCTTGCGCGCCCGGCCCCAAGCGTGAGTTTCTCGCTGCCACCCCACAACCTGCCGCACACGGTCGATCTCGTCTCCCTCGAGACCGGAGGCAGCCACCTCTCCGCGCCCATCCCGCTCGATCCCGCCTTGGATCTCAGGATCGAGCGCCTTTTGCTCGCCGATGGCAGGCTCGTTTTCGAGGCGAGCATGGCGGAGCGTCCGGTCGTCTCGCTTGCCGTCCTGGCATTGACCGAGGACGGCAGCGTTCAGGCCGTCGGGCTCGCTATGCCGGGGGAGGGATTGGAGGCCGGCCGGACCCACTATCGGGCTCTCCTGCCGCTCGTCACGCTGCTGCCGGTCGATGTCCCCCGGACGCTCACAGTTCACGTCAGCGGCCGGCAGATAGACCCGCCACTGCAAGCTTCTGGCCGGGCGATGGGCATCGCGGGCCATGTCGATCACGCCTCGGCCGATGCGATTTCGGGCTGGCTTTCCGATCTGCGGGACCCGGCCCGGCGCATGACCGTGGACGTCAAGGCGGGTGACCGGCTGCTCGGTCAGGTCGTCGCGGCGCAGGCGAGGCCGGATCTCGCGGCGCGGGGAATTCCGGATCAGTGCGGATTCACCATCCCGAAGAAGATCTTCGCCGGTCTCGGCCATGGCGAGGCGCTCTCCATCCTCGTCGCGGGGACCGCTACCCATCTTGCCGGCAGCCCGAAGCTGCTGTCGCTTTCTGCTGAAATCCGCGGGCTTTTCGACAATATCGACGGGAACCTGGCCTGCGGCTGGGTGATTGACCTGCGCCGGCCGACAGAGCCCTGCACGGTGGAGGCAGTGTGCGACGGGCGCGTGGTGGGTGAGGCCGTCGCGAGCGGCCTCCGGCGCGACGTGCTGGAAGCCGGCATGCCGACCGAGCGCTGCGGCTTCCGCATTCCCTTCACCGAGCCGCTGCATACGCTGTTCGGGCGAGACATCACCGTTCGCATCAAGGGCACGGACATCGCACTCAACGGCGGGCCGCAGCAGCCGATGCTCAATCCCAATATCCGCCGCTACCTCACGCCCGATCGCGGCATCCCGCCGCGCACGCTGGCGCGCCTGCGTCGCCACATCAACCATGCGGCGCGGGGCCAAGGCCTGTCCATCGTCATGCCGGTATACAACACCAAGCGCGCATGGTTGATGGAGGCGCTGCGCAGCGTCTGCACGCAATGGTGCGAGGCCTGGGAGCTCATCTGTGTTGATGACTGCTCGACCGAGCCGCAGGTGCAGCAGATTCTGTCCTGGTTCGCGCAGACCGATCCGCGTATCCGCGTCATACGCGCGCGGCGCAACCTCGGTATTGCCGGCGCCACGACTCTCGGCATGCGCGAGGCACGCCATCCGTATCTCGCGCTCATGGATCATGACGATGTGCTGGAGCCCGATGCGGTGCATCACCTGCTCAAGACGGCGCGAGAGACGGGCGCGGACTTCATCTATAGCGACGAAGCGATCACGACGGAGGACAGCTCCGTGGTGCTGGACGTGCGCGCCCGCCCGGCCTTCTCCTACGACTATTACCTGTCGCATCCTTACTTCGTGCATATGGTGGCTCTCCGCACGGAGATCGCACAGCGCATCGGCGGTTTTGACGAGCGGCTCGCCATCTCGGCCGATGTCGACTTCATCCTGCGGGCCATCGAGCAGAGCCGCAGCGTCGCCCACGTGCCGCGCGTGCTCTATCGCTGGCGCACGCACGGCACCAGTACAGGCCATACGAAGCAGGCCGAGGTGATGGCGGCGTCCACCGCTTCCATCCAGCGCCATCTGGACCGCGTGGGCGCAGGCGCCCGGGCGCGGCCTGCGGCCGAGTTCAACCAGTTCGAGATCGCCTGGCCCGATCCCGGCGGTCGTGTGCTCATCCTCATCCCGACCAAAGACGGGGTCGACGTCCTGCGCCAGTGCATTGCAGCAATCGAACGCACAACGCCGGAGAGCGAGTACCGCCTCATCGTCATCGATCATGAGTCGAAACAGCCGAAATCGAAGAAATATCTTGCCGAGATCGCGAAGCGACATACCGTCATGCCTCACAAGGGCATCTTCAATTACGCGCTGATGAACAATCTCGCTGTGCGGCGGGAAGGCCGGGGCGAGCCCTTTGTGCTGTTCATGAACAACGATATCGAGGTGGTGGAGCCGGGTTGGCTGCAACGCATGCGCTCGCTCGCCGCACGACCCGACACCGGTATCGTCGGCACCGCACTCATGTACAGCGACAAGCGGGTGCAGCACGGCGGTGTCATCCTCGGGATCAACGACCTTGCCGACCACGCGCTGCGGTTCGAGCCGGTCTGGCAGGAGGACGGCAGCCGCACGCTCGGCTACAACTCGTCCTTGCCAGCGGTGCGCGATTTCTCAGCCGTGACGGCCGCTTGCATGATGATGCGTATGGCGGTCTTTGAGGAGGTCAATGGCTTCGACGAAGCCTATCTCGTGGGCTTCAACGACACCGATCTCTGCCTGCGTGTCGGCCGTGCCGGCTACAAGATCATCTATGACGGCCGCACCGTCCACTATCACCACGAATCCGTGACCCGCAGCGCCAAGGGGGAACTCAAGCACCCGAGGGACAACGCCCGGCTGAAGACGCATTGGGCAGAATTGCTGCGTCGCGGTGATCCCTATTACAGCCCGATCCTCGAGCTTTATGCCTATGATCATCGGGTGCGGGTGGAGGAGGGAGGCGGCTACGCCGGGCCGCGGATCGTTCCCGTCGATCTCGGGCGCACGCGCCTGCGGGCGCCGGAAGCCGGACCGGCCGCCGCGCCGGCCGCCGGGGGCCGCCGCCGCAACAAGGCAGGCTCAGCGGGGGGAATCGTCGTGGTTGCCGACTGAGGATCGGGCGTTGCCGGTTTGGCTCATCTCGTCCTGCTCGCCCAGCATGTCGTGCGGAAGAAGATCCTGGGCCGGCGTCGCTGGCTCCGGCTGGTGGCGGCGCCGGCGCATGCGCTCGATCTGCGCATTGAGCTCGGCGCCGAAGAGCACGACATAGGCGCTGACCCAGAACCACATCATGACGCCGACGGCGGCGCCAAGGGCACCGTAGGCGGCGCTGTAGCTCGCGATCTTGCTGACATAGAGCGAGAAGAGGACGGAGACGAGCAGCCACAGGAGGGACGCCGTCATCGCCCCTGGCAGCACGGGGCCCACGCCGTCGGGATGCGGCGCGGGGCCCAGCTTATAGAAGAGCATGAGCATGCCGAGCACGAAGACGAAAAGCCCGGCGAGGCCGGAGAGATGGGCGAGCTGTGCGGTGTAGCGGGAGAGGCCGAGGGCGGAGAAGGCGGTCGGCAGGCCGACCAGCACGCCGATGCCGAGCACGGCAGCCAGGATCGCGCCGAAGGTCATTACCATCGCCTGGGCCTGGAACTGCAGAACGCCCCGCGTTTCCTTCCGCCGGTAGGCGAAGTTGAGCGCCCAGATCAGGGATTTCGTGCCCGAGGCCGCCGACCAGAAGGCGATGGTCAGACTGACGATCAGGCTGATGCTTAAGGTGCCGCTATGGTTGCTCACCAACTCATGCACACGGTCCGAGAGCAGCTGATACGCCGCAGGCGGCATGATCTGGCGCAGATAGGCGAGCTGCGGCTCGACCGTGACCGGATCGAAAACCATGCCGTAGATCGAGATCAGCATGGTGACCGCGGGAAACAAAGCGAGGGTCGCGTAGAAGGCGCAGCCGGCCGCGTTCAGGGACATGTAGTCCGAGATCATGGCAAGCGTCGTGTCGCGCAGCACGCGGCCGCGCGGAGTCTTCATTTGCTCCTTGATCTCGTGCTTCAGCGTGTCGTTGACGATCGGCATGAAGAAGAGGTTCCCGCACGCGGTTTCCGTTTGAGGCGGATGCGCCTTCCGATCAACCGCAAAGATGATCTCGTTCGGCCCGAGGTGATTAAACCGTTGATGTCCCCAAATTGAACTGCGTGGCTGGGACGCGTCACCTTCAAGGCGCGACCGCATTCCGCCCTTGCGGTCGGGGGGCAGGGGGGCTATGTGCACCCCCCACGCAGCAACGCACGTGCCTCTGGCCCCTCGGGTTTACGCAACGACGTCAAGCGTTCTGGCAACTCCTCGTTGGTCGCTGGTTCGTTCGACCGTTTCGCAACCTCGCTCACCGTCTCGACAGGTGACGATTATCATAGGGGGACAGTGCGATGACACCCAAGGTCGCGCAGTTTCTGGATACCCATCAGCCGGCAACGCCGTGCCTTGTCCTCGATCTGGACCAGGTGGAGGCGAATTACCGCAGCCTGCGGCATGTGCTGCCGCTGGCCACGATCTACTACGCGGTGAAGGCCAATCCGGCACCGCAGATCCTGGGCCGGCTGACCGGGCTCGGCAGTTCCTTCGACGCCGCCGGCATCGAAGAGATCGAGCAGTGCCTGGCGGCCGGCGCCACCCCCGCCGCCATCAGCTTCGGCAATACGATCAAGAAGGCCTCCGCGATTGCCCGCGCCCATGCGCTGGGCGTCGATCTCTTTGCCTTCGATTCGGAGGAAGAGCTGCGCAAGCTCGCGGCCCACGCACCGGGCGCGCGCGTTTATTGCCGGCTCATGGTGGTGAATGACGGGGCGGAGTGGCCGCTGTCGAAGAAGTTCGGCACCTCGGTCGGCCAGGCCCGGCTATTGATGCCGCTCGCGGCCGAACTCGGGCTGCGGCCCTGGGGGCTGTCCTTCCATGTCGGCAGCCAGCAGACCGATCCGCTCGCCTATGCCAAGGCGGTGGGGGAAGCGGCGATGCTCTTCACGGATCTGACACGCTCCGGCCTCGACCTGCGGTTCCTCAACCTCGGCGGCGGCTTCCCGACGCGCTATCGGGCCGACGTGCCGGCGCCGGAGGCTTTTGCCGACGCCATCATGAAGGCCATGACCGATCACTTCGGCAACGACCTGCCGGATATGGCGATCGAGCCGGGCCGCTCCATGGTCGGCAATGCGGGCGTGGTCTCAAGCGAGGTTGTTCTGGTCAGCAAGCGCAATCCGGATCCGGAAGCGCCGCGTTGGGTTTATCTCGATATCGGCCGTTTTGGCGGCCTTGCCGAGACGGAGGGCGAGGCGATCCGCTACCGGCTGACGACGCCGCATGACGGACAAGCCACCGGCCCGGTCGTGCTCGCCGGCCCCACCTGTGACGGCGCGGACATCCTCTACGAGCGCAGTGGCTACCAGCTGCCCCTCGCGCTGCGGGATGGCGACCGTGTCGCGATCGAGACCGCGGGTGCCTATGTCACGACCTATGCGGCCCAGAGTTTCAACGGCTTCGCCCCGCTCGCCGAATACTATATCTGAATTTGAAACCCGCCCGCCGGTCCTTTTCGGACCGGCGGGGCCGCGGCCTTTATCCAATCTCATAGGCCGTCCGCAGCGCATCGGCGACGCGCCCGAGTTCCGCCTCCAACTCCGCCAGTGCCTTTTGTGTCGCCCGTCCATCGGCCAGAGCGAGCTGGCGGAAGCGGCGGCAGAGACGGCCCACCTCCTCGGCACCGATATTGGCGGCGGCGCTGCTCAGCGCGTGCGCTTCGGCCTGGAACAGGACGGTATCGCCCACAAGGGCTGCCGCCCGTAGGGTCAGCAGCAGGCTTTCGGCCTCGGCGATGAAATCCCGCGCGAGCTCGGCTGCGAACTCTGCCCCGCCGAGGCTTTCGAGATCCTTGAGCATGCGCGCGCTCAGTGTCTGGGTGGGGCGCTCGTCCGCGGCGGCGCCTGGTGTCCCGCCACGATTGATGAGGGCGGCGGTAACTGTTCCCGCGAAATCGGCGATGATGTCCAGCAGGCGAGCCGCCTCGACCGGCTTGACGATGCAGAGGTCCATCCCCGCCTCCAGGCAGCGCGCGGCCATCTGCGGCGTCGCATCGGCTGTCAGCGCCAGGATGGGCAGGTGTTTTTCCCCTGTTGCGCCGAAGCGGTAGAGCTTGGTCGCGTCGAGGCCGTTCATCACCGGCATGTTCACGTCCATGAGGACGAGCGCGAATTCCTCCCGCTCCAGCGCGTCCAGAGCCTCCTCGCCATTGCTCACGACCACGTAGCTATGGCCACCGCGTTCCAGGATCTTGGCGACCACGTTCTGGTTAATGCGGTTGTCGTCGGCCACGAGGACATGCAACGGCCGGCCGCGTTTGCGCGCTTCGAGCGGCAGCGCCATCTCCGGGTCGATCCGCGCGGCGAGAAAACGCAAGACGTGGTCGAGGGCGAGCTCTCCCGGTTCGGGCGCGAGACAGGAGAGAATTCGGCGCTGGAGGTCGGCATCCGCTACCGCAGCCGTCGTCTCGTCCGCCAGCAGGATGACCGGCGGATAGGAGACCGGGCCTGGTGCCGGACGGCATAGGATGTCGCGCAATCCGGGCAGGGTCGCGTCGTCCAGGAACAGGCCGTGCAGCCCCTCGGTCTGGCTGATCGCGGTTTCCAGCATAGCGGAGGTCGCCGTCGGCGGCAGCGTTTGGGCGAAGAGATCGATGCCGCGATCTTCGAGGCGGCGGACCAGCGGGGCGCGGCCGGCAGGATCGGCGGTGATCAGGGCGAGGCGAAGCGGGGGCAGCCTCGGGGCCGGTGGATCGGCGGGTTGCAGAGGCAGTTCCAGGCGGAAGGTGCTGCCCTCACCAAGCTTGCTGCGGACGCTGAGGGTCCCGCCCAGCAGTTCGGCGAGGCGGCGGGCGATGGCAAGGCCAAGGCCCGTGCCTCCGAAGCGGTCGATGATGGTCTCGTCCGCCTGCGTAAAACTGTCGAAGATGCGCCCCTGGGCCTCGGGCGCGATGCCGATGCCGGTATCAGTCACCTCAATGACGAGGCGCGGCGCGCCGTCCGCCCTGCTCTCCGGGGACACGGCAATCAGTACGGAGCCGTGCGCCGTGAACTTCACCGCATTGCTCGCGAGGTTGCGGAGAATGTCGGTGAGGTGGCGCGGATCGCCCATCAGCCGGGCCGGCGTCTCGGCATCGATGAAGGTCGAGACCGTAATGGCCTTCGCCTCGGCCGGTACGGCGACGAGGCGTTCGATTTGGTGGAGGAGCAGGGCAAGATCGAGAACCTGACTTTGCACCGGCATGCTGCCGGCCTCGATTCGCGAGAAATCGAGAATGCCGTCGATAAGGCCCAGGAGGGAGCGGGCAGCGGCGCCTGTCGTCGCCACCATCTCCCGCTGTTCACGGTCAAGCCGGCTGTCGGTCAGGAGGTCGCTCATGCCGATGACGGCATTGAGCGGGGTGCGCAACTCATGGCTCACGCTTGCGAGGAAGAGGCTCTTCGCCTGGTTCGCCTCTTCCGCCTGGCGCTTGGCTTCCGACAGACTGCGAATGAGCGACGCGGCGTAGAGTGGAATGGCCAGCAGCCCGGCGAGGAGACCCAAGGAGAGATAGGGGTCTTGCCGCCAATACGGGGTTGTCACAATGCAGAGACCAAAGCCCAGGACGGCGCAGGCCATGGCCGCCCGCAGATAGGCAAGGCCGAAGCGGAAGCCGTAGCCGAGCACCGCCCAGAGATAGATCGGATAAAAAGGCGCGGCGATCCGTGCGCCGATATGCATGCCCACGGACAGTGTGCCCGTGTCCACGATCAGCTGCAGCACGATCCTGAGCCGGGAGGGGCGGTCGCGGATTATGAGGTCGAGGAAGAAGACCACGCCGAGCAGCGCATAGAGCCCGCTTGCCAGCAACGGGAGGACCGGCTGCGCGAGCGCGCCCTCGGCACGCAGCGCCAAAAGGTAGAAGAAGACGCAAAGGCCGATCACCAGGCGATTGATGATGATCTGGTATTCGGTGCCGCGGCCTTGGCGCAGCCGGCTCCGCAGCGCCAGCCGTCCGAGCGCAAGATGGGGCAGCATCGCACGGAGACGCGGGATTGGGCCGGCCGTGCTGCGCTTGCCGTCTGGATCGTTCATGACGTGAGCATTCGCTCCGCAGGCACCGGGCGGGTTCCGGCGCCGGGCTGCCATGCTGCTCGCGCCTGCACCCTTCGGCCCGTCAGTCGGGCAGGGCCTCGTCCTTCGGGACGAGGGACATTAGCTGATCATAGTGAAACTGCTCGAAATTCTCGGCCTGCAGCGGGCGGCTGAAGAGATAGCCTTGCACCTCGTCGCAGCCCTCGGCGCGGAGCGCCGCCAACTGTTTCTTGGTCTCCACCCCCTCGGCGATCACGCGCATGCCCAGGCTGTGACCGAGCCCGATCATGGCGCGGATCACGGCCAGAGCCTCCGGCTGATCCGAAATGTTGCGAATGAACCCCCGGTCGATCTTCAGCCGATTGACGGGAAGCTGCTCGATATAAGTAAAAGAAGAGTAGCCGGTACCGAAATCGTCCACCGAGAAGGAGACGCTGCGCTCCTGCAACTGGGCAATCTGTCTTCGCGCGGCCTCATGATCCTCGAGCAGGATCGTCTCCGTCAGTTCCAGATCGATCAGACGGGCGGAGACGCCGGCGCGCTCGATCGCCGACAGAACGAGCGACGCCACGTCGTGGTGGCGGAACAGCGAGGCGGAGAGATTGACACCGACACGCGTTGGCAGCCCCGCGCGCTCCCAGCGCGCGGCCTGCTGGCAGGCCGCATCCAGCACCCAGAGGCTGATCGCCGTCATCAGCCCGGCCTCTTCCGCCACGGGCAGGAACTGGTCCGGATAGATCAGTTCGCGGCCGCTGCGGGCCCAGCGGATCAGCGCTTCCACACCGAGGATCTCGCCTGTGTGGAGGTCGATCTGCGGCTGGTAATGGAGCACGAGCTCCCCGCGCACGAGCCCTGCCCGCAGGTCGATCTCTATCTGGGCGGACTCACGGACAGCCGTCTGCAACCAGGGCTCGAACTGGCAGACGGTATTCCGCCCGAGGGATTTCGCCCGATACATGGCGAGATCGGCGCTCTGCTGCAGCACGTCCGGATCCTCGCCGTCGCGTGGGAAAAGGGCCGTGCCGAGGCTGCTGCTGGTGTGGATGCTGCGGCCGTCGATCAGGAAGGGTATGTCGAAGCTCTTCCTAATCGTTTCAGCGAGTGAATGAGCGCGCGCCTTGGCGTTGTCGCCGCTCCCGATATCAGTCTGGACGATGGCGAACTCGTCGCCGCCGAGGCGGCCGATGAAATCCCCAGGGCCGAGGAGGGAGGACATGCGCCGCGCCGCGGCACCGAGCAGGAGGTCGCCATTATGGTGGCCGAAGGCGTGGCTGATGCTCTTGAACCGGTCGAGATCCAGAAAATGAAGCGCAAATTCATGATGCTGGGCGCTGGCGGCGTCGATCGTATCCTCGAGGTGGAGATGCAGGGCCAGACGATTGGGCAGGCCCGTTAGCGCATCGTAATGGGCGACTCGGTGCAGATGTTCCTCGGCCCGCTTGCGCTCGGTGATGTCGAGAGAGGTGGTGAGCACGCCCGTAACTGCATTGGTTGTTGAGCGCAGTGGTGTCTTCGTCGTCAGGAAGACCCGCTGCAGTCCGGTCTTATCCACGATCTCCTCTTCGAAGGCGGGCAGGCCCAAGCCGGTCGCGAAGATGCGCGCATCGAGCTGGCGGGACCGTTCCGAATGCGCGCCGACAGCGTTGCCGGCATCCGTCTCCGCCTTGCCGAGGACGGCGGTCTGATATGCATTGGCAAAGATGCATTCGCCCCGCCTGTCATGGGCGCTGATCATCGCCGGCACGGTGTCGATCACCTGGGCGAGGCGGTCCCGGCTGTCCCGCAGAAGCTCCAGCCGCTCCTGCTCGATCCCTTCCAATTCCTTGGCAAGGGCATTGGCCCGAATTCGGATCTGTTTCTGGCGGGAGCCGATTTTGAGGAGGTTACGGGCGCGGGTGATGAATTCCTGATGATCAATCGGCGTCTGGACGAAGTCCGTGGCGCCGGCCTCCAGCGCTTCCAGGCGGAAGGCGCGGTCGTCATAGGCGGTGATGACGATGATCGGGACATCCGACCCGTTGGGCAAGGCGCGGATCTGCTGCGTAAAGGCTGCCCCGGTCATCTGCGGCATCTTGTAGTCTGTGATGACGAGGTCCGGCATCTTCGCGCCGATCGACTTCAGGGCAGGATCGGGTGCCGAGAAAGCCTCAACCTCGACCTGCTCGTCGAGAAAGCCCGCCAGCCGAGAAAAGATGCTGCGGTTCGTGGCGCGGTCATCGACGATTACGACAAAGGCCATTCTTACTCCGTGAGCCGTCGGGCAGCCCCGTCCGGGAGGAGCAGTGAGCCCCGTGCAGCCTTACCGACCAGTGTCTTATAGCGAGTGTGACCGTAGTTTTTCCAGAACCTCCGTCGGTTTGCCGGAAGCCTTGGGGATATACCTCACCTCAACTTTTGTACTACGCAGGAATTTTGCGACATCTACCGGGAAAAACGGGCGAGAATGCGCTGCCCGCCGGTTGCCGGGATGGTCCTGGTCTGCCAAAGGGCCGCGGAGAGGCTCCGCGTTGATCCAGGAGTCCAGTCATGACCTTTGTCCATCCCTCGTTTGGCGTCGTCACTTCGCCGACCGAAATGTCTACGTCGGTGGCAACCCTAGCGCTTTCATCTCTTACCCAAAACTATTACCCGACAATGCAGGTGGAGCTCGACCAGCCGGCCAAGGCGCTTTTCTGCTTCATGCGCCCCGATGGTCGGCCGAGCTACACACCCGAACTGCTGCGGGATATGAGCCGGATCCAGAAGGACATTGCGCTGGCGACGGCGGGCGCCGAGCCCTTCCGTTATGTCGTGGTCGGGTCGCGGGTCCTCGGCACCTTCAATCTGGGTGGCGATCTCGATCTCTTCGGCGCCAAAATCCGTGCCGGGGCCCGGGACGCGCTCCGCGCCTACGCGCATGCCTGCGTTGACATCGTCTATCATAATGCCGTCGGGTACGATCGGCAGGTGACGACGGTGGCGCTTGTCCAGGGTGCTGCCTTGGGCGGCGGCTTCGAGGCGGCACTCTCCTGCCATCATATCGTGGCGGAGCGCAGCGCAACCTTCGGCCTGCCGGAGGTGCTCTTCAACCTCTTCCCAGGCATGGGGGCCTATTCCTTGCTCTCGCGCCGGCTGGACCCGGCCCGGGCCGAGAAGCTCATTCTGAGTGGCAAGATTTTCTCCGCCGTCGAACTTCATGAGATGGGGCTGGTCGATCATCTGGCGGAAGACGGGGAAGGGGACACGGCCGTGCGGGAATACCTCGGCCGGCTCGACCGTCGCTTCAACGCCCACCAGGCCGTGCTGAAGGCCCGGCACCGCGTGAACCCGCTGACCCGCGAAGAGTTGATCGACGTCGTTGACGTCTGGGTCGACGCGGCGATGAAGCTCGAGGAGGCCGATCTGCGCAAGATGGCTCGGCTGGTTCGTGCCCAGAGCCGCCGGCATGGGAGCGGTGCCGACCAGCGCCTTGCGGCCGAGTGATGGCCGCCGATCATAAGGGGTGGTGGACCCTCGGCTGGCGCTCTGCGGGGCGCTATCAGCCGGTCGAGGCTTGTCCTACACTGCCTCAGGATAGTCTGGAGATTTGCTGCCATGGTTCGAGTTGAGACGCTGCACAAGCCGGATGGTCCCGCTCAGGGGGACACGACCGGTGCGGCGGACCATCTGCCCTCCTGGGACCTCGCGGACCTCTACGGCGGCATCGACAGTCCGGCGCTCGCTCGCGATCTGGACGAGGCGAAGGCGCAGGCGGCAGCCTTCCGCTCGGCCTTCGCGGGTAAGCTCGCGGCTCAGTCGGGCGCCGAACTCGCGGCCGCGCTCTCCCGTTTCGAGACCATTGAGGAAACGCTCGGCCGCATCATGTCCTATGCCCAGCTGCTCTTCAGCAGCGATAGTTCGGACGCGAAGATTGCCCGTTTCTACCAGTCCATGAGCGAGAAGGTGACGGACATCTCGACCGATCTCCTCTTCTTCAGCCTGGAGCTCAACCGGCTCGACGATGCGGCGCTGGCGGAGAAGCTGATGGATCCGGCGCTCGCGCCCTGGAAATCCTGGCTCGACGATCTGCGCATTTTCAAGCCGCATCAGCTCTCGGACGAGATCGAGCAGTTGCTGCACGAGAAGGAAGTCACCGGGGCGAGCGCCTGGAGCCGGCTTTTCGACGAGACCATGGCCGCGCTGCGCGTCGCGGTCGGCGAGGACAGCCTGACCGTCAGCGATGCGTTGAATCGCCTGTCGGACCGCGACCGGGCTGCGCGCGAGGCGGCAGCCGTGGGGATCAGCAAGACGCTCGCCGACAATATCCGACTCTTCTCGCTGATCACGAACACCCTCGCCAAGGACAAGGAAACGATCGACCGCTGGCGGCGCTACCCGACGCCCGCGAGCTACCGTAACCGCTCCAACATGGTGGAGGACGAGGTGGTGGACGCTCTGGTCTCCGCCGTCGTCGCCAATTACGGCCGGCTTTCGCACCGCTACTACCAACTCAAGGCCGGCTGGCTCGGCCTGCCAAAGCTCCAGCACTGGGACCGCAACGCGCCGCTGCCCAGCGACGCCGACAAGAAGATCGGCTGGGCGGAAGCCCGCGGCCGGGTTCTCTCGGCCTATGGTGCCTTCAGCCCGGTGCTGGCCGAAATCGGCCAGCGGTTTTTCGACAAGCCTTGGATCGATGCGGGCCTTCGCCCCGGCAAGGCGGGCGGTGCCTTCGCCCACCCCACCGTGCCCTCCGCCCATCCGTATATTCTGATCAACTACCACGGCCGCACGCGGGACGTGATGACGCTCGCCCACGAACTCGGGCACGGCGTGCATCAGGTACTGGCGGGCGAAACGCAGGGTTATCTCCGCTCCGGCACGCCGCTGACCTTGGCTGAGACGGCGAGCGTCTTTGGCGAGATGCTGACCTTCCGCGCCATCCTGGATGCCGAGACCGACCCCGCCCGCCGTCGCATCATGCTGACCGCCAAGGTCGAGGACATGCTGAATACGGTGGTCCGCCAGATCGCCTTCTATCGCTTCGAGGCGCGGGTGCATGAGGGGCGTCGGTCGGGCGAATTGCTGCCCGAGCGCCTGGGCGAAATCTGGTTTGAGGTGCAGACCGAAAGCCTCGGCCCCGCCTTCGACTTCACCCCCGACTACGCGAATTACTGGGCCTATGTGCCGCACTTCGTCCATTCGCCCTTCTACGTTTACGCCTATGCCTTCGGGGATTGCCTGGTGAACGCGCTTTATGCGGAATTTGCGGGCGGCCATCCCCGCTTCCAGGAAAAGTATCTCGACATGCTGCGCGCGGGCGGCACCAAGCGGCACCGCGAACTTCTGGCTCCCTTCGGGCTGGATGCTGCGGACCCTGCCTTCTGGACTCGCGGGCTCGACATCATCTCCGGCTTTATCGACGAGCTGGAAGCGGGCGAACCGCAGGTGGGTAAGCAGGGCGGAGCCTGATGCATGTCGGATAAGATGGGCGGCCGGGACGCTACCTTTTTCGGCAGCATGCGCCGTTTCGCCCGCACCTCAGGCGCGGTCGGCGGCATTGCCGCGCGCGTCGCCGGCGAGAGAGTCTTCGGGATCAAGACCGATCGCGCGGCACATGCCGAGGATCTGCGGCAGGTGCTGGGCGGGCTCAAAGGTCCGCTCATGAAGGTTGCCCAGATCCTCACCACCATTCCGGATGCGCTGCCACCCGAATATGCGGCGGAGCTTTCCGAATTGCAGGCCAATGCGCCTTCCATGGGCTGGCCTTTCGTCCGCCGCCGCATGGCGGGGGAACTGGGCCCCCACTGGCAGTCCCGCTTCCAGAGCTTCGGGCAGGAAGCCGCCGCCGCCGCGAGCCTCGGCCAGGTCCACAAGGCGGTGCTGCACGATGGCGAGACGGTCGCCTGCAAGCTGCAATATCCCGACATGCCGAGCACGGTGGAGGCCGACCTCCGCCAGCTCAAGATCGCCATGGCGATCTATCATCGCATGGACAATGCGATCCAGCATGACGAGATCTACAAGGAACTCTCCGAGCGGCTAAGGGAGGAGCTGGACTACATGCGAGAGGCCGCACAGATGCGGCTCTACCGCTCGATGCTCGCCCCGGTTGCAGATATTCATGTACCGACGCCGGTGGCCGACCTCACAACATCCCGCCTGTTGACCATGACCTGGCTGGATGGCGGCCCGTTGCAGCGCTGGCTCGATACCGAGCCTTCGCTCGAAGCCCGCAACCGTGTGGCCGAGGCGCTGTTCCGGGCCTGGTACGTGCCCTTCTACCAATATGGAATCATTCACGGCGATCCGCATCTCGGCAATTACCAGGTGCGGCCGGATGGCGGGGTCAACCTGCTCGACTTCGGTGCGATCCGTGTTTTCCCACCGCATTTCGTGCGTGGCGTGATCGACCTGTTCGAAGCGGTGCGGGATGCGGACGAGGACAGGGCGGCCCGGGCTTACAGCAGCTGGGGCTTCGCCGACATCACACCCGAAAAGGTGCGTGTCCTTAACGGCTGGGCGCGTTTTCTCTATGAGCCGCTGCTGGATGACCGGGTGCGCCGCATCCAGGAGAATGGCGAGGGACATTTCGGCCGGGCGGTCGCTGAGGAGGTCCATTCCGGCCTCAAAAGCATCGGGGGCGTGCGTCCGCCGCGGGAATTCGTGTTGATGGACCGCTCGGCGGTCGGGCTCGGGAGTGTCTTCCTGCGCCTGAAGGCGGAACTCAACTGGAGCCGCCTCTACCGGGAGGTGACGGCAGAGTTTGACGAGGCAGCCCTTGCCGAACGCCAGGCCGCGGCCCTGGCTGAGGCCGGCGTGCCGCCGCCGAAATAGCCCTTCCCCGCCTGGAATCCCCCAGACTATTCCGCAGGCTGGGCAATTGCCCATGACATTACGAATTGGTAGGGAGGGGGAAATCAGAGCGCCCGCTTCGTGGCGCAGGCTGGAGGACGTCATGCCCCAAAGATCCCGCCCACGCGCCAGTCTCTGGCGTGTCCTGCTCATCCTGCCCGTCCTCGCGGTGCTGGCCGTCGGCTGCTTCAACCGGACCGGGCCCAGCCTTTGGGGCTTTCCCTTCTTCTATTGGTACCAGATGCTCTGGGTCATCCTCTGCTCGGTTTTGGTCGGCATCGTCTTCTTCATCGAGGATGCGCGCGGCCACCACGAGGATGACGCGTGATGGCGCCGCTCGCTCTCCAGCCGGTGGCGCTTGTCGTCTTCCTGGTACTCTTCGCTCTCGTGACGGTGCTTGGCTTCATGGGCGCCAAATGGCGGCGCGGCGATCTCGATACCCTGCATGAATGGGGTCTCGGCGGCCGCCGCTTCGGCACGTTGATTTCCTGGTTCCTGCTCGGCGGCGATCTCTACACCGCCTATACCTTCGTTGCCGTGCCTGCCCTGATCTACGGCGCCGGCGCAATCGGCTTCTTTGCCGTGCCCTATACGATCATCATCTATCCGGTGCTGTTCGTGTTCTTTCCGCGTCTCTGGCGGGTTTGCAAACGCAACGGCTATCTGACCGCGCCCGAATTCGTGCGCGGCCGGTTCGACAGCCGGGCGCTTTCCCTCGCCGTCGCCGTGACCGGCATTCTCGCGACCATGCCCTATATCGCGCTACAGCTTGTCGGCATGCAGGTGGTGCTCGCTGCCCTCGGTCTTCAGGGATCGGGCATCTGGGCGGATATTCCGCTCTTCGTCGCCTTCATCGTTCTGGCCGCTTTTACCTATACCAGTGGTCTGCGCGCCCCCGCGATCATCGCCGTCGTGAAGGATCTTCTGATCTATGCGACCGTCATCGCGGCCGCGATCGTGATCCCCATGCAACTCGGGGGCTGGGCCAAGATTTTCGCGGCGGTGCCGGCGGCGAAGCTCACACTGCCAGTTCCGGGGGCGGCGAGCCTCGGCAGCTACAGTGCTTATGCGACCCTCGCGCTCGGCTCGGCCCTCGCGCTCTTCCTCTATCCCCATTCCATGACGGGCATCCTTGCCGCGTCCAGCGGGCGGGTGATCAAGCGCAATGCGGCGCTGCTGCCGGCCTATTCCCTTGTGCTTGGCCTGCTGGCACTGCTCGGTTTCATGGCGATCGCTTATGGCGTCGCGAAGGACCCGCAGTTCGCTTCCGGCTTCGCGCAATACAAGGGCAATTTTGCCGTCCCCGCGCTGATTCTGAAGGCCTTTCCCGGGTGGTTCGCGGGGATTGCCTTTGCCGCCATCGCCATCGGCGCGCTGGTGCCAGCCTCGATCATGTCCATCGCGACGGCGAATATCTTCACGCGTGACATCTACAAGGCCTTCCTGCGGCCGGGCGCCACCGACCTGCAGGAATCGCGCATGGCCAAGCTGATCTCGCTGATCGTGAAGCTCGGCGCGCTTGCCTTCATCCTGGGACTGCCGGCGACGGCCGCGATCGAGTTTCAGCTTCTGGGCGGTATCTGGATCATCCAGACTCTGCCGGCGATCTTCTGCGGCTTGTCGCGGATGCGGTTGCGGGCCGGCGCACTGCTGACGGGCTGGGCCTGCGGCATGGTGGTGGGTACGGCCATGGCGGCCTCAACCGGATTCAAATCGGCGATCTTTGCGCTGCATATGGGTGGGCTTCTGGCCCCGGGCTATGCCGCCCTCTATGCGGTCATCATCAATCTCATCGTGAGCTTTGGCCTGTCCTTCCTGCTCAATGCGATGAGCCAGTCCTCCGGCAGACGCGATCCTGCGGAGCATTTCGAGTTCTAAGCTTCATTCGAACAAAAAAAGGGCGGGTGGTTTTCCACCCGCCCTTTTTTGGCATCAGCCTCCCGTGCCGTTGCCGCCGCCCGGTGCGGTCGGCGCGGCGCCGGAGCTGTTGGTGCTGGGCACGCTGCCCTGCACGGGATTGACGGGCGAGGTCGAGGCGGGGGAGCTGGGAGCCGGCGAGGTGGGCGCCGGTTCCTTGGCCATCGTGCCCTCGTCGGCACAGGCCGCGAGACCCAAGAGCAGACCTGCCGCGGGTATCAGTAGCGATAGCTTTTTCATCATATCGATCCTCGCCTTTGTTCTTGCGTTGCCCGTTTCTAGGTGAGACCAGCGACTTTCCGTTCAATGCGGAAGACGGGCACAATGGCGTGACCCCGCCCAGGATGTGATGCCCGATGCAGACCTTCACGACGATCGCCCGGCTGGACGACATTCTCGATCAAGCGGATGCCTTCCTTCTTGACCAGTTCGGCACACTGCATGATGGAATCAGCATGTATCCCGGCGTGGCGGCGGCCATGGCGCGGCTGCGATTGGCGGGTAAGCGCATCGTGATCCTGTCCAATTCCGGCAAACGTGCGGCGCCGAATATGGCGCGGATTGCCCGTCTCGGCCTTCCCCCTGAGAGTTACGATGCGTTCCTCACCTCGGGTGAGGTCGCATGGAGGTTGCTTGCCGAGGGCCGGCTGCCGGCTTTGTCGGGGGTCCGGCGCTGCCTCGTCCTTTCCAGGGGCGAGGACCGGGAGGCGCTGGCCGGCCTTGCCCTTGAGAGAACCGAGGATGCCGCGGAGGCCGACCTGATCCTTTTGCTCGGCAGCGAGGCTGATCGCATCGGGCTCGATGCCTATAGCGCCCGTTTGGCGCCTGCCGCGCGGCGCGGCATTCCCTGTCTCTGCGGCAATCCTGATCGTCTCATGGTCCTCGGCGACGGCCAGCTTGCGCCCGCGCCGGGCCGCGTCGCCGAGCTTTATGCGGAGATGGGGGGAGAGGTGATGTGGATCGGCAAGCCGGAACCTGCGATCTACACCGCGGCCTTCGCGCTGCTCGCCCCATGGCTGGGCGATGGGCTGGACCGTGGACGCATCTGGGCCGTGGGCGACAGTCTGGAGCATGATGCGGCGGGGGCTGCCGCCCAGGGTTGCCGCTCCCTGCTTGTCCGGACCGGCATCATGGCCGGGCGCAGCAGCACCGAGCTGGAGGCGGAAATGGCGCGTTGCGGATTGGTGCCGGATGCCGTCATAGCCGCCTTCGCCTGACGCCCTGGCGTCTGCGCCAGAAGGCTTGCCGTTATCATAACGAAAGGATAATGATACGATATTGCATCGTTAAGCTCTCGGGAAGGAACGGCCAGTGTCGCCCGACGCACTGCTGCCCCATGCCAGCGGAGGGCCCGCCTGGCGCGAACAGCCGGCTCCCTATCAGGTGGGTCCCTGGCAGGGGACGGCCGATCTGCGCGAAGCGCTGCTGCGGTGCGAAGTCGCGCGGCTGACGGCCGAACGCAACCGGCTGCGGGACGCGCTGTCAGGCCAGGCCGCCCGTCCCTGGCATCCCGATCCGCAGGATGCTGCCTACCTGCGCCACAGGATCGCGAGCAAGGACGCACTGATCCGCGCGCTTCACGCCTCGACCTGCTGGCGGCTGACGGCGCCTTTCCGTGTCCTGGCGGGTCTCCTGCGCGGTGCCCGGCCACCAAGCGCCGACAGCGCCATCGCCGAGACAGATCGGCCGCCGTCGGCGGCCCTGCCTCTGCCGGGCGGTCTCGTCGGGCCTGGTATTCTGCGCGGCCGGCCGGAAGGACAAAGCCTCGGCGAGGTTCTGGTCGTGGCGGACCATTTGCCGCTTTTCGATCAGCAAAGTGGCGGCTTACGCCTCAAAACGCTCATCGGCATGATTTCCCGCCTGGGCTGGCGCGTCACCTTCGGCTCCTTCCTGCCGGAGCAGGGACCTGGTCCCTTGGCGACAGAGGCGGGACGGCAGCGGTACGAGGCGGCGCTGGTGGAGATCGGCGTCACCGGCTTCGCCTATGGGCTGGAGGGGATTCGCCATTTCTTGGCCGCGCATGGCGGACGGATGCGGTTTGCCTTCGTGAGTTTTCCGGGCGTCGCAAGCGATGTCATCCCCCTTGTGCGCAGCTTCTGTCCCTGGGCGCGCGTGCTCTACGACACAGTGGACCTGCATTTCCTGCGCATGGAGCGGCAGGCGGCCGTCAAAAACAGCCCCCTCCTGCACCGGCAGGCGCGGGCGATGCGCGAGCTCGAACTCGCCTGTCTCAGGAGCGCCGATGTGACCCTCGCCATCTCGGAGCCCGAGCGGCAGCTGCTGCTCGATCTCGTGCCCGAGGTCGTGGTCGAGACCGTGCCCAATGTCTTCGCCTCTCCCGGTTCCCCCCCTGCTGGCGTGGCGGGGCGGCAGGGTGTGCTTTTCCTCGGCGGTTTCTGGCACCAACCCAACGCCGATGCCGTACTCTGGTTCGCGGACCACATTCTGCCGCTGATCCGCGCCGAGGCGCCTGAGGTCGTCTTCCGGATCGCGGGCTCCAATCCGACGCCCGAGGTATTGGCGCTTGGCGATCGGCCGGGGATCGAGGTGCTCGGTCATGTCCCTGATCTCGCCCCCATCTTCGATGCCGCACGGGTTTTCGTGGCGCCCCTCCGCTTCGGCGCCGGCATGAAGGGCAAGGTCGGCCAGGCCATGATGTCCGGCCTGCCCGTTGTCACCACCGGCATCGGGGCCGAGGGGATGGCGGCGGAGGATGGCCGTCATCTGCTGATTGCGGAGGAGCCGCAGGATTTCGCCGATCGTGTAGTCACCCTGCTGCGCGAGGACGCGCCGTGGCACGGCTTGCAGCAAGAGGGGCGGGCGCTGATAGAGGCGACGCTTTCGGAAGCGGCTGTCGCCGAGCGTCTCGCACGGCTCTTCCATGTCTGACATTCTGCTCGCCGGCATCTACCTGGCTGGCAAGCCGAACACCGCGGGCCACGTTGCCTACGAATGCGCCCGCAGCCGGGATCATGCAGTGACGCAGCGCTGGGCGGCGATCGCGGCTGGCGGGGACGGGGATTGCAGCTTGCCCGGTACGGTCGCGATCTACGTCGCACCCGAGCCCAAATTTGGCATCATCGACGGTCTGACCCGCGATGCCGGATATTTTGATTGGCTCATCATTGCGGATGACGACATCGAACTGCCGAAGGGCTTTCTCGACCGTTTTATTGGCGCGGCCGAGCGATATAACTTTGCAATCTGCCAACCCGCCCGCAGCCTGGACAGTTTCGTCGACCACGGCATCGTCCTGCAGATGCCGGGGCTCGTCGCGCGGCGAACGCGCTTCGTGGAGATCGGACCGCTTGTCGCGATCCGTCGCGACGCGATGGCTTTGCTGTTGCCCTTCGGGCCGGAGGCCGGCATGGGCTGGGGGCTGGATTTCGTCTGGCCGGTGGCGGTGGAGGCGGCGGGTCTGCGGCTCGGCATCGTCGATGCATCGCCC